>PJMF01000026.1 GCA_003173865.1 Minisyncoccota bacterium
ATTCCTCTACGAACGTCAAGCTTACATCAACAACATGAAATTTTCCTTCCAAGAGAAAACGATCTTCCTGAAGTTATCACCAAAGAACATATAAAGAACAGCGATATTGTTGTTGCCGAAGTCTCGTATCCATCAACTGGTCAAGGCATAGAGATTGGTTGGGCAGATATTTTTCAGGTACCGATTGTGTGTATATATCAAAAAGGAAAGACTATTTCTGGATCACTCTCCAAGATCACAAAAAATTTCTTCATTTATTCTAGTTCGAATGAAATGATCCAAAAGTTAGAGGAGTACTTGAAGAGGTTTTTATGAAGCTGCACCTTTCTTCATCGATTACGAACGCAGAGCTAGCGCAAGTATTTTCTTTCGTTGCACAAGTGCTCAAGTTACAACCACAAGATCGATATCGCGCGCGCGCATATGAGGAAGCTGGTGTCGTTATTAGTCAGCTTAATAACGAGTTAGCTGATACATTTGCTCGACTCAAAACAACACATCCAGAAACTGTTGCCGAAGAATTTGCTGAGCAGATGGATAACTTGCCTGGCATCGGTGAGCACATTGCCCAAAAACTCACCAACCTATTTGTGACAGGTGACATCCCAGCTTTTCAAAAATATGTTCAAGACATTCCTGAAGGCGTTTATCCTTTAGTTCAACTCTATGGAATCGGCGCCAAGAAAGCCTTGCTCTTGGCACAGCATTTTCATTTGACTGATCCCGACATTGCCATTGAAAAATTACTCATCGCAGCACAAGCCGGTCAAGTCAGAAAACTCGAAGGCTTTGGCGAAAAAAGTGAACAAGATTTGATCACTACGCTGAAACAAAAATACAACACAAATCGGATACCGCTCAAAGAAGCACTCGTCGTCGCAAATACAATCAAAACAGCACTTGAGCAATCGCCATATGTTTCAGATGTCACGTTTTTAGGGAGTTTGCGGCGCGGCGCACAAACAGTTGGTGATATCGATCTGGGCGCAATCACAACTAACATTGCGGAAATGAAAGCATACATAAAAAAATTACCCAATGTCAAAACGGTTTTAGCCGCAGGTGATAACGTCATTCGCATTATTCTAAAAAACAATTGGCAAGTTGATATAAAACTTTCTAACTCAGAAGAGTGGGGGAGCTTCTTGCAACATTTTACTGGCAGCAAGGAACATAACATTCGTCTGCGTGAGTATGCGTTGAAAAAAGGTTTTTCGCTCTCGGAACATGGCATTAAGATCAAAGCCACTGGTCAAATGAAAACATTCAAAGACGAAAAAACTTTTTATCACTTCCTTGGTCTCAGTTTCATTCCACCAGCTGAACGAATCAGTGGAAGCGAAATCGAGGCGCATCAGCTCTAAGCAAATACTCAAACTAAACCCTTTGTCCAGGGTAGGTCTGGTAAATGACTTAAATCGACAGTAAGAATGATATCGCGTTTTTCTATACTCTTATTGCCATTCTCATCAATATACTCCATTGGAGTAAAAGTTGCCGTATAGGGCATACTTAATTTTTTATAAATATTTTCACTTCCTTCCCAAACAGACACTTGGTAAGTCATCACTCCTGCGTTATACATGTCTACTAACTCCTTTTTTAGAAGCAAAGTAGCGAGTCCTTTTTTTTCTTCAGCTTTAAGAACTCCAAAAAAAGTATTATCAACACGGATCTGAGAACGAGAGTCATCAACGTAAAAAAAAGGGGTAATGCCAAAACCAAGTATTCGTTGGTCACCCGAACGAACAACTCTTAATATAATATTCGCCAAATGTGGGAAATCCAAATCTGCACGTAAGCTTTCCAACGCTTGATTTAAATGCGCCGAAGATTCTAGATAATCAGTACTGACTTGAACACTTTTATCGTAGAGAACATTAAATTGTGTATCTACTACCGCTTGAAGTTCCTCCATAATGCCTGACCTCAAGATTTCTGACTTACCTACAAATCTTTCGATTGTAATTTCATGAACCATTTCTTTACTGCCACTCCTATTATCTTTATCCATGACTAAAGCATAACAGAAATTCTTGACTTATAATCAATCAATGTTAGGATTTCTTACGAGTTTCTTACATTTTGAAGAGGATTTATGTCGATAGATGCTCACGGAACAAGAGGCAAAGCCAATGGCGGGTGAAGTCCTCAAAGTTCCAGATCAGAAAATTCCTGATTACTCAATTAAAACAGAAGTTCGCACCCATAATCAGAGAATTATAGAAACTGCATGCAGGAAAATTTGTGCTCGAACTTTATCATCTGGACAAGAAGAAAGTGAACCTATTATTGGTCTTCGTTTTAATCAGCAACCTCCTTCAGAACGAGAAAATGATTGTCGATTCAATTTATCTCTCCTCATAGGAGAACAAGAGCGCCCACTCAGTCATCAAACAGAAAAAAAAGCAGTTCTCTCAATTAAGAGAGTCACAGATTAAGGGAAAACAGTAATCTCTTCTGTAGAATTAACCCTCTGTACTCAACTAGATACCACTAATGTCTCAAAACGTCTTCGTAGTTTTGTGTATTCGGATCAAGTTGTCCAAATTTCTTTTCAACTAGACACATTTATCCCACAGTATGAAAGCAATGGTTTTGGTCAAGCTCTTTTCCAGCAAGTTGACAGAATTATTTTACCAACGCTGCAGACCTATCATTTACAAGATCGACAAATCGTCTATGTGTATGTTATCGATAGAGCGTATGGGACAGACCCTAATAGAAAGAAAAGAGGAAAAGATTATCGAAGAGGATGGAGTACTCACATCGCCCCAACTTTGGACTTACCGTATAGTCAATTGTGTCAAGCTTTACAAGCATACTTTAGTTGGCAAGGTATGTCTCGAGAGGGATTATCCATTAAAGTGTTACGAGATTTGACAGTTGAACCCCAGATTGATTATTTAGATGGTCAGTAACACCATCCCAGCCAGCGCAGTCACAATTCCAACTACTTGCTGTTTGGTAATTTTGTCCCGAAAAACAAGATAGAACATCACTAAAATAACCGCGAGAAATGCTTGGACAATAATTCCCACCAGCGGGGCAGTTGAGATATTGTGAGGAGCAAAGGGAAGCAATACACACGAGAGCACAAAACTAAAAAAGAACACCCAGAATACTTTGAGACTTCTGCCGATTTTTCTCGTAGCCACGATTGTAAATAAATCGCCAGTACCCCAGTCAAAAAGGTCACTAATGCTAAAAGGACGGCTGGATTCATACGTTGTGCTCAGCAATCATACCATGTGCTTACCTTCCTCCCAGAATTGCGCTCCCGCGAAAGTATGTTAGGATTGGGTGATGAAACTCTCGGTCATCATGCCTGTCTATAACGAAGAAAAAACAGTCAGCGCAGCAGTCAAAAAAATCTTGTTACAAAGGGTTGTTCATGAAGTCATCATCGTCAATGATGGCTCAACCGATAAAACTCCTACAATTTTGAAAAAATTGGCGCAACAGCATCCCCGACGCATCAAACTCCTCAACAAAAAAAATGAGGGCAAAGGATCAGCCATCTGCTTGGGTTTAAAAAAAGTTACAGGCAACTATATCCTCATCCAAGACGCTGATTTGGAGTACGATCCTCGCGACATTAAGTATCTGTTGGAGCCAATTAAAAACAAGCAAGCAACTGTCGTGTACGGCTCACGCTTTTTAGGGCCACATGCGAACTTACTTTTTTGGCATAAAGTTGGAAATCAACTTTTGAACCTACTCACAAATGTGCTCTACAACACCACGCTTTCAGATCTGGAAACGTGTTATAAAGTTATCCCGACTCAGTTACTGCGTGAACTTGATTTATGCTCGAACGATTTTAAAATCGAACCAGAAATTACCTGTAAACTGTTGAAAAGGGGAGTACGTATTTTTGAGACACCAATTTCATACTACGGTCGCGATTTTTCCGAAGGCAAAAAAATGAACTGGAAGCATGGATTTGGGGCAGTTTGGACAATTATTCGATTGCGTCTTTTTAACTGAACACTAAATCGTAGCGCTGAGATTATCGTCCCAATGCAGTAGGCCGTGGGGATCGACTAAGAATTATTAATTTAAAGATGTGGTGGTGTTGGATTCTAAAATATAACCTTCATGGATTATATTTCCATTAACAGGAGTTGATTCTTTTATGGATAAATTTTTGTTGTATTTAAGTAAATCTTGAACCAAGTGGTTGCTTAAAGGAAATACTCCAACTCTTGCTATTGATTTAATATCTTCTTCTCCTAAATTTTTAATTATTAAATTAACAAGATATTCAAATACTTCTTTTCTCTTAGTTTCCTCATCTAACCCATTAGCACTAAAGATAACTGACCATCTATCTGTTAGTTCATCCATTTTCAAAATGGCAAATAAAGAAACTTCTTTTTTGTCTTTTTCTATTTCAGCTAGTATTTTTTTAAATTTATCTACCATCTTTTTTTCTTTTTAATCGTTTCTATGATGCTATCAGTATTATCATACAACTTTTTAGCAAGATCTTTTGTCGTAATTTCATCAAATTTAGAAATGATTTCATACCTCATTTCTGTCCAATTCCCTGGATACATTGCAGTAAATGTGGACCAATTATCATATGAGGGATCAGTGCTAACTTTTCCCCACAAATCATTTAGTCCACTCACAATGAGTAATTGTTCGAATTCATGAGTTTTAAAGCCATCCACTTTTCCACCTTTATTTCTCACAGGAGGATATCCAGACAATTTTAAAGCTTTGCAAGAGGCAGCCTTTAATGCATATTCCAAAATGTAACCCATTAAATAAGCCGCTAATTCCCACTCTTTATCTTTGATTAAGCGTTTAACAGTTTTTATCTTTTTGTAGGTTAATTGCCTAAGATCAATACCACTGGTCATAATGCCGATTATAACCCAGGTTCGACTCTCATCACTCGTAACTTTTTTTCCAAGCTAACCCTTAAAAACAAGAAAGTCTGGGTTGATTCAGATTTGGGATTAATTTTCAGGCCAAAAGGGGAAATTAACACAAAAATTCCGATTATGAGCGAGAAACGGGACTCGGACCCGCGACCTCCTCCTTGGCAAGGAGGCGCTCTAGCCAACTGAGCTATTCTCGCAATCTATATGCCATCTTTAATTTTTAATTGAGCTAATATACGATATAATTCACAATTATGACAGACCAATCTCGTTACAACCAATTCAACGTCAATCAAGCCGCTCACCAAACAAAGCGTGATGTGCTTCGCCAGCTTAATCTTTTCCTGTACGATGCCACGAAGTTCATCATTAACTTCATCGGCAGTATGATTAAGATGGCAACTGGCCGCTGATTTTTCACTTACCGCCTCTTCTGTGCCAAGTTCAGGAATCGAACCTGAATTTCGTGTTTTTCAGACACGCGCCGTGACCAACTTGGCTAACTTGGCTTTTTCTCACTCACAACACAGACCATTATTATACTAGCTTTTTGTGGCCGCTGAGGGATTCGAACCCCCGACCCTTCGAATGTAAATCGAATGCTCTAACCAACTGAGCTAAGCGGCCAAGTGGTTTTACAGGGTGTCCAGCATCACTCTGGCTTGTTTAACTGGCGGCTGAAAACCTGCCCCAGCCCTAACGATCGCCAACGTGCCGAGGAGAGGACTTGAACCTCCAAGGATTGCTCCATACGCACCTCAAGCGTACGCGTCTACCATTTCGCCACCTCGGCTTGTTGCGCTATTATACTCAAAGTGTAGTCGATTTTACACTTTTTTCTCCCTAAACACACTACTAAATCAGAGTAACATGACCATTATTTATTTTAGTGCCGAAGAGAGGAGTTGAACCTCCATGGATTGCTCCACACGCTCCTGAAGCGTGCGCGTCTACCATTTCGCCACTTCGGCAAAAAGACTTGCGATAGGGGAATATTAGACTTGTCGCGCAACAAGTCTATTATCTCAAAAATTTTCCAATTTACGACTGGGAAGGCAGTCCAGTTAACTAACTTCGATATCCTTTAGCTCTCCAAGCCTTTTTTCTACTGCTTCGTTAGTAATATCATCTGGTTTGATGTTGGCATGGGAGAAAATCTGCTCTTCAATTTTTTGTAAGTAATCGCGGAAAAGTTGGCGACGTCTTTTATCTTGCTCAGAAGGATATTTGGCACCGTACCTTTTTTCTAGATCCTCAAGTCTCTCCTGAAGAGTAACAACACCAAACGGGGTGACACGTACATCTGCGTAACTGCAGATTTTTTTGGAAAAATCCACAGATTCATAGTTTTCTTGTGCTTTGTTAAAACCCACTGCACTAATTAATTCGCGTAGTCTTGCGGAAACTCCTAGCTCCACAGCAATTTGTGCAGTTGCAATATGCTCGTCATTTCCGTATTCGCGGAGATAGTCTCGTTGTACTTGCTCCCAATAACCAGGGCCCTGTGGTTGCAGAAATGAAGGAAACTCCTCGAGTTGAAACTTAATAATATTTCCAGTGTCGTGCAGCAGCGATGCTAACACAATTTCCTTTTTTTCAACTGAAATGCGCATCTGCTCACAAATCATCTGCGCAACGGCTGCCACTCGATACATATGCAGCTGGAGATTTGGCATGATCTTGTACTGTTCGTACACTTGGTTAATTGTCATAAAACGATTATAACTCCAGAGATGTTATAATTTCATCTCAAAATAAATGCAATGCGCCCGTAGCTTAATGGATAAAGCTCTAGTCTTCGGAACTAGCGATGAGCGTTCAATTCGCTCCGGGCGCACCATTACTAGATCATGTCAAATAAACTTCCTTTAATCCACGTTCGCGACCTCAGCTGTTTTTTGCTGATCGGCAGTTTTATAACTATTTTCTTCGGAGCGGCGGCGATCGAAAAATCAGGCTCGCATTTACTTCTTTTATTCTTTCTGATCTTCGCTTTTTTCTTGGTGACAGGCCTCTACTTTTCATTTCTTAAAATAATGCATAAAGAGTTCATTCTTCGTCAATCTTGGCACTACATTCTCGGAGCTGGAGTAGGGGCAGTCACGACATTCCTTCTGAGTACACAACTTCATCTCACCACTGTCATCAGTGCGGCAACAGTAGGTGTTATTGCTGGGTATTTGTGTCCACTCTTTCCTTCTACAAAAATGAAAGAACTCGCGCCTTCTCTTTATTGTGGTGCTTTTGTGGGCATGACCGCAGCCACACGAATCAGTAACCCAATCTTTATTTTCACTGCAGGTTTAATTGCAGGAGCTATTTTCACCGTTAGTCAAAACATTTTTACGGGTCATGGTGGTAAGCTTGGGAGCATTGCATTTGTGGGAAGCGCGGTAACTATCTTGTTATTGGGAGCTCTCCATGTTCATTAATTTTATTTTAATTGCTGTTAGCATTTTCGCAGCTCTCTCCACTTTTGTAGTAAATAATTACTTTAATCAAGGTCCAGTGAAGTCCTCAGCAATATTATCGTTGATTGTTGGATTGTTTTTTTTCACGTTTCCTCACTTAGGTTCGGATTACTTAGCCATTAAAGTTCCACTCATCTTTTTTGGTGCGTCTTTTGTGGGCATGAGTTCATCACAAACATTTCAACACTGGCGTGAAACCGTCATTGCAGGAGCAATTTTTGGCTTTATCTTTATCAATACCAGTCAGTTCTTTACCGGCTTCGGTGGTGGATTGGGAACAACTGCTCTTCTTTCTGTTTTGATGACAATCAGTCTCATTAAAATCTTCACAGTTTGTCATTGCTTTTTCACTTCTCGAGGATTTTAATACAAGTAATACATATGGAAATTCTCATCATACCTCTACTCTTAATCATTTTCGTCTTACCATTCACGTTAAAAATCGTCCAAGAATATGAACGTGGTGTGGTTTTTTTCTTGGGGCGTTTTGCTGGTGTCCGTGGACCTGGATTAATTATCCTGATTCCTTACTTAGAGAGAATGGTTAAGGTCGGTTTACGTACTGTCGCAATGGACATTCCAACCCAAAAAATTATTACCAAAGATAACGTTTCTATTGATATCGCGGCAGTGGCGTACTATCAAATTATTGATCCAGAAAGAGCTGTTGTCGCAATCGAGAATGTGCAACAGGCAACAAATCAAATTAGTCAGACAACGGTGCGTAATGTGGTTGGCCAGTTTATGTTAGACCAATTGCTTTCGCAAACAGCAGATATTAACGTCCAAATTAAAAACTTGATTGACGGACACACTGAACCATGGGGTGTGCAAGTAACGGCAGTTGAGATTAAAGACATAGTCTTACCGGAGAATATGCAACGCGCGATGGCCAAAGAAGCAGAAGCCGAACGTGAACGCCGTGCCAAAATCGTTGCTGCTGAAGGCGAGTTTCAAGCTTCGACAAAACTTGGTGAAGCAGCCGACATTATTGCTAAACACCCAGTGGCTCTCCAACTTCGCACTCTGCAAACTCTCACTGAGGTCAGTACAGAGAAAAATTCCACGATTATTTTCCCTGCACAATTCATGAACTCGGTTCAAGATGCAATTAAAACCGTCGCCATGGATTTAAAGAAAACCGCGTAATTGATTTAGGGTACACTAAAAACCCCTCTTTCGAGGGGTTTTTTGTTATGTAATCACATTATTACTTCTGAACACCTGCAGCCGCAGTTGTTGAAGTCTTTGCTTTTGGAGCTCCGAGATCACGTACCATGTCTGCGGTAATCGTGTTGGATGTACGATCCCACATTCCACGGACTGTAACTCTATCACCAACTTGAATAGTGCTTAAAGAAACTGTTGTGCCACGACGACCAGCGTACTTTGTTGTGTCACTCACAACGACAGTTTGGCTACCGCGTTTTGGCGTATTCACGACGAAACCAGTGCCAGTAACTGAGCTGACGATACCAGTGAAGAGGTCGCGTCTCTTTTGAATTGAAACATCACGCACAACGGTCGCTGTGACAGCCGTCTTGGTTGAGTCTGTCCATTTTCCCGTAACTGCAACTACATCATTGACTGAGAGCTCACTAACGGATGAAGCTCCTCCAAAGCGACGAATAAACTTTGCAGATGAAGCATCAACTGAAACTGTGGTTCCATTTTTATTGACGGTTAAAGTTGTTCCATTTACGCCTACAACCGTACCGCGAAAAGATGCTCCCATTGCGCGTACACGCATTGGTCGATTCATCATTTGAGCACCAACTCCTGTTCGTGCATACACCATCGGTGTCATCGACAACACCATTGCAGAAGCAACACCACTTGCGACCAAAAGATTTTTCAAGTTCATGCGAACCTCCATTTCAAATAATTAATAAATCTATTATATAGAGTGCCAAAGAAGTTACATAGACAATACTTCTTCAGTAGAGTAACCCAGTTTTTTTATAGTCAGATGCAAAGTTTCTTTTACCACTTTTTCAGGATCATAATTAATTTTTGTTACTGCTTGAGCATAAGAAGTACTTGCCGAAATCACACCATCAATTTCCTCAAGTTCGCCATCAATATTGATCGCGCAGCTCGTACAGTGCATGCCTGTAATTTTTAACTTCATTTCCTCACCTTGCTTTTGTTTTTTTTTAAATACGTTGAACATAGTGCTCCTTAAATAACTTCCATCACCCCTCGATACATACCCATACTACAGTTAAATTGGTACTTGCCAGGTTGGGTTGGTGTGAATGTGACAGTTTTGCTATCAGTGGGCCCCAAGTTCATTTGCACATTAAATGCTTTCATTAAAAATGAGCTCGCACAACTATAGACATCTTTAGTACTGACTGTTAATTGAACCGGAACTCCAGCTTTTACTTGAAAAGTATTTGGCGTGTAACCTCCACTTGTGACATTAATCGCAACTTGCTGGATACCGTTGCGCACTGGTAACACTGCGCTAGTGCCTCTTGATGCATCAGCAATAAAGCGCTCGTCAGAAAAAAAGTACGTAATTGGCGAAACGAGATTTTGAAAAGTGAGCGGAGAGTTCAACACGACCATCACTCCATTCAAACTACTCAGTCCCAAAAAAATTAATACTGCAGCTGCAAACTTCATAAACTTTTTTTGAAATGTTTCCGAAAGTTTGGCAGTGGCAATCCCGACAATTGCAAACACTGGGGATGTGCCCAACACAAACGCAGCCATAATCAGCGCGCCTTGCAAAGGACTTCCTAAACTTATTGCCGTTACTTCCATGGCCTGAGTAATACCGCAAGGAATAAGGATCGTCAGAAACCCAAGCATGAGTGGAGTAAAGAGTGCCTTACCCTTACTCGTGTTGCGCACCAGTCGTTGAAAAAATTTTGGTGGTTGAATAACTAAATAACGAAAAATTGGATGAACTTCGAGCAAGTTCAGAGCTGTGCCAAGCATGAAAAGCGCCGCAACTGTTTGAAATATGAGTTTCGCTGTAGTACCCAGTTCGAGTTTTGAACCAAGCCATCCCAAGAAAAACCCGAGTAACACATGGGAAACCAACTTTGCTGCGAGAAATAATGTGACTGGCATCCAGTCCAGTTGGTCAAAAGACTTCGCTGCAAGATTTGCTCGTTCCATTTGCTGCTCTTTACGAGTAACTTTCCGCTTTTTTTTGGTCACTTCGACCACCTCACTTATCTCCTCTTCTTTTTGATTGGCAATAATACTCGCCAAAAAACCACCTTGGACTGCGAGACAAGATAAACCTCCCGAAGTTAACCCTGTTAAAAAAACTAACCATAAATTCATAACACTCCTTTTTTATTATTTTGTTCATTTAAACGAACTTGCTTTAAGCGTAATGCATTCGATACAACTGATACACTGGATAACGCCATTGCTGCACTCGCGAGCATCGGATTAAGTTGGACATGAAGGAGGGGATACAACACACCCATTGCCACCGGCACTAAAACTAAGTTATATCCGAATGCCCAGCCTAAATTTTGGCGAATGTTGCGCATCGTTGCTTTTGACAACTGTAAGGCAGCAGGCACCAAGACGATATCACTTCTCAGTAACGTAATTCCAGCAGACTCAATTGCCACATCAGTTCCACCACCCATTGCCATTCCAACATCTGCAGCAGCTAACGCTGGCGCATCATTGATCCCATCACCGACCATAGCCACCACTTTTCCTGTCTTTTTGAGACGCGTGACATGAGCTTCTTTATCTTGTGGTAATACTTCTGCAATGACTTCAGTAATGCCAGCTTGTTTGGCAATAGCCAGCGCAGTCTGTTGATTGTCACCAGTCATCATGATTGGTGTAACACCCATGTTCTGTAACTGTTGAATTGTTTTGGGTGCTGCCGTTTTTAACGTGTCCGCAATACCAATAAGCGCAACATGTTTTTGCACTACTGCGACGTACGAAACCGTCCACGCTTTTGTGCGCCAAGTTTTTGCCACTTCATCTAACTTTGTAGAAAGAGTCACCTGTTCCTGCTCCATCAGTGTTCGCGTTCCGATGAGTACTTCATGACCATCTATCACTGCTTTGACACCTAAACCCGAGAGATCTCGAAAATGCTGCACCTCACGTAATTGAGAATGCTTTTCCAAAAATTGAACTACAGCAGTCGCTAGCGGATGATGCGAGTTTTTTTCTAGTGAGTAAATGAGTGAGTCAACATAATTTTGATCAACATTGTCGATAAACGCCCGCTCCTGAACCACCGGTTTCCCTTCTGTCAACGTACCCGTTTTATCAAATAACATCGTATTTACTTTACTCGCTACTTCAAGCGCTTCGGCATCTTTTACAAGAATGCCGTTTTGGGCACCTTTTCCTACACCAACCATAATAGACGTAGGCGTTGCCAAACCAAGCGCACACGGACATGCAATAATCAAGACAGAAATCATACTCACCAATGCATGCATCAAACGCGGTTCAGGACCAATCAGAAACCAAACTAAAAAGGTAGCAAGAGAAATCATAATTACGGCAGGAACAAAGTACGACGCAACTGTATCACTCAACTTTTGAATTGGCGCGCGCGAACCTTGCGCTTGTTTCACTAACTCAATGATCTGCGCTAGCATTGTTTCACTGCCAACTTTTTCAGCAACCATCTCAAACACACCTGATTGATTAATCGTGGCACCAATCACTTTGTCATGTATGTTCTTTTCAACCGGCAAGCTCTCACCTGTCACCATGCTCTCATCAATTGCAGTTTCGCCTTTAATAATAATCCCGTCTAAAGGCACTTTTTCACCAGGCAACACACGAAGATGATCACCTTTGACGACTTGCTCGATTGGCAGTTCGAGCTCTTGGCCATCGCGAATCACATGAGCCATTTTAGCCTGTAAATCAAGCAGTTTTTTAATCGCTTCCGAAGTTTGACCTTTGGCTCGGAGCTCTAAAAATTTTCCTAACAAAATTAACGTAATAATCGTTGCCGAGACCTCGAAGTAGACATGGACTTCAATTCCAGCAGAACGGAAAAACTCCATAAACAGCAAAGATATAACTGAAAAAAAGTAGGCGACCGATGTCCCAAGTGCAATCAATGTATCCATATTGGCCGTACGATTTTTCAAACCAGACCAAGCACTCCGATAGTACTGCCATCCAATCCAAAACTGCACAGGAGTAGAGAGTAACCACATCACCCACATGTTTTTAAGAAAGGCTGGTGCGAACGGAACCATGGCTCCAATTAATAACAACGCGGTGAATACACTACTGTACAATAGTTTTTGTTTGAGCTCTTTGAGTTCACGCTCACGCTCTTGAGCAATAATGTCTTCACCGTTTTGCGCACCGATATGGGCTGTATATCCAATTGCAGAAATTGCTTTATCTACATCGCGCTCGCTACATTGAGCATCATCATACTCAACCGTTGCTTGTTCATTGGCATAGTTAACGTTTGCAGTTTCGACACCTTTTGTCTTACGTAATTTTCGCTGAATATTCACTGCACAACTCGCACAGTGCATACCAGAAATGGGAAACGAAATTTTTTTCATAGTTATACGACCTTAATTTTTCCAAAAAACATACTCATGCCGCAGTGAAATGTATACTCACCAACTTCTTTTGGTGTGATGGTTATCTCCGTAGATTGTTGTAACGGCAAAAACTGCCGAATGTGAAAATCGGGGATGACTACTTCTTCTAAACAACTACTCGGGTCTTTCCGAAAAAATTCTAGTGTTGTTGCTTTGTCTTTTGCAACTTCAATCACACTTGGAGTATAGCCACCATCCACGATGATCTTGATGTGATCGGTGACTGAGACTGCGTTGCTTTCTTTTTTCATCAAAAAAAACCAATACGTAAAGATGATGCCACTTAAACTGAGGATCGTAGCAATAATGCGATCAATAGACATATTTTTCTGGACTTTCTTTAAATTTTTTTACGCAACCACTGGCGCAAAAATAAAAATCTTTGTTTTTGTATTTTAGAGATGCCCCAGCAGTTTTCGGTGAAATGCGCATGTGACACACGGGATCATGCACGACCGGGACTAAGTCTTTCATACTCATCTTCAACTGACGAGCCATATCCGTCCCATGATGTTGATTGACAAGCACTTCTCTTAAAAGATCACTTGCTTGAATAATTTTATTGTCGGCTACCTGATAAATAATTTGCTTGCCCTCTCTTTGAGTAGTAAGCACTCCTGCATCCCGCAGAATCATTAAGTGTTGACTAATATTTGCTTGAGGCAGGTCGAGCATTTCATAGATATCAGAAACACAGAGTTGTTGATCTCGAAGTAAGTGAATAATTTCTAAGCGGCGAGGATGAGCCAACGCTTTCAGGAGTTGCGCTTGTATTTCAAAGAGTTGTTCGTACATATTCAAATTTTAGAATATGTTTATGGGATCTGTCAATACAAGATTCCAGCGTACAGTGAAATTATCAGCTGGGCATTAGTTCAAATACAAAATGAATTAAGTCAGGATTATCTGGAAAGTTATTTACAAGATATTCAAACTCTCTAATTGTTGCTAACACCTGCCTTCTCCCTCTATTTTTGAAAAAAGTAAATAGATTTTTAGGTACGATAAATATGATATTCTTTTTTTCGGCAAGAAGGTAATCAACATAATTTTCTATTTCACGTATCCCTTGTTTAAGATGACCGTGTTTTTCTCTTTCTTCGTAACCTTCGATAAATTGAACGAGATTTTTATGTCTACTCCTTAGTATATCAACAAGAGCAGCTCCTTGAACTCCCAAAATATAGAATTTTTTTTTCTGGATTCTCCTGAATTGCTTTTTCAACTTCGTTTACAGGAGACGCGTGCATTTTCAAAAATTCCTGAAACTCATTAAGTTCAAGTTCCTGATCTTCAGTGAGCTCAGTAAATTTAACGGTATCAGTGTTTGAAACATTAACTTCAGACATAAACATTATCCTATCATTTTGTATATCTATTGTGGGAGGTGCGAAGCTACCCAAAAGTAGTATATAGCTGATTTAGACAAGTAGGCTTAATATATTGTCAGACCTATGCTGATAGTTTTAGTTGCTCTTCTTCTTATTCTGTTTTTGATTTGGATTGTTGGGGTTTTCTATGCAAATGATTTTTCACTGCCATCGAAAAATGTAAGTGAGTTTAAAAACGTCCTCGTGATTTTTCCTCATGCAGATGATGAAGTCTTGAATGCTGGAGGACTGATACATACGTTGTCAGAAAACAAAAGCAATGTCACTTTAGTCATTCTAACGAAAGGGGAAAAAGGCAATGCTGATGCTCATTATGATGAAAAATTAAAGGAAATTAGGACAAATGAGGCGCAGGAAGCTAGCAAAGTCTTAGGTGTGACTAAGCTCATACAAGAAGACTTTGGAGATGGTGAACTCATACATAAAAAGTCTCATATAGAAACGTATATGAGAAAAACAATTACCGCAGTGCGCCCTGATTTGATAGTGACATATGATTTAGCTGGTTTATATGGTCACCCAGATCACATAGTGGCTTCTGAAGTCATTACAAAGCTTCACCAAGAAAACCACATACCATTATGGTACGTATCACTTCCTAAGAAAGTTTTAAACTTGATTCAACTCCCTGAGCACATGGCAAATGATCCTCGTTTTAAAAACAGACGAGTATTTCCAGTTTTTAAAGTATTTGTGGGAAATAGTATTTTTGTAAAAATAAAGGCAGTTGCCGCATATAAGAGTCAAAAAGAATCCTTTTCAGGTTTTTTACCCGTCAAACAAATTCCGGGGACATTTTTCTACTCAATGCAACTCTACGAATACTTTTTTGAAGTCTTGTGAGTCAGGTGGGAATCGAACCCACGACATCCTCCTTAAGAGGGAGGCGCTCTAACCAGCTGAGCTACTGAC
>PJMF01000002.1 GCA_003173865.1 Minisyncoccota bacterium
TGTGAGTCAGGTGGGAATCGAACCCACGACATCCTCCTTAAGAGGGAGGCGCTCTAACCAGCTGAGCTACTGACCCAAAAACAATTTTGCTGATCTCTTAGAGTCTGTTTGCAAACAGACTTTAACTGAAGTGCGATTATACCAAATCTGCCGCAACTTGAAACTTGATAACTGAGCAGTTTTGATGTATAAAGAGAATAGATTGGCCGGTTAGGTTACCTACCCCTGGTATTTAAAATCCAGATTTAAGTAATCTCCGGTCTTTTTTTATTTAATCTCTTAAAAAGTGAATGATTTGGAAGAAGTCTAAACTTTCTTCTGCTTTACATTTCTTTCGAGTAATTTCCAAGGCAAGTAAGTGAGCTGGAGAATTCTTACCAATTAATTCAAAGACTATATCTAACTTCAAAATCATTCTGTCCTTCTTTACGCAACTTAGAATCACGAACCCAATTCTTTTTTCGTACCCCCAATATTCCTTGTCCACAATTACTACGCTTCTTTCTTTTAAATAAGGTTTTAATAAAAAATATACTCCAACTGCAAAGACATCATATACGTATACCTTCGGTTTTCCTTTTTTTCTGAAGAATTCTTGAAGTTGACGTTTTGTTCTAGCATTAATTTTTATAGCAAACTTTTTACCATTACTCATAGCGAGAATTGTGTCTTTATTTGTATCTTCAATTTTGCCTGATTGATCAATTTCGTAGTGCATATAAACAGATAATATATTCAACGAAGATGACAAAAACTGTAACAAATTCCTTTTTCCTTTTTTTCCTCTACAATAATCTTATGGTCATCAATACTCTCCATCTCAACGTTCAAGAAATCCCACCTATTGCCTTGCGTAAGCGCCATGTGCTATTCATGATTCGCGACTCGGCGGGGAAGTACCTACTCGGAGAGAAAAAAATTTATCCCGTGGGAATTTGCCGAATGGTTGGCGGGGGAGTCGAAGAACATGAGAGCTTCATTGAGGCAGCTCAACGTGAACTCAACGAGGAACTCAACATATCTGCCACTCGAACTGAACTTAAAGAGCTCGTACAAGTCCTTGCGCACATTACTGACCAAACCAGCAAAACATACAAATTTACGACCACTATTTATTTTTTGAATCTCGGACTGCGCAAAATTTTACCTGGAGATGACCTCGATGGCGTACTTCGATTAACTAAAGTGGAGTTTGAAGCGTTAATTCAGCGTTATTATCACTTATCCAAAGAGATTGACCCTCAGTTTCATTTCTCGTGGTATGACTATGGACAGTTATACGGCCCCATTCATCGTGTCGCACTTGAAGAGTCTGAGCGAATGACGTTTTGATAGGCCTCATATTGTGGCGTTGGGCGACCTTGTTTATCGATAAACGTAAACCCCGAAAATGGACCAGGATCACCTTGTAACACAAACGGCGTTACTGCCACCACGCGCGGATCAGACCACACGTGATGCGCAGCATAATCGTAGTAGTTATTCAGCATGCCACTGGTCATTCCGCGAGCCATCCAACCAGTTTCGGTGATAAAGGTTCGATAGTCTTTGCCTGTTTTGTCTTTCAAGTAACTTAACTCTGTAACAAACCCACTAATCGACTTGCGACCTGTTTCTTGTGCCGGCGAACTAAATCCCGGATTTGGATATGAGTGCGAGTTCCAAAAATCAATGTACGAAAAAATATCTGGCTGAGCTTGTCTCATTTGATCGAAATACGCAAATGCCTCTAAACTACTAGAATTGGTGGGCGTAGCTAAGTCCATTGCAGCTGGGAGAACTTGATAATTTTTATCTTCAGATTTGGCCCAGTCACTGGTGAAACGCAGCATGTCAGCATATCCGGGGGGATCAATCTTGCCACCCCATTCTTGATCGTGATTCACTTCATTGAACACAATGATGTAGTGTTCATCGACTGGCCACTCAAGACTACTCAAAAAAGTGATCTCATCAATGACGTCTTTCTTCGTCGGAATTTTCCAAACACCGTTATCGAAACGTGTCACTAAGCGCACGATTGGGATCAGCTTATTTGTTTTTGCAAAGTGAAGAAATGTCTGCCACTCATCCTGTTTATGCAAATCATCGAGAGAAAGTGGCAACGTGACATAGTGCCAATCGCCTTTGTCATTACTTTTCAGCAACTCAGAAGCGCCTTCTGCCTCAGTAGGGTGCAAAATATGAATGCCTAAGACCGATCCTTGCGTAGCCTGTGATTGACTGGGCGAAGCACCAAAAAAAGCAGCCAAAAAAATAAACAAAACGGCAAGCCTTTTCATTGTTATAGGATACCATTTTCTTGGCTTTTTTTCAATTGTTTGCTATACTGAACGACTACACAGATGAAAAGACTTTACTTGATCACCGGATGGACAATTTTTGCCTTGGGCACAGTTGTCGCAAACGCACTGACGCTCAACCTGCTTTTTTCCAGATCGAGTCAGCCTACACTCTTAACTACCCAAAGGGAAGTAAAACTCGCTCTTTCGACGAGTGATGGCACAACTTCGTCTTCAGGCGAAGTTCTCGGTCTCGAAACAGCTGTTCAACCTGGTGATGCTCGTCCAGCCATCGTTGCTGACTTTCTGAGCCGGCACACATCTCCTCTGCAGCCTTATGACGAGTGGGGCAAGAAACTGGTGGATGTTGCCGATAAGTATGGTATTGATTTCCGCTTGCTGCCAGCAATTGCTATGCAGGAAAGTAATCTTTGCAAAACCTCTGATCCTGCTATCCATAATTGTCTTGGTTTTGGCATCCATAAACGCGGTACTTTGGGCTTTGATACCTATGAAGCTGGATTTGACCGCGCCGCCCGCGAACTCAAGAAAAACTACATCGATGAAGGCCGAACGACGCCTGAGCTAATCATGGAAAAGTATACCCCCAGCAGTGACGGCTCTTGGGCAAACTCAGTGAATCAATGGATTTCTGAGATGCGCTACAACGACTACCAGGTTGGGAAAGACAAAAAAGTGAATGCCGACATTACTGAGTTTGTGGCTCCCACAGCAACTCCAAGCTCTTCGCCTTGATTGACAGGCTTATAATAATTTGATATACTTTGATCATGTCGGAAGGCTAAGTACCTCACCGGGAAACGCGTTCTGACCCTAAAGTGCCCCATTTTGTTTTTTCAAACAGATGGGGTTTTTTAATGCTATTTCTTCATTTGGAGTGCCGAAGGTGGGACTTGAACCCACAATCCGTGAGGAATACGGTTCTAAGCCGTACGCGTATGCCAATTCCGCCACTTCGGCGCGTTTTGATTTTACACCAGTCTAAGCTTCCACTTAGAACGAATTTTGATCTCTTTTGATTTGGTTGACGCCGCAAACATTTCGGATACATAATAAACCCGAAATGAAACAAGTTCTTTGCCCCAACTGCCAGCACTCTATTGATATTGACCAGGTCGTTGCACACCAGATTGAAGAATCGCTCAACGCAAAATTTCAACAGGAGAAAGCAACTCTCCAAAAAAAATTAGCTGATGTCGAACTTAATCTCAAACGCGAACTCTGGCCAAAAGCGCAAGCCGAAGCACTGAAACAAGCCCAAGCAGCCAGTGACAAAGTTCAACAAGACCTTCGCCAGCAACTTCAAGAACAAGAAAAGCGTGCCAAAGCTGCTGAAACTGCCGAGTTAGAAATGCGCAAAAAACAACGCGAATTAGAGCAAGAAAAAGCGCAGTTCCAAATTAAACTCGAACGCGAACTGGACACTCGCCTTAAAGAAGAACAAGAAAAAGTCACTAAACTCGAAACGGAACGGTTTCTCAACAAAGAACGCGAGTACCAAAAACAAATCGAAGACATGAAAGCATTGGTTGAAGAAGCGCGGCGCAAAGCAACGACTGTTTCGCAACAGTTGCAAGGTGAAGCACTTGAACTAGAACTCGAAAAATTACTGCGCGAGGCATTTCCCAGCGACACATTTGAAGAAGTCAAAAAAGGTCAATTCGGCGCCGATGTCCTGCAAACCGTGCGCAATATGCAAGGCAAACATGTTGGCATCATTGTATGGGAGTTTAAACAAACTGAGCGTTTCTCAGATAAATGGCTTGCCAAGTTACGCGAAGACACGCGAGCGTGCCATGGGTCATTTGCTGTGCTCGTGACGAGAACTTTACCTGACGACATTAAGACATGTGCAGAGCGTGAACGCGTGTGGATTACCAGCATGGAGTTTATTTTGCCGCTCACTGAGCTCTTGCGCCAAACACTGATCAAAGTCGAACAAGAAAAATTGACACAAAGCGGCAAGGATTTAAAAACAGAAATGCTCTATAGCTATATTAATAGTCAGGAATTTCGTGGGCGTGTGGAAGGCATTGTGGAAAGTTTCCGCGAAATGAAAGATGATTTGGAACGAGAACAACGCGCTTTGCAAAACAGCTGGAAAAAACGCGAGAAGCAAATTCTTCGCTTGGCCACTAACACTGCATATATGTATGGTGAGATGCAAGGATTGGTAGGGAACAGTTTGCCAAGTATTCAAGGACTCGAACTTGACGACAGAAGTGACGAAAAACCTCAAATTCAAAGTGAGTTGTTTTAATTTGTTTTCCATATGATTTCGTATACCGTTCAAACTCATCCGCGTGCACGCTCGTTGAAGATTAAAATTCTACCGACTGGTGAAGTTGTCGTGGTCAAACCAAAACACGGGTGGTTTTTCAAAAGCATGGATCAGTTTGTACAGGAAAATGCTGAATGGATTCAAAAACACGTCGCTAAAATGAAGTCTCATCATAGAGAAACAGCAAAAGCAACAAATGAAGTCCTCATTTTTGGCAAAACATATCAGAAAAAAATTATTTTTTCTGCGAAACAAAAAATTGGTGTATCAATTGAAGGCGAGAACCTTGTTATTAATCCGGTCACTGAAACGACAGCTTCAGTTGAAAAAGCACTGACACAATTTTTTAAATCTACAGTAGAAAAATACATTCTGCCGCGCACACTTCAATTGGGTAAAGTGATGAATATTCAGTTTAAAGATATCACGCTGCGCCAACAAAAAACGCGATGGGGAAGCTGTAGTTCACAAGGAAATTTAAACTTCAACTGGCGGCTCGTGCACTCGCCGCCAGAAGTCATCGACTACGTCATTATTCACGAGCTCGCCCATCGAAAAGAAATGAATCACTCACATCGTTTTTGGGAAATCGTGCGCAAATATGATCCCGAATACTTGAAACATCGCGGCTGGCTCAAACGGCAAGGGATGGACTTGGGCTAAAGATATTTTTTGTTGAGATACTGAATTAAATATTCAGCTTTTGTCTTTTCACCAGTCGCTTTTTCCATTAATTCTTGCGGAGTATAGAAACTTCCATGCTGCCACACATGTTCTTTAAACCAATGAAAGTAAGAAGTAAAGTTACCTTGTGCCACTTCCACTGACCAATTTGGATGCGCTTTTGTAAAACGATTCCACAGTTGCGCAGCATTGAGATTTCCCAAAGTATATGTAGGGAAGTAACCGAAGTCACCCCAAGACCAGTGAACATCTTGCAGGACACCTTCTTTATCAGTGGTTGGTTCAACTCCTAGCAAATCCTTCATTTTCGCTCGCCAAGATTCTGGCAAATCTTTGATAGCTAAGCGACCATGAATAATTTCTTGTTCTAGTTCGAAGCGCAAAATAATATGCAAGTTATATGTCACTTCGTCAGCTTCAGTACGAATAAAGGAAGGAGAAACTTTGTTTAAAGCGAGTGAAACTTGCTCCGGTGTTGCCGACTTTAATTGACTAAAGTGCTTTTGAAGCTGTGGCAAAAAGTACTGCCAAAACTCAATTGATCGGCCAATGAAGTTTTCAAGCAAACGAGACTGTGATTCATGAATTCCCAGCGAAACTCCATGATGTAAACCTGCTTCAATATATTTTGGATCACCATTTTGTTCATACAAGCCATGACCAAGTTCGTGTACCATACCCGTCAAAGTAAAAGAATGTTGTTTTTTTTCATAATGCGTATTTAAACGGACATCATTTGGCGAAATGGAAATTTCAAACGGATGTTCGACACTTCCCATTTGACCACGTGACCAATCAAAACCAATTTGGGAAAGCATGTCCTTAATAAATGTTTGCAGCTTCACAATATCTAGTTCATGTTGATCAAGAGGATTGACCAGGTCTTTTCGACTCGCTTGAGCTTTCAAAACTTTCGGCAATAACTCTGTGATCCCATCCTCTAATTCCGCTAAAAGCGGTTGCAAATACGCAGTCGTTAAACCTTCTTCGTAACTATCCAACAAAACATCATACGCATTCGCTGATGGATCGAGTAAAGCAGCGTACTTTTTTCGATTCTCAACAACTTTTTCTAAGTGGGGCTGGAACAGTGCAAAGTTATTCGTCTGCTTTGCCTCAATCCATGCGTGATGAGAAGCGTTAGTGATTTCTTGTGTTTCCTCGACAAACTCTTTTGGCAACTTGACTGACTTATCCAAATCTTTTTTGACAACAGTGACGGAACGGCGTGCAATTGGATCCAAATTTTCGCGCTGTTCAAAGAGCTCATCAACAAGTGCGACAAATTTTTTATCTGTGGCAAGATCATGATGAAAACCCGCAAGCACAGCCAAAACCTCACCGCGATCTGCAGAAGCACCAATGGGCATCCACGTCTCACGATCCCAGGAAAGCGCTGCACCTGTGCTTTCGAATGCACGAAGTACTTTGAGTTGCTGGTAATATTTTTTGAGTAGAGAATCTGTTTTCATGCCTTTGGTTTATACTACACTTCATGCTCATACTCCACGGTGAAAATACTGTTCAATCACGCAACCGACTTTTTCAGCTCATTACTGAAGCACGCTCACGAGGGGTACAAGTAGTGCACCTAGATGCTAAAAAATTAGAGCTTCCTCTCCTCGAAGAAACAATCGGCAGTGATAGTTTATTTGGAGAAGAGAAGTTAATTGTAATTGAGGAGTTACATTCTTTGCCTAAGTCAAGCAAAAAAGATCAGCTCCTCGCCTTTCTTCATCCCGGCTTTGCACATGTGTTGATGTGGGAAAAACGTGATCTCACGCCCACCATGTTGAAGAAATTTCAACACTCACAGCATGAACAATTTAAAATTACGAATCACTTGTTTAAATGGCTGGACGCAGTTGATGGTCAATTACCTGCCTCACGTTCAGCCCAATTGATTCTCTTACTTCGAGCAGCAATCGAGAGCGATGGCGATTTTCTGTGTTTTACCATGTTGATTCGTCAGGTCCGCATGCTCTTACAAGCAAAAGAAAACGTCTTTGCAGGCATGGCACCATTCATGATCGGTAAACTAAAAAAACAAGCGAGTACATTTTCACTTGATCAGCTCATGCGAATTCATCATCAGTTATTGACACTCGATATTGCTGAAAAGACTTCCAGTACTCGGCTAAATCTCGCGCAAGAACTTGAACTTTTGATGATTAAGCTGTAGATTATCAGACATAAACAGAAGGAAACATATGTACAACATCGTCAAGTCAATTAATCCAAAAATCTTTCGCGGATATGATCTGCGCGGGGAGAATGAAAAAGATCTCAGTGAGGATGTGTACTACACACTCGGCCGTGGCTATGCAACATTTTTACATCAGCGCCGTATCGAGGAAGCAGCAGTCGGTCGAGATAATCGTTTAACGAGTGAGGTCTACGCAAAAGCATTTATCGCCGGTCTCAATGATGGTGGCATTAACACCATCGACATGGGGCTTTCTTTAAGTCAAATTACGTATTTTTCCTCGTATCACTACAAGACCAAAGGCAGTGCAATGATCACTGCATCTCACAATCCAAAGGAATACAACGGATTGAAGTTGGGTGTGGGATACTCCGACACCATGGTGACCGAAGAAATTTTGTACCTGCGCGATATTTGTTCAAAAGGTGAGTTCGTCACTGGACAAGGAACTAATCGTCAAGATGACGCATATCCAGCGTACAAACAAGATATTTTGAAGCACTTCAACTTGAAGAAAAAATGGCGTGTGGTCGTTGATACATGCAACACGACTTCGGGGAAGTTTTATCCAGATATTTTGCGCTCTGCCGGATGTGAGGTCATTGAGCAAAATACTCAATTAGATGGCAACTTTCCCCTCGGTGTTCCTGACCCAACTGAAGTTGAAGTGCTCGATCGCTTAGCTGAAGGAGTAAAAAAAGCTGGCGCAGATATCGGATTTGCATATGACACAGATGGCGATCGCATGGCTGTGGTTGATGATCAAGGGAAAACACTGTGGATGGACTCTATCGTGGCCTTATTTGCTCAAGACGTTTTAGACTTCATTCCCGGTGCTTCGATTGTGTACAACACACTCTGTTCACGACAAGTCACTGAAGCAATTGAAAAAGCTCACGGCAATCCCGTTATGTGGATGACTGGCCATTCCTTTATCAAAGCAAAGATCAAGGAAGCACGTGCACCTTTTGGAGGAGAGCTCTCTGGTCATATTTTCTTCATGGATAACTTTTACGGTCACGACGATGGTGCATATGCAAGTCTACGCTTACTTCAATACTTGGAGCGCAAAAATGAAAAACTCAGTGAAGCCGTGAGTCAACTTTCGATCTATGTCAGTAGTCCAGAAATTAAGTTCGGTTTGGCTGATGACATCAAATTCAAGTTCATTGACACCAAAATTCGCGAAGAGTTCTTGAAACAGTGGCCAAACGGCAAATATATTGATATTGATGGAATTCGGGTTGACACCGACTCTGAGATGGCAATTGTGCGTGCTTCACAAAACGGACCTTACATTACCGTCAAGTTTGAAGGTAAAACCCAAGAACAGTACGATGCTGTGAAAAAAATCTTAAAAGGCATTTTAAGTAAGTATCCAGAGATTGATTGGAGTCAGGGTGTGAATACTCACGCGCTGGATTAAAGCGATATTGTTATATGAAAGAAGTAAGTTCAATAGGTGAAGCACCAGAGTATTCTAAACATGGAGTATGGGGCGACAGGTTAGAGCCTATTCAGCAAGAAAATGCTGAGAAAAAAGCCACAAACAAATCAGGACAAACTCTCGGTACAAACCCTTCTGAAGAACATCCCATTGGGGGCCCGCTGTTAGGCGGTCCTGTTTCTTCAAAAGAGAAAAAACCAACATCAGAAGAGTAAACTTCACACTCTTGTGTGCACTACCATCAGCACACCTTTGCTAAGCTGGACTGTCACTTTATTCAACGTAAAGACATTGCTCACACCGCGGCTACTACCAGCAAACAAAGTTTCTTCATTTAAGGGATACTGCAAACCCATTGTCTTAACTCCAAAACAATCACCGCGCAGAGGAATGAGCGAAAGAAGATCACCTTTCTGTCCTACGACTTCTTTAAAGTCTCTGACTATATAAATATCTTGATCACCTTCGATGACTTGGAACTCCAAGAAGTGTGACGCATATTTTTCGAAAAGTGTGACGTTCACTAAAACATGATCCAAACGATCGCCCAACACGCCGCACATAACTACTTTTTGAAAACGTTGCTCTACCACATACTCGAGGACTAACTCCGAATCTGTGAACTCTTTTTCTTTGGGAAAAGAGATCCACTCAATGGGAAACTCACGCAATTTTTTCTCTAACTCAACAGAGATTGAGTCAAAGTCGCCAATCATAACGTGCGGAACCAAGTTGAGTGTGACTAGGTTCGCAACACCTCCATCAGCACAAATGAGCACATCATCTGGTCTAATAACTTCACGCACTCTTTGGACATTACTCAAGTTACCATTTAAAAAAAGAATGGCCCGCCTCATTCCACCTTTGCCGATTTCTTTATGTACACCTTGTACATAATGCAGAGTACCGTAATCACGGTAAACGCCGTACATGCTAAAAAGGGAATCGTGATAAATCCAAGATACTGCACTTGCAGTGCAGTACACGGATTGACAAGCGTACAGCCAAATGGATTCGCGATATTCATTTTTTGCAGACCATAGTGATACGCACTTAACAACATCCCAATAATGGATAATGGTAAAACGTAATCAACAAAATCATTATCTTCTTTCAGCATCCCAACTGCACTTAAAATCACAACTGGATACATTAAAATGCGCTGAAACCAACACAGTTCGCAAGGCAGTAGGCCTGAATCACGCGGAAACAATGTGTGGGCGAGTATATTTTTGACGGGATCCCCAAATGTACTAAAGTACAAAGAGCCAAGCATCGCGATTAACGCTTGTAAAAAGACCAAATATGCTAATTTCGTTTTCACGTAAGCCATTATATACTCATCAAGAAAGATATGAAAGCAATCCTTCCGGTGGCTGGTAATGGTACCCGCATGTACCCGTTGGGGATTACCACGCCTAAAGCACTTTTACCTATTTTAAATAAACCGTTAATTCTGTGGTCAATTGAAGCACTTCAAAAGAATGGAGTTGAAGAAGTCATAGTTGTCATTAATAGTGGCGAGTTTGGCGAGCAAATTAAAAATTACTTTAACGCAACTCCAATTCACGGAATCAAACTCCAGTTTGCTGTTCAAGACAAACAACTCGGGACTGCACACGTAGTCCAAATGGCAAAGGATTTTTTTGAACCTAATGAAGAATTTCTTTACATCAATGGTGATGATCTCTATGGTCCGAAAAATATTGAGCAAGTGATGCATACAAAAGGTCTCGCAGTGACCGGCATGAAAGTGAAAGATCCAGAAAAGTGGGGTATTTTTCAAGTAAACCCAGAAGGAAACTTAGTACACGTGTTTGAAAAACCGAGTGAACATGTCGGAGACCTTGCAGCTATTCACTGTATGAAGTTAGATGCGCGCGTTTTTACACTTTTTGATCAACTCACACCAACGAGCCGGGGAGAACTCGAAATTACCGATACGTTAAATTTGCTTGCGACTCAATCACCTATCAAAGTTCTGACAAGTAACGATTATTGGCTACCAATTGGATATCCTTGGCATATTTTAGAAGCAGCTGAAGCGTTACTCCCAAAAATTCACTCTCAAATCGACGGCATTGTTGAAGCAAACGTGACTATTAATGGAAATGTTGTACTACCCAAGTCGAGCACGATTAAATCTGGTTCATATATTGAAGGCAATGTCGTCATTGGTGAAAACACAACGATCGGACCAAATGCATATGTGCGTGGCAATGTTGCGATTGGTGATGACTGCAAAGTCGGCTTCGGCGTTGAACTCAAAAGTTCGGTGATCGGGAACAACACAAAAATACCACATTTAAGTTACGTGGGGGACTCGATTCTTGGCAAAGCGGTAAACTTTGCAGTCGGTTCAGTGACATCTAACTGGCGACATGACAAAAAAAATATCTTTACACCTGTGAAAGCACAAATGATCGATACTGGTCGTGAAAAATTTGGAGCAGTGATCGGTGATAACGTGATGTTAGGCGCAAATACACTTATTTATCCTGGTCGCAAAATTTGGCCCGGAAAAACTACCCTGCCCGGACAAGTTGTTGATAAAGACATACAGTAATATGCCAAAGCTACATGATTTTCGAGCAATATTTTTTGACGTTGATAAAACATTAACCAACTCCCAAAGACAACTTTCACCTCGATTAATCGCAGCCTTGCAAAAACTACGTCAATACGAGTTGGAAGCCGGTGTCTGTACTGGCAGAAGTTTTCCGAGTTTGAGAAGGGTCGTCCTGCCACTTTTTCCCGATCACTTTTTTCATGTCATTTCTGGTGGCGGACAAGTGATTAATTCACTAGGTCAATCGCTGTGGCAAAAAACCATATCGGATGATTTAGTCAGAGAAATCGTCGAGCACGCAACTTTCTATAATGTTGCCCTGCATATTCCGTACGGCAAGTTTGTGTATGCAAATCAGCGAATGATCAACGAGTATCACAATAAATTTACTGATGAAAATCCTTTGAAGTCACCTGTATTACCAATTGAAAAGTTAACGTACTACGAAACTCCATTAATACCGGCGTTTGGCTTAAATGATGAGTTTGTGAACTACTTAGATTCCCAAGTAGATATCAACTTTAAAATCATCACCGACTATGTTGGGATTAGACATTGTGATATCACTGCTCGTGGAGTCAATAAATTAACTGGTCTCCAAGGATGGAGTCAACTTACGGGCATTCCCCTCGAAAAAGTCATCGGCATCGGCGACAGTGAAAATGATGAAGAGTTTTTGAGTAACGTTGGTTTTAGTGTTGCCATGGGTAACGCTACTCCATACATCAAATCAATCGCCAAAAGAATCATTGGTGACACTGATGAGGATGGCTTAGCCATCTATTTAGAGCATATTATGGAAGGAAATGAATTATGACGAATCAATCTATTTTAGAATCGAAAGAGAAGATCTCTGAGCTGGATGTCCAAAATGCTTTGGGTTCAATCGAGATGTTAGGGAGTCAAGTCCAACAGATTTGGGAGTTATCTCACTCACTTCAATTTACTGAAGCGCAGCAAAATCCTCAATACATTGTCGTCGCCGGAATGGGTGGCTCAGTGTTGGGCACACATGTCATTCAAACTTTATTTAAAGAACAACTGCGTGTCCCGTTACTCATTGTGCCGGATTATGAGTTGCCATCTTTTGTAAACAGCCACACATTAGTGATTGCATCCAGCTATTCGGGAACGACTGAAGAAACTCTCGTAGCCGTCGCCGATGCACAGAAAAAAGGTGCGCAAATTGCGGGCATTACTTCGGGAGGGAAACTGGCTGAGTTTTTGCGCGCCAATAACTATCCAGCACTCATTTTTGATCCCACGTTTAATCCTTCGAACTCGCCACGGATGGCATTAGGCTACTCAATTTTTGGACAAATAGCTTTATTTGCCAGAGCAGGCTTTATTCCATTTTCTGCAAGTGATTTCGACGCAGTACTGAAAACAATTGCCCAAGCACATCTCAAGTTTAGTGTCAGTGTAGCTCAAGAACAAAATCAAGCCAAACTACTCGCCTTTGATTTGTTAAATAGATTGCCAGTAATTACCGTTGCAGAACATCTTGAGGGTATTGCGCATGTTTTTGCCAGTCAACTCAACGAAAATGCAAAAACGTTTTCTGAGTATCGCGTCGTCCCTGAACTCAATCATCACTTAATGGAAGGATTGCAATTCCCTGATACAAATCAAGCAACCTTACTTTTTGTGACTGTGCTTTCAAAGCTCTACCTCGCTAATAACCAACGTCGCATGGAGCTTACTCAAGAAGTGATTGAACAAAACCACTTGGAATTTCGTTCATTCACCGTCGCAGGTCAAACACCGATTGAACAAGCTTTTGAACTCCTCGTCTTTGCGGCGTATACCAGTTTTTATCTCGCTATGTTAAATCATCAAAATCCCATTCCTAATCCATGGGTCGATTGGTTTAAAGCAGAGTTGAAAAAATAAAGGAGTTGTATGCAACCGTTTTATCTCATTCCGTTACTTGTTGAACAACCAACCTGGGGCGGAAACTATATTGCTCGATTTAAAAGCATTACGCAAAACGAAGTCAGCAATAAAAAAATCGGTCAAGCATTCGAACTCTACAACAACAGTTCAGTGACTCAAAAGTATCAGCCACAGATGCCTTTCGCTTTCGCGACCACGACTGATATTGATCATCCAAGCTTTT
Organism: Minisyncoccota bacterium; assembly: GCA_003173865.1. Lineage (GTDB taxonomy): Bacteria > Patescibacteriota > Microgenomatia > UBA1400 > PJMF01 > PJMF01. Next base: position 13,610 of record PJMF01000002.1, read on the forward strand.
TTCATCAACCTGAAGATGTGCAAACGCTGCAATCAGTCATTGATAAAGACCCAGTTGGGTTTCTTGGCCAACGTTCAGTCAAGCAATATGGCAACTCCATGCAAGTGCTTATTAAATTTACACAAGCACTCAATAACTCCTATCAGGCTCATGTCAAAGTCGGTCAAGAATTCGGCAAGTGGCAAGCCAAACCCGAGTCTTGGTATTACTTAGAAAAAGGCAAAGCCACCCTCGGATTAAATCCGGCAGAGAACGTTTCAGAATACCAACAACGATGTCAAATTATTGATATGAAAGCGCAGGAATTAAGTCAAAAAGTACTGAGTAAAGAACTTGACGTCGAAACCGCGCGCCAACAACTGAAAGACTTCATTAATCAAGATCATCCGCGACGATTTGTGAACACGATTCTTATTGAAGCAAATCAAGTGATCGATTTAAGTGCTGGCGGCACTCACCACTCATGGGAAATGGGCGAGGAAATTCCACAAGGAAATATTGTGTACGAAGTCCAAAAAAATGTGATGGATGAGTTCTGCACACTTCGATCATTCGATCAAGGCAACATCAAAGATGATGGAAAGGTACGCACGATCACCATCGATGATTACTTCAAAGCCTTAGACACCGATCCAAAAGTCAATCAACCAAAACATTACTTAAAGGCACCAATTCGCCTCCAAGAAGGATCGTGTGTGATTACTGAACTTTTTAATAACGTGTTTTATAAAACGCTTGCTCTCAGTTGGTCCGGAGAGTACAGCGGTCAACACACTCAAACCAATGACAGCTTTCACCATTTGTTTGTCGAAAAGGGGAGTGCCAGTGTGACGGTCGATGGAATGAAGTGGAAGCTGGATAAGGGCATGTCCTTAATCATTCCGGCCGCCGCACGATCGTATCAACTGTACGCAAACGAAGAAGCAACTATTCTACAAACTTCGGTGTAAAAGTCTGTTTGATGTTCATTTAAGTTAAAAAACCTCCAATTCTCATCTTTTGAGAAAAGGGGGTTTTTTTGTGTTGACTAAATTCTATTATTATTAGAAAATAATTCTCATATGATTTCCCAAGAAGGTCTTCATGATATAGATGTTGTAGAAGTCGCTTTTACAGAAATTACTCAGACTCTTAAAAAGAGTAATTTAAATATTGATTCGATCAAACACGCGCTTGAAAAGCGAATCTCTACACTTTCGCCTGAGCTAAAGCGCTTGATGAAGCTTACTAAGCCGGACGACTGGCTTTCTCTTGGCTTCGTACTCTTTCTTTTTGGTTTTGGTTACACAGGCATGAGAGATCGCAACTTTCTCGACCACGTTTTGCAAGCACTCAGCAAACCACTTACGCCGGAACAAATTGATCAGCAATCGGCCGAGACTACCATACTGCGTGACATTGAAAGTCAAGTAAACTCGTTGAAAGAGTTCATTGAAAATTTGCCTCCAGATTCTTTTTCGTTATTTATTGATGCTCAATTCAACCACATGGGTCTTTTTTCGGACTCTAGTCAAGATCAAATCTACACAATCAAAGAACCAAACGCAAAAAACTTTGGCAAGCTCCAGTTATTTCTGACGCAAACACTTACTGATCGAACGAGTGGGTTGCCATTTAAATTAGATCATCTGCAAGTTGTTCTTACGTATCCCAATGCAGAAAATACGTACGTCACTACAGTAACTACTTCTTTTGCGTCCTCTTTTGAGGATGAAAAAAAACAATATACGCAAAGTTGGCAGATTGCTTTTTATAGCACTGATCTTGCTCAATCACTCCAGCCTGCTGGCTCCTCACTGTTACAAGTTCCAGTTGCCATCATTACTGCCGATACGGGGAAAACACCACGGTTTATTGCCGCCTCCACCAATAGTCGAGATGAAGTTTTACAAACATTACAAAGCGCTGTGCAACTGCCAGGTTACTATCAAGCTTCTTTGACACCTCTTATTCAAACAGTACAAGGTGAAGCAAGAGGACCAACACATTAGCATTTTCCATTTTTTTTCGTGTTTATAACTATGAAGATATTCATCTGTTGTTTTTTGTGCGGAATTTTTTTCTTGTATCCAGGTCGAGTTTACGGACAAATTATGCCGCCCCCAATTAATCCACCACCTTTTCAACAAGATTTCCAGTGTTGCGGGTGTGGAATGGCTCAAGTGAGATTATGCAGTACCCTCAACCAAAATGAATGTTATCAGTGGTCAGCTTGTCAACCTTCTGCTGCTGCAACATGTGCGTGTCCAGCACCCACACCACCACCTAGTAGTGGCTGTTCATCGAGTTGGTGTACGAGTAGTTCCACTTGCTCTGCGATTCAAGGAAGTTCACAGTCGAGTGGTGCCGGCTACTGCAGTCCTCCTGATTTAGTTCGCTGTTGTACACCTTCAGGTACTGGTCAACCCTCTCTGTGTTATACAGATAATCGTCCCCGTTGTTTAGGAGAGGGGGAAAGCCCCAGTCAATGTCAAGCGATGGGGGGTAGACAAAATGAGTGTTGGACTGTGTGCCGAAATGCAGGGGGAACCGTTGCGCAATGCACCTCGTATTGTAGTCAGGCCAGCACTGCGTGTACTTGCTGCCCTGGCTTAGCCCAAGACTTTAGTACCTCCGGCTGGCCCTGTGTCTGTTCGAGTGGAGCAGCAAGTTGCACCAACATTTGTAACGCTCCCTACTGTGGTCAACCGAACAAAGGAACGTGCGGCGGATTTTGTTCTTCAGATAGTAACACTTGTCCTAACTCATGTGGTCAAACAAATGCTTGTGGAGTGTACTGTGGTACAAAGGATGAAGTGTCACCATCAAACACTACAACTCCAAGTCCAGCAAATGGCAGTTCAGTCACTCTTACTCCACCGACCACAACCGTCACCCTCAGCTGGACAGCAATGACAAAAGCTACGAAGTACAATTTGCAAATTTATCCAACTGGGATACCTCCTGGCCAAGAATGTACAGCGGCCGGCAGTGCATGTCCCATTGGGATCACGGATTTAAGCTACAACTTTGTTGTCACACCAACGGTAACGAACTACTCTTGGAGAATTTTACCGATCAACGGCACCTGTTCTTCTGCAGTGAACGGAAACTGGACAAATCCCACTACTTTTTTAATCACAAGCACCATTAATGGCAACTTTATTCTCGATCCAGCTCAAAATGCAGGAATAGGAGGAAATGGTCTCTGTCAACTTGGCAGTGGCGGAACTGCCCAGAATCCAGGTGCGTCATCCACGATCGCCGCCACTTGGGGTGGGGGAGGAAGCAGCACGGGTAGTATTTCAGGAGCAAAGTATTCAATTGCAAATGTTGCGTACACAAACAGCACCACAGTGACGTTAACCCCAGATCTCAATCTCTACAGCTGCGTGTGTCCTTCAAGTTGTAGCTACACAAATACCACCAGTACTTTGAGTAGCTATCCTGTGAATTTTTATCTTTCGAGTGGTCATCAATCCTGGTGGCAAACCAGTAATGGTCTGATCTACGCCGGCAATACGACTGGCACTGCAGTCTACTCAAAAATTCCAGCAACTTGTACCTCGCCAAGTTGTATACCAGCAATCAGTACCCGCACAGCTCTCGATACTCCAAATAGTGAGAGTTATATTATAAGTAGCGGTGGAGCGATCGACTCCACATTGGACTCGGCAACTCAATATGTAGACTTGAGACAAGATGGATCGATCGGACACATTACTGGCATAACACTCAACGGTCCGCAAGAAGACTATGGTTACTTTGCACAACTTTTCGGCGTGAGTACGAGTTCCACAGTCGACTTCACCGGCCCCCAACCATCATCCGCTCCACTCAACAATAAAAATTACTATGCAAACACGGACATCACCATTAACTCACCATGGAATGTCACAAATACTCAACGTTTGATCATCTTCATTGACGGCAATCTCACCATTCAAAAACCCATCCACGTTGATGAAGGCGGCTTCCTGGCTTTTATCGTTAACGGCAATATTACTATCGATAACTCGCTGGGGGCTGCAACTCTCAGCTCGACAACAGCGGTTGTTGAAGGAATGTACATCGCCGACCAACAGCTGATCATTGCCGGTGGTCGATCAGGTGGCGATCTTAAATTTGTAGGAGGAGGTATTTTTATTGGATGGGGAGGTGTCCAGCTTAACCGAACCTATGCAAATTCAACAAACAACAACACGCATCCAACTGATCTTTTTATCTATCGTCCTGATTTTTTATTAAATGCACCTGCAGAAATGGGTTCAACACATCAACTTTGGCAAGAAACAAATTGAGGCTTTTACGCAACTTGCTCTCGATCTCAAACTCAGCTACTATGATGGTATGACAGATTCTGCCCATTTGTCGTCGATCTCAGTTTTAACTCTAGGAGAGGCTTCTGCAGCCCCAACCGCAGAAGTCGGTCATTTGGCGCATCACTTTGCCCATCTTTTACAATTTAAACTGCCTCTTCCGCAAACTTTTGTACTCCCTTGTAGTATCTTGCAACACATACTTGAAATAAATAACTTTCGTGCACGTGCGGGGCAACTGTTTAGTGAGGTGCGTTGGAGTGACCCACACTCAACGCTGACTATCTCCGAAATGTTTCAAATGGAAATTCGACGCATGCACATTCCTAAAGAAGTGAGCAAGATGCTGTTGTCGACTTATGCAACGAGTTTTGAACATGCGTACCTCCATATTCGGCCCAGTTTTGTTTCTTCTCAAAAAATAAATGAAAACTGTGATGAAGTTCTGGTACAAGGCGAAGCTAACTTTATCGAATCACTTTTACGCGTGTTGGCAAAACTTTATCACGTGAGCCAGTTAGTTCATCGCTATCACGAATGGCAACAAGGGCAAATTGTCCCTGCCGCCCTTTTAATTCAAGAAATGATTCAAGCTGACGTAAGTGGTACTGCAATGGAAGTAAAGTCCTTAACCGGCGAACACTTTCTCGTACGACTGTATGCCAACCAAGGAGTAACGCATCATCACCATCAGTTTCAGGAGCTCGATATGTTTGAAGTCAATACTGACTCCAAACAAATTGAGCGTAAACAAATCAAGGTCAAACAAGAATATTTTGTGATGGCAATGGATCAACTTCAACCGAAAAAAGTGGCTCCACTTCAACAAATTTCACCTATTTTAGATGACAACGATGTCATTGATATTGCTCAAGCAATCAAGCCTGTGGTTCACATGCACGGCACCTCCCACTTAGTGTACTGGGCGATCACAACTGCAAATAAAAAACATTCACTCTACTTAATTGACGCTATCCCCGTACCAACTGAGCACCCGGTAATGGCGTCATCGTCCAAGCTTCCTGTTTTTGCCCGCATTCAAGATATGACACATTTCCGCGTCGATATGGTCACTGCTGACGGTGGCATTTTCGAGAGTGATGCACTGTTTCAGCAGTTCAGAGAACATCCCCAATTTCTCCTGCAACGACATAAAGATGGAGTTATTCAGCGAGCACTGCGGGAAATACTCGAAAAATACTATGATACATATCCAGACACTCCTTTTTTTTACCGCCTACCCGACTTGACTAGTCAAGAGCTACTCGCGCTTCAACATGGCGAAGACTACGAAACTACTGAGCCGAATCCGTATCTTGGGTATCATGGGGCAGTTCGAGTGATTCATGACTTTCGCCTTTTTGATGTCCAAATTGCTGCGCTCCTGGATGCTCAGCATCAACGAAGATCGAGCGCTCAACTGAACATCATTTTACCGAGTGTTCGTGCTGCGAGTGAGTTTGCACTCATTAAAAAGCATCTCCTTCATAAAACACAGAGTTCCACGCTGCCTCATTCGGTGTGGTTAGAATGCAGTACTCCCGAGAACCTTCTGCAAATTGAACAGTACCTGCTCCATCAGCCGGCTGGGTTAATTATTAATACGCACAGCATTCAGTGTCTGTTACAAGGAATTGATCCTCAAAACAGCGAGTTTTCCAATTTGTATGTTCCAGATATTGTGCTACTACACTTTTTGCTCAAACGCGTTAAACAATACGTACAGTTGTCAATCAAGATATATGTATCACTCCCTATATACCAACGCGAACTGATCGAAATTGCCAATGAACTTCGTTTTGACGCTGTGGTCGTGCCACCTGCAGAAGTACTTAAAGCGAAACAATTAATGAAAAATATATGAGCGCAATACAAACAGTTTTTGCTCGAGAAATCCTGGACTCTCGCGGTATTCCAACCGTTGAGTGTTCTGTGTGGCTAGATAACGGTATCTATGCTGTTTCTAGTGCACCAGCCGGAACGTCTAGAGGAAAATATGAGTCGCTTGAGTTGCGTGACACGGGAAGTCATCGCATGCTTGGTCAGGGAGTCCTTCAAGCTGTAAATAACATTAATACCATTATCGGTCCACAACTTGTTGGGAAAGATCCAGTAAATCAAACAGAAATTGATCAGTTAATGACAAATTTAGATGGCACCCCAAACAAAACCAAGTTAGGTGCCAACTCAATGATCGCTGTTTCGCAAGCAGTGATGAAAGCAGGTGCCTATAGTAGTGGGATGCCTCTCTATTACTATATCCAGCAGAAGTATCAATTAACTTCATCTTTAGCGATTCCCACGTGCATTTTTACCGTTGTGGATGGTGGTTCACACGGCGCTACTAATCTGGATTTTCAAGAATTTCAGTTAGTACCAGCCAGCAACATGGATTATCCCACCTCACTGGAAATGGTCGTTACTCTTTTTCAACAGCTCGAAGAAACGTTAATTGCCAAAGGAGCGATTCACTCGGTGGGTCTGGGTGGTGGCTTTGCGCCAAATTTGTATAACAACACGGACACTTTTGAAATTTTAATTGAAACAATCAAAAACTCGCCATATACGTTTATTCAAGATTTGTTTTTCGGTGTCGATATAGCAGCAAGCGAGTTTTATCAATCTGGAAAGTACGTCCTCAAAGATAAGTCGCAGCCATACTCGCCACGTGAACTACTCGAGTACTATAAAAACATGCGTAAAATTTATCATGTCTTTTCGATTGAAGATCCTTTTCAAGAAGATGATTGGGACAGTTGGAA
>PJMF01000004.1 GCA_003173865.1 Minisyncoccota bacterium
CGCGCAACTTTGACTGCGTTTGTCTTTAAACTCAGATCTTCACCGATGCGGCGTGCTAGTTTATTTTTTGATCCTGTGTATCGTGACATAATCTATAGTTTCCAGTTTCTTATCTGTTGTGTTTTGCCTTTCGTGCTTTCGTTCCGTTATGGGGAATTGGAGTCATGTCAGCGATCATGGGAACCCGAATTTTCTGTGCGCGCAACACACGGAGTGCGGCATCACGACCAGGTCCAGGTCCCTTTAAGAAAAGCTCCATCTCCATCATTCCATACATCTTGGCTTTGTTTACAGCATTTTCGACTGTAACAGTTGCTGCGTATGGACTTGATTTACGTGAGCCACTAAATCCGGAACCACCGGTTGAAGACCAACACACTACATTTCCCTTTTCATCAGTAATACTGACGATGGTGTTGTTGAATGTGGCCGTAACGTACATGCGACCCCGAGGGATCGAGTGAGCTACTTTTTTGACTGCTGGTTTGGTTGCTGTCGTACTTGCTTTCATGCCAATTCCTATTTCTTCTTAGCGGCTTCTACCTTTGCGGCTTGATCTTTACTCACTGAGCCAACTGCCACACGTTTCTTGTTGCGACGAGTACGCGCATTTGAACGAGTGCGTTGTCCACGAGTTGGTAAACCAAGTTTATGGCGAAGACCTCTATATGAACCAATTCTTTTTAAACGATCCACATTGTCACGGATTAAACGGCGAAGATTACCTTCGATGTTGTGTTTTTCTAAGATGCGTTGAATTTTATTAATTTCGTCACTCGTTAAATCTTTAGCGCGCTTTTCACCATCAATGTTTGCTTCTGCCACAACTTCGTCTGCCAACTTCGGACCAATACCATAGAGATAACGAAGCGAAATGCGTACTTTTTTGTTATCTGGAATGTCAATACCGGCTAAGCGTGGCATACGTAATCCTTGATTATCCCTGACGTTGTTTGTGCTTGGGGTTGGTTGAACACATCACAAAAACCTTGCCCTTGCGTTTAATAATTTTGCAAGCGCGACAGATTTTTTTGACTGAAGCACGAACTTTCATACTTTGTAACTTTGTGAATCTGTTACTTACTAATAACAGAGCTGAAATATACCTCAACAAGGCTAATTTGGAAAGCCCTAATTTGAATGCAAAGACTTTTGGACGGATCTATAGGTGATTTTACACTTTTTGAGGTCATATTTAGAGACATACCCCTTGACTAAGTCGCCTGGAAGAACACGGATCCTGTACAGACGCATCTTTCCAGCCAAAGTTCCCAAGAGCTCTTGGCCTACTAATTGAGGTACCGAAGCTTGCGTGATACGCACCCGGAACATGGTGTTTGGTAAACACTCCTCGACAGTGCCCTCGATATCAAAAATATCGTCGCGTTTGTCCACGACTGGACCGGTGTCAGATTGTCTTCTGGCTTTTGCAGCACGTTTGTGTTCTTGAACTTTACCCATATATGGCTATTGTACAGAAAAAAAGGCTAAAAGTACACCTGGGGTCAGGTCAAAACTTCAGGTCCATTGTTTGTAACAAGCACCGTTTCTTCGATCATTGCAGCTAAAGACCCATCAGCGGTACGATACGTCCAACCATCAGCATCTACGTTCAGGTCAGCCTTTCCCATCGCACACATTACTTCAATTGCGAGTGTTTGCCCAACATAGAGCTTCAATCGTTTATCTCTCCTTTGGGCAATGCACGGCACGTAAGGTTCCTCATGAAGTTCTTTGCCAATGCCATGGCCGGTAAGTTGATACACCATCGAGTACCCGTGGCGTTCGACTTCTTTTTGCATTGCAAAACTAATATCAAAAATTGTACTACCAGAAGCTGCAGTTTGAATCGCTTTGGCAAGAGCTTTTTGCGCCGTAAACAAAAAATCTTTTGTTGCCTGAGGAGCTTCTCCGACAATAAACGAAACCGTGGTATCTAAATTAAAACCTCTGTTCAAGAGTCCTACGTCAATTTTAAGCAAGTCACCTTCGACAACTTTCTTGGTTTCACTAGGAATACCATGGCACATTTCATCATTGCGCATAATGCAGGTTGCCCAATGATAATCAGGAACTAAAGCAAAATTCGGCGTTGCTCCAGATTCGTGAATTAAACGTCGTGCTTCTTTCTCAATTTGGGCAAAACTCATTCCCACTTGAGTAAACTCGACCAAACGATCCCGAACGTGAGCGAGTTTATGACCACCTTCTCTCATCGCAAAAATTTTTTGATCTTGCTGCATCCAGCAATTTTAACACATCGAAAGCTTTAACTTGAGTACGGCGACATCTTTTTCGACAGCATCTAGACGATTATTATGTTCCGTTCTGATTTCGGCTCTCAGTTCACGAATCTCGGCTGTCAGTGTTTCTTCTATTTGAGACATACAATTAAATATTCTCTCTTCTGCCTCGAGAAGATTATCCCTAGTAAGAAATGTCTTTTTAATTCTTTTTTCTAGGCCGAATAAATCATTCTTTGTTGCAAATGTTTCAGACATTCTTTTTTCTGAGGCAATTAAATCTTCTTTAGTTGCAAATTGTTTAAGATCTTCCTTTGTCGCAAATTGCTTGAGGTCGTCCTTTGTGGCAAATCGCTCCAAATCATCTTTCGTCGCAAACCTCACCAAGTCTTCTTTTGTAGCAGATCTTTCAAAATCTTCTTTAGTCGCAAAAATACCCATAAATTTTTCAGTCAGCCGGCTTTCAAGCCGACCTTCCAGGCGAGTTTCTGATTCTTGAAACATTTCTTTGAGCAATTGAATATCTCGTTGATCCAACATCGTGTTCCTTTCCCGCACAAAATTGTACGAAAAATTTTCTTGTTACTGCTCGAGAAGATAGCAAAGAATTATTGCAAAATCCGTAACAAAACCAGAAGTGCCACAATTAGATTTAATGTTTTAACAAGTGCATGATCTCAGCGAAGACTTCGTCGACAGACTTTTCTCCATTCACTTGAGCCAGCATGCCACGGTCACGATAATACTCAATCACCGGTGAAGTCAAGTCATGAAAGATTTCAATGCGTTTGCGAATTGCTTGCAGAGTTTCGTCTTCGCGATCGGAAATACGACCAGAGATTCGCCAAAGAGCTTCACGATCAGATACATCAATGAAAATTGCTTTATCAATGTCAATTAACTCTTCTGCTTGCGGAACAGTGCGGGGAAACCCATCCAGAATGTAACCTTTGATATATTCGGGTTTTTCTAGATACTCTTTAATAATTTTTAAGGCTGTTTTATCTGGAATTAAAATTCCAGCGTTGAGTGTCTCTTTGAGCCAACGGCCGGTCTCGGTTTTTTCTTTGGCCATTTCCCGAAAAATATGGCCTGAGGAGAGATATGGGATACCAAGCTCTTGCGCGAGCATATTCCCTTGAGTTGACTTTCCAGCACCTTGAATACCAATAAGAACCAATTTCATATCATCCTTTTTGGGAAATTAGATATATTTTTCGTAGTTTTCACCAACTAACATACTTTCAATTTGCTTGGCAGTTTCGAGTACAACTGAAACTACGATCAGCATACTCGTTCCACCGATTGCAAGTGAATTAATTTGAGTAAACATTTGGACAATCGACGGCAGTATCGCTATTCCACCCAAAAATAATGCACCCACAAACGTAACACGAATCACAACATATTCCAAGAACTTTTTGGTTGGACCTCCTGGTCGAATTCCAGGCACAAATGCCCCACTTTTCTTGAGTTCTTCAGCAATGTCTTCAGCGTTAAAGAAAATTAAGGCAGAGAAAAAAGTAAACAAAAAGACAATTAAGAAGTAGACGACGATATAAACCGTCGAAGTTTGACTAAACCAGATTGTTAAATCTTGGCCAATGGGATGCAAGTTTGCCATTGGAGCGGAAAGAAGGAGTTTCCCAATAAACGGCGGAACAAGCATAATCGACACCGCAAAAATGATTGGCAACACACCAGCAACGTTAATGCGAATCGGAAAGTGAGTTGTTTGGCCGCCAAAAGTGCGCTCACCACGGATACGCTTGGCATATTGAATTTGCACTTTGCGCACCGCTTCATTCATAAACACCATTACTCCAATCACAACTAAAAACAGTAAAAGGAAGATACCTAGACGAAGTGTTTCTTGCGAAGAAGTAATTGAAAGCGTACGTGCAAAGGCAACTGGCAGCTGTCCAACGATACCTGCAAACAAGACCATTGAAATTCCATTTCCGATACCATAAAGAGAAACCAACTCACCCAGCCACATTAAAATCATCGAGCCAGCAACGAGTGTTGCAATTAATGTCACGACTGTCAGTGGTTGAGTCACTTGAAGAAGAGATTGTGAACGCAACAGGGCTAAAATAGAAATACTTTGAATGACACCAATTGGCACAGCAAGTAAACGCGTGTATTGATTGAGCTTTTCTCGACCGGCTTCGCTTTCCTTTTGGAGTTCTTTCAGATTTGGAAAAACCATTCCCGCCAACTGCACAATAATGGAAGCCGTAATATATGGATTAATACCAACGGCCATGACCGAAAAATTAGAAAGCGTCCCTCCCGAAAAAATATTTAAAACACTTAATAATTGACTTGAAGCAAAGAGTACTTTGAGTTGAGTGACATCTACCCCTGGTAAAGGAACATGTGCAAAGAGACGAAAGATAAAAAAAATCGCCGCAGTAAACAGGACTTTTTTCCTCACTTCTTTATTGGCAAACATGCGCTGAAGAACTGCCGTCAATTGTTTCATGTAAAGCTCCGTACAGTATTGTAAGGCCTACTCTACTTTTCCGCCAGCTTTTTCTATAGCAGTTTTCGCTGACTTTGAGACAGGCACACCTTGGACGGAAACTTTACGAGTAACTTCACCATTTGCAACTATTTTTGCTTTTGCAAAGCGAGCATCAATGACTTTTTCCAGTTTTAATGCATCGAGAGTGATTACTTCTGCCGACATTTTATTGAGATCGTGCAACGTCACCATTGCAGATGGAGTAAGCACATTAAAACGAGCTTTACCACGAAGCATAGGCATACGCTTCACCATAGGCAATTGACCACCTTCAAACCAAGCTTGGGCTTGGCCACTTTTGCGTGCTCTCATACCTTTGTTTCCACGACCAACCGTGTGCTCACCTTTGCCAGAACCCGGACCCCGACCGAGGCGTTTTGCTTTTTTTTCTGTAATTTTAGTCAGTTTGTTTAACATTGACATACGCGTTTATTTTTTTTCTTTTTTCACTATCTTTTTTGGTTTAGCTTTTTCGACTGGCTTTGCTTTTTTCTCTTGTTCTTGATGGGCCTTAGCAGTTTCCTCTGCGTGCTTTTGCAGCTCGGCTAACTTCTTGGCTTCTTCGCGCTCGACGTCAATAATGGACTTGAGCTTAATTCCTTTTAAGGAAACGATTTTTTGAATGCGATTTAATGCTTCAAAAGTAGCGTATACACTTCCAGATTGAGTGCCAGAACCCAAAATTTTACTTGAAATATCACGAATCCCTGCGGCTTCCACGACTGCACGAATTGGACCACCGGCAATGACTCCCGAACCTTTTGGGGCTGGTTTCAAAAGTATATTTCCAGAACCAAGTTTCACTTTAATTGAAAAAGGAATAGTAGTTCCATCCAAAGGAACAGTAATCATCTTCTTCTTTGCTCTTTTTACACCTTTGCGAATTGCAGATTGGACATCATTTGACTTTCCTAAACCGACACCAACACGGCCTTTTCGATCACCAACGACCATCAAGATCGAAAAGCCCATTTTATTTCCACCTTTGGTTTTTTTAGAAACGCGAGAAACTTGAATGACTTTTTCTTCAAATTCCTTTGGTTCTTGTGGTTGATTTTGGTTCGAGTTGCGATTTCTGTTGTTCGGTTGTTGCATAGATTACATTTCCATACCATGCTCACGCATGACTTCTGCGACTGCTTTTACGCGACCGTGATATTTGTAACTACCCCGATCAAACACTAATTTTTTGACTTTTGCTGTTTTTAATTTCTCGGCCAACGCTTTTGCTGTTGCTTTTGCTTCTTCTATCTTTGTTCCAGCCGTACTGAAACCTTTTGAGTTTTCGGATGCAATAGTCTTACCATCTTGATCGTTAATCGCTTGTAAATACGTAAAACGATTTGAGCGAAAAACATTCAAGCGTGGACGCTCAGCGGTACCTCGTACTTTTGTACGTACGCGCTTCATGCGTCTCTGCTTAGATGTTATGTTGTGGTTAACTTTCATAGATTACTTTGTTGCTGTCTTTCCAGCTTTGCGGCGAACCACTTCATCATGATAGCGCACGCCTTTACCCTTATATGGCTCAGGAGGACGAATCTTGCGAATGTTGGCAGCAACTTGACCGACTTCTTGTTTGCCAATGCCTTCAATATGAATGGTGTCGTTGCTTTCGACTGTAAATTTAATACCTTCGGCAGCAGCAACCTCAACTGGATGAGAAAATCCAAGTGACAAACTCAATCCTTGACCTTTCGCCGTGACACGATACCCAGTTCCAATGAGCTTCAAGGTTTTTTTATACCCTTGTGAAACTCCAATGACACTATTATTCAATAAACTTCTGATTAATCCGTGAAATGCACGAGTTTGGCGTTCATCGTTGGTGCGAGTCACGTAGAGAGCATTGTCTTTCACTTCGACAACGATACCAGGTAAAATGTTTACCTTCGTTTGACCTTTTGGACCCTTCACTACCATGTCACTCCCAATCATTTCGATTGTGACACCGGATGGGATCGTGATTGCTTTTTTACCAATTCTTGACATATGTTTCTTTTATTTACTTACCATATTTGACACAAAACCTCTCCACCAATATTTTGTTTTTTTGCTTCTTTATCAGTCATAATACCTTTACTGGTCGAGACAATCGTAATACCATAGCCGCCAAGTGCGCGGGGAATTTTACCTGCAGGTGCATATACACGTCGCCCCGGCTTTGAAATGCGTTTCACATCAGTAATGGCTGGAATCTTGCCGACGTACTTGAGTTTGAATACCAAGTCTGCCTGTGGCATCTTTGCCTCAACTGTACAATCTTCGACATAGTTATTTTGGACTAAGAGTTGACCAATTTGTGCTTTCATTTTGGAATGAGGTACAACCACAGAGTCGCGTCGCGCCATCAGCGCGTTCTTAATCCGGATGATCATGTCTGCAATAGGATCGTTCATATTATTTACTTGCTTTCGTTACACCTGCTAATTCACCGCGAGCAGCGAGCTCTCGGAAACATAAGCGGCAAACACCGAAGTGTCTGATATACGCCTTTGGGCGTCCGCATATTTTACACCGATTCACTACTCTTGTCGAAACCTTATTTACGCGTTTTTCACCCATCGCATCTAAAGCCATTTTTCTAATGGAGAGACGTTTGGTTTTTGCGATTTGCGATTTCTTTGCCATAGTTTAGTCCTGTGCTTTATGCGCTTTTTTCCTTTGCAAATGGCATGCCCATGAGCTCAAGCATGCGGAATACTTCTTTGTTATTTTTTGAGTTTGTCACAATCGTGACTTGCAAACCACGCACGCCCTGAATTTGATCATAGTTGATCTCAGGAAAGATGATTTGTTCTTCAATACCTAAATTGTAGTTACCACTTGCATCGAAAGCAGTGCGGGAAACGCCTTGAAAGTCTTTCACACGTGGCAGTGCTAACGAGATCAGTTTGTCCAAAAACTCCCACATGTACTCGCCACGAAGCGTCACCATGACACCCAGTGGATCACCGACGCGCGTTTTATAACTCGCAATAGCTTTCTTCGCACGAGTCACGTTTGGCTTCATACCGGTAATCACTTTGAACTGCTCAACGGCACTTGTAATAGCAGCATCGCGAGATTGTTGATCGGTAATACCCATGTTGACCACGATCTTGTTGATCTTGGCAACGGAAAAGGTCGTTTTGTGTCCAAATTCTTTTTCCAAAACTGGCACGATTTCTTGCTGGTATTTTTGTTTAAGTCTATTCATCTGTTACTTTGTTCCCTTACTATTACTATCAGCAATAACTTTACCTGTTTTCTTAAAAATTCTTGATTTGGTACCGTCTTTGGCGATTTTGTAGCCAATACGATCAGCCCTACCTTCATTATTTAAGATAGCCACATTTGCGGTTGGCAGTGCTCTTGGTCGTTTGACTTTCTCACCCGCATTGCCCTGAATAGGCTTGATGTGCTTCACATACATATTGACGTCTTCGACAACCACTTTATTCACATCAGACAAAACTTTCAGAACTTTGCCTTTTTTGCCTTTGTCTTTGCCAGCAGTTAAGATGACTTGGTCACCTACTTTAAATTTCATAATTACAATACCTCTTGTGCTAAACTCGCAATTTTATTAAATCCTCTTTCTTTCACTTCGCGAGCAATTGGACCAAATACACGAGTTCCCATTGGACTCTCACTTTTACGTGACTCAATAATTACAGCTGCATTGTCATCGAAGCGAACGTATTCACCAGATGGACGACGGTACTCTTTGTGTGTGCGAACTACAACCGCTTTGACTTTTTCACCTTTTTTGACAGTACCTTTTGGATCAGCTGCAATCACTGAAGCTGTCACGACATCACCAACATAACCAAAGCGACGTTGAGAGCCACCGTGAACTTGAATGACACGAATCTTCTTCGCGCCACTGTTGTCTGCGACTTGTAGTATAGTTCTTAACTGAATCATACTTTCTTAGCCTTTTTTGCCTTCGTTTTCTTTCCTTCATCAACTTGTTCAATTTCTGCGACGACGCTTTTTTCTTTAACAATCGCAGTTACTTTAAACTTCTTGGTTTTACTGATTGGTTTGCATTCTTGAATAGTGACAATGTCACCTTCTTTTACTTCGAAACCTTCTACGTGGCATGCATAGTTTTTGGTGCGCTTCACGTATTTTTTATACAGTGGATGCATCCATTTACTGGTCACTGTTACGATTGCTGTTTTACTTGCTTTCGCGGATTTAACTGTACCTTGCATGAGTTTCATACGCGTGTTCCCATTTCCTTCTCGGTAATAATCGTCTTGACCCGAGCAATATCTTTTCCTAAGCTAGAAGCAAGTCTGTTGTTCGCTAACTTGCCAACTTTTTTCTCCAAACGTGCTTTTGCAACTTGTTGAATCAAGTCTGCCAAACGCTTCTGTAAATCAGCGAGAGACAGCGTGTGTAGTGCTTTAATATCGTTGCGTTTCATATTATTGTTTTCCCACTACGGTCGTTTTGACCGATAATTTGTGGGAAGCTTTGCGAAATGCGTCTTTGGCCACATCTTCAGTCACTCCACCAATTTCGAACAAGATCATACCTGGCTTGACAACTGCTACATATTCTTCGATGTCGCCTTTACCAGATCCCATCTTGACCCCCACTGGCTTTTTGGTGATTGGTTTGTCTGGAAAAAGACGCATCCAGTACTTACCAGCCCGTTTTGTTGCGAAAGTAATTTTCTTGCGTGCAGCTTCAATTTGGCGAGAGCTCACCCAACCAACGGTTGTCGCTTTCAAACCAAATTCGCCAAAAGCAACCTCATTACCACGTGTGGTCACACCACGTCGTTTGCCTCTAAACATTTTTCGGTATTTTGATTTCTTCGGTTGTAACATACCTTAGGATATAGGGCTCTCACCACTATATTGCTTCTCCTTTATAGATCCATACTTTAACACCTACGTAACCAGAACGAGTTCGCGCTGGCATTTGATAGTAATCAATATTTGCGCGAAGAGTTTGTGTAGGCACAGTACCTTCAAAGTACTTTTCACGACGCCCGATCTCGGCACCAGCGATACGACCTGATAAACAAATCTTCACTCCTTTTGCACCGGCAGCCATCACTTTTTCCATTGCTTGACTGACTGCACGGCGGTGAGGATAACGTTTGATCAATTGATCAACGATTCGCTCTGCCACTAACTTAGCGCTTAAATCTGGTCTTTTCACTTCTTCAACTTTGACATCAATCTTTACTTTGTCTTTTTTCTGTTTGGCGATATTTAATAAGCGACCAACGTCCTTTTTAATATCTTCTAAATTCGCGCCACCTTTTCCAATGACTACCCCTGGACGAGAAACGTACAAGACAATCTTGATCATAGTGATTGAACGCTCAATTCCAACTTGAACTAAACCAGCACTGGCTAATTTTTTGTTCAAAAATTCACGTAACTTGTGATCTTCAAGCATGGTGTCTGAATACTCACGATCATCCGCAAACCACTTCGACTTCCAAGTGAAGAAGTTTCCTAAACGAAAGCTAGTTGGATTAACCTTTTGTCCCATATATTATGCCTTTTTTGCCTTAACTTCTTTTTTTGTTGGTTCATCAGCCTTCTTGACTTCATCCACCGTTTTCAATGTTACAGTAATGTGACTACTGCGCTTCATCAGACCATGAGCACGACCACGACTTACGGCTTGAAAACGTTTGTAGCGTGGACCCTCATTTACCGTAATACTATTGATCTCTAAATCACTCACTTGATACCCATGATTGTGCACCGCATTGGCAATTGCTTGACGCAGTGCTTTGGTAATTTCCAAGGTTGCCTTCTTTTCAATCACAGACAATTGAGCCATCGCTTTTTCAAGCGGCAACTTTTTAATTGTGTTCGCCACTAAACGCAACTTACGTGGCGTTTGGCGAGTATATTTTTGAGTTGCTTTAATTAACATAGTTCTACTTTTATGTCTTCGTTAGAGTACGCTTCACTACTTTCCCGTGACCACGGAATGTTCGAGTTGGAGCGAACTCACCTAATTTATGACCAACCATCGACTCATTAATAAAAACTTCAATAAAGTTTTTACCTTGGTGAACTAAAAAAGTATGGCCCACAAAATCTGGTGAAATCGTGCAAGCACGACTCCAGGTTTTGATTGCAGTTTTGTCACCAGAGTTCTTTTGCTTCATGACTTTGAGCGAAAGCTTTGGGTCAACGTATGGTCCTTTTTTACTTGATCTACTCATATTTTTGTTATTTTACCCTTCGATCTCTCACGATGTATTTATTCGTGGTTTTCTTTTTATTTCGAGTTTTCTTTCCTAAGGCGTGCTTACCCCATGGCGTCTTTGGATGCTTCATACCAACACCACTGCGTCCCTCACCACCACCATGTGGATGAGAGTTTGGATGTTGAGCAACACCACGCACTGTAGGACGGATACCCATCAAACGCTTGCGGCCAGCTTTGCCAATTTTACGGTTCTTCCAATCTTGATTTCCAACCTGGCCGATTGTAGCGAAACACTCGGCATTTATCAATCGCAACTCTTTGGAAGGAAGTGCAATTGTGACAAAATTACCCTCTTTAGACTGAACTGTGGCGGCAGTTCCTGCGCCACGTACCATCTGTGCACCTTTGCCTACACGAGTTTCGATATTATGAATTGGTAAACCAATTGGGATATTTTTAAGGGGCAGCGCATTACCAGGTTGAATCTCAGCAGTTGCACCTGAGATAACTTCTTGACCAATCTTCAAACCATCTGGTGCAATGATATATCTTTTTTCACCATCTTTGTAGTAAATGAGCGCAATATTTGCACTGCGAGTTGGATCGTACTCAATCCGTTGTACTATTCCTGGAATATCATGCTTTTCACGCTTCCAATCTAGGATACGCATGCGTTTCTTGACACCACCACCACGGTGACGAACGGTGACGTGACCCTTAAATCCTCTTCCTTGACGCTTTAAATGACCAGAAACCAAAAGTGACTTTTCTGGATCACCTTTAAACAAATGTGAACCATCAATACGAACGTAGTGACGATTACTATTGCTGGTAGGAATGCGTTTACTTAGCATGCTGGCCTTGATTAGAGATATCAAAAAGGGCAATTGTTTGTCCTTTTTCTAAAGTTACTAGAGCTTTTTTCTTGCGAGGAACAAACGTATTAATTCGTTTTTTACCTGTACGTCGAAGTGATTTGCCACGCATGACTGTTTGGATGCCAATCACTTTAACACCAAAAATTTGTTCGATTGTTTCGGCAATTTGCGTTTTAGTCGCAGAGGGGTCGACCTCAAACGTATACGCATTGTGCAAGTTTGCGAGGTATAAGCTTTTTTCAGTGATAAGTGGTCGTTTAATAATATGCGCGTTCATAAATTATTTTGCTTTAGCAACCTTTTTCGGCTTTGAAACTACTTTTTTAGGAGCAGCTGGCTTCTTTACTGCTGCTACTGCTGGTTCTGAAGAAGACGGTGAACCCAAACGTTCTTCAACCATTTTGACTGACTCTTTGGTAAAAACGAGTGCATCGGCTGAAGCGACTTCAAAGGTTGTTAACTTGGCAGCACTGGTCACTAAAGCGTACGGTAAATTGCGAACACTGCGCAGCACCATTGGCATACTTTTGGGCAACACAATGAGCATTTGTTTTGCTTCGGGCAACATCTTTTGTAACATTTTGTGCGCTGAAGCTGTCTTTCCGTCTAACTGAGCAATATCATCACAAATAATCGTTTTTTCTGCTTGCGCACTTAATGCAGAAACAAGCGCTGCTTTTTTCATGGTACTGGACATACGCAAACTCCAGTTTTGTAAGCCGGTTGGACCATGAGCGACACCTCCACCAACAAAGATGTTTGGCGTCCGAGCACCATGGCGAGCATTGCCGGTTCCTTTTTGTTTAAACCATTTTTTCTTACTGCGACTAATTTCTGAGCGGGTTTTGACTTTACTTGTGCCTTGGCGTTGATTTGCTAAGTACACCCGAATTGCTTGAGCAATTAATGACGAGTTTACTTGAGCGCCAAAGACACTGTCACTTACAGTAACTGAGGTATTTTGACCGACGGTTGAAGCAACTTTTAGTTTCATTGTGCAACCTCCGCGGATTCTACTGCTGTGGGAGTCTCTACTTGTGCGGGAGTTTCTACTACTTCCACTTGAGTTTTAACAATTCCACTCGCTTTTTCGTCAATTTCAATATTTTTGGTTTTGCCAGTTTTGGCAATCGTCACAACACTCTTCATGTGACCCGGTACTGGACCACTGAGCCATAATTCCTGAGTAACTGGATCTACATGAATCACAACAAGACCTGCAACGGTTTGGAGGTCAACACCATAGTGACCTGGCATGCGTTTTCCTCGAAAAACACGACCTGGAGTAGTGCGTTGACCAATGGAACCAACAGCGCGCCAGCGGTCAGATTGTCCGTGAGTCTTTGGTCCACCACTAAAGCCATGACGCTTCATAGCACCAGCGAATCCACGACCCTTTGTGGTTCCTTGGACATTCACGACGTCACCAACTTGGAGAACTTGTTCTACTTTAATGGAGTCACCTGCTTTGAGCGTTTCATCAGCCGCAACTGCGACTTCACGCATTCCAGCTACACCAAAAGAAAAACCACTCTTTTCTAGTTTCGTTCGGAGTGGTTTCGTCATGTTTTTTAATTTTTTCTTTCCAAAACCAATTTCAAGTTTGGAAATCTGGGCGTCTTCTGAGGTCTTTTGGCCAATAACGGCGTTATTTGAGACGTTAAAACAAGTAACGGCCAAACGCTTCCCGGATTTTGTCCAGGCTTGCGTCATTTTTTGCTTGGTCGCAAATACTTGAGTGATCATAAATCTTTACTTTACGGACTTGTTTATTACTTTCGAGTCGAAAGATCTGCATCTATTCTTCCCTTTTTTACTTTACATTTTTATTTGGATACCCACACCCGCTGGCAACTCCAAATGCATCAAAGAATCAATTGTTTTACTTGTTGGGTTCACAATATCGATTAATCGCTTGTGCGTCTTAATCTGAAAATGCTCTTGAGCATTTTTGTCCGTGTGCGGTGAAGCCAGGACTGTAAACCACTTCTGATTCGTTGGTAAAGGCACTGGTCCAACAATATTTGCACCAGTTGAGATAGCAGTCTCTAAAATCTTGCGTGCCGCTTCATCAATGACACGGTGGTCATAGGCCTTCAGACGGACTCTGATTTTGTACTGTGCTTGTTTTTTATCGTTTGACGCTGCCATATATTAAGGTTCTTTACTTTTTGATCGAGTAAGTCAATTCAAAGACAAAGTGTGATTATACAGATCAGGTACCCAGATGTAAATAGTGTGTTGGGGGAGTTTTAGTAGTGAAATCGCCAAGGTTTTTCGGTGGCTTTGGAGATGCCAATTCTGGGCGAAACTTGTATGTGTGGTACTTTCATTCCCCGATTTTCCAGATAGAGCTTCGTAGAGGTGACTAAATCAACCTTGTTTTGCCCTAAAGTGAAGCCAAAAGCTTGGCATAATTTACCCGGTCCATTAGTGAGATCTTTTCGCCCATGCCGGTTGGCATACATGATCTCGATTCCTTCCACTGGGATCACCGAACGGATCAAAATGGCGGCTGGAAAACCCTCAATTTCAGTCGTTACATTAAAGCAAAAATACATGCCGTAAATAAAGTAAATGTAGGAAAAACCTCCCTCGCGGAACATGATCTCCGTTCGTGGGGTAAGACCACTGAATGAGTGTGAGGCTGGGTCATCGAAGCCAATGTACGCTTCAACTTCGTTAATCTCGCCGACTACTTTTCCTTGCGGCGAGTGATACACAAGATACTTACCTAAAATATCT
>PJMF01000024.1 GCA_003173865.1 Minisyncoccota bacterium
ACTTCAGGAAGATCGTTTTCTCTTGGAAGGAAAATTTCATGTTGTTGATGTAAGCTTGACGTTCGTAGAGGAATATACAGTTCATTTTTGAAATCATAACCGCTTGAATGTGTAACGAAGATTTTCATTTGTAAATATTATTTTAACGTACTTATTTCAAATGGAGAGCATAGTTTTGGAGGAGAACACTATACATTAAAAGCTTTTCAGCTTTTGCTTGAGAGCTTACACCCTGATCATCGGTATTAATCTCCACTATTATTTTTTTGATATGTTTTTTCAACTTAGCTTGTTTAAGCTGAAGAGACCATTTTTTCGCCTCTCTGAAAAATCGCTCAGCTGAAGGGTATGAGCCTCTACCAACAAGACTCGCAACACGATATAAATCGTTGGAGAGTGAGCCGATGAGTAAATATTTTTCTGCTTGAGTCATAGAGTTGCTTTAAAAAAATACTCTGTGAGTTTCTTAAATTTTTGTTTGATCTCTTCGCTTTGAATTTCATTTTTTGTGTTATTGTCTCGTGGACGAATGTTTATAAAAGAGTTGAAGTCGATTTCCTTCGTGTCTAAGTCAATACCCCCACCCCAAATATTGCTTTGCTTAGAGCCTTGCTGTAGCAAAATTTGTTCACCTTCAAAATGGCGATTCATTCCAGCAGAACAAACTTTTTTCTCAATATCGATTACGGTTTTGATATAAACATCGAATTCAGCTCGGAGTTGAAGAATTTCTTCTGGAGTGAATGGCTCTGACTTAGTAATAATCACAAACCGATATTAACAGAGGAATAAAAAGGCTTCAAGCATTGTTGCAGTAATCACTTGGCATATTACTTAAACTCCCAGTTCGCAAACCAATGGGAAGTTTCCCCTTATTACTAAAATCATACGTATTTCTTGAAACTCTCTGAAAACGAGGAGACATACTACCACCATTACTAAGTGGTGAAAGGCATTATGAAAATTTCAAATCTCAACGAGTTATTTCTGCATGAGCTGGGAGATCTTTACTCTGCAGAAACCCAAATTATTACGGCATTACCTGAAATGATCTCCAGTGCAACTGATGAAAAACTGAGTCAGGCACTTGAAGATCATTTACAAGTGACGCGCGAACAACTTTCGCGTCTTGATGAAGTGGCGGAAGGACTTGATTTCCAGTTGTCCACTAATCATTGTCAAGGAATAGCTGGGATCATTGCCGAAGCCAAGGAGACGTTAAGTAAAATTAGTGATTCTGCTACGAAAGATGTGGCAATTATTGTTTTGGCTCAACGAGTTGAGCACTATGAAATAGCAGCCTATGGAGGTGCCGTGGAGTTTGCGCGAGAGTTGGATTACCCAGAAGCAGAGGAGCTTTTAGAAAAGACCTTAAAAGAGGAAGGTCAGGCTGATAAAAAGCTTTCGTCATTAGCCAAAGGGGGAATTTTTTCAGCTGGCTTAAATGATACTGCGATCGAAACTTCGTAAATGACGGTGAAGGAGGAGATATGACTGAAAACTTTGATATCGTGGTATTTTCCCATTTACGCTGGGAATTTGTGTGGCAAAGGCCTCAACATATTTTACAGCGATTGGCGAAAAGTCATCGTGTGCTTTTTGTTGAAGAGCCGATTGCGTACAGTGTGGAGGAAAAAGGTTCTGCGCGAGTTTTTACACCAGAAAAAAATGTCACCGTTCTTCAACCAAAAATTTCCTGGGAGAGTTTTCCACAGAGAATGGTTCCCATGCTTCTCTCTTATATTCGTAGCGTAAAAATGAACAAACCCGTATTGTGGTTTTACTCTGCAGAGTTTGTAGATGTGATTGATGAGTTGCCACACTCATTGATTGTTTATGACTGCATGGATGAATTAACGGCGTTTAAAGATGCGTCTCCCCTTCTTGCCGCTCAAGAAAGATATCTCATGGAGAGTGCTGATGTGATGTTCACTGGTGGGAAGTCCCTATACGAATCAAAACGACAATTTCACTCGAATGTGTTTTGTTTTCCCAGCTCCGTAGATCAAAAACATTTTCATAAAGCCCTTCGTCCCGATACTCCTCTTCCGCGAGATATCTCTCAGCTGCCCAAACCAATCGTGGGATTTTATGGTGTGATTGATGAACGGCTGGACACTCATTTACTCAAAGAAGTGGCAGGAAACATGCCTCATGTATCATTTGTTTTGATTGGTCCAGTGGTGAAAATTCGACCGGAAGATCTCCCGCATTTACCAAATATTTATTACTTGGGAAGCAGAAAATATGAGCAATTACCTGCGTATTTAAAGGCCTTTGATATTGCGATGATGCCGTTTGCCCTGAATGAAGCAACTCGCTTCATTAGCCCTACAAAAACTCTTGAGTTCATGGCAGCGTTAAAACCAATTATTTCCACGCCCATTTATGACGTGAAGTATTCGTATGCAAAAGGAGTTGCCGTCGTTCAAAATACGCAACAGTTTGTGGCAAGAATCAACCACTACTTACATGAAACGACTGAACAAAAAAATCGGCGCGAAGCGCTCCAAAAAAAGATAATTGCTCAAACCTCGTGGACAAAAACAGTTCAAGCAATGAATGCAATTTTGCTGAAGCACATTTGCCAAGCGAAAAATCCAGAAAGAACTTCAACGTGGCCGCAATATCTGCCTTTATCGGGAGGCGCATGGTAGATTACTCGACCGAAATTGTAATTATTGGTGCGGGCATTTCCGGTGCAGTTTTGGCGGAGAGGTATGCAAATTTAGGGAAAAAAGTTCTCGTGCTGGAAAAAAGGTCGCATATTGCTGGCAACTGTTATGACTACTATAACGATGACGGCATTCTGGTTTCTAAATACGGAGCTCATTTTTTTCACACGAATGATAAAGAAGTGTGGGAGTATGTACAGCGTTTTTCTGAATGGTATCCATATGAACATCGCGTATTGGCAAAAGTGGATGGCCACCTCGTGCCGATTCCCGTGAATATTACGACAGTAAATACCTTGTTTCAGTTACATCTTTCTAATGAATCCGAAATGCAAAAGTGGCTGGATGAAAATCAAGTACCCAATGCACATCCCCGAAATGGTAAAGAAGCGGCGTTAGCACGAGTAGGACCAGTTCTCTACGAAAAAATGTTTAAAAATTATACGAAAAAACAGTGGGATAAGTATCCTGAAGAGCTTGATGCATCAGTCTTGAATAGAATTCCAGTGCGCAGTAACTTCGATGATCGCTACTTTGATGATCAGTTTCAATTTTTGCCAACCGGTGGATATACGCAGATGTTTGAAAAAATTTTACGTCATCCTAATATCACTGTTCAGCTTAATACAGATTTTTTTGATGTACGTGACAAGGTAAAAAATTTCAAAAAACTTTTTTACACTGGTCCTATTGATCAATTTTTTGATTTTCAATTTAGTCTCAAAGAAAAATTAGAGTATCGATCTATTCGTTTTGTTCACGAAACGCTTGACATGCCATATTTTCAAGAAAATTCTGTAATTAACTATCCGAATGAAGAGAAATTTACACGGATTGTGGAGTATAAGCACATTACTCGTCAAAAACATCCGAAAACAACGATTGTCAAAGAATACACAACTGACGAAGGTGAGCCGTACTATCCTGTGCCAAATCCGCGAAATCAAGCAATTTATGATCAATATAAACATGCTGCGGATAAATTAACAAATATTTATTTTGTAGGAAGATTGGCAAATTACAAATACTTTAACATGGATCAGGCATTCAGAAATGCTCTCGATCTATTTACGCGTTTAGAAGGCAAAAATAATACTTCACTGCCAACATTTTCTTCTTTTTTAATGGCGGGTTTTGAGTGTACTTATGCGAAAGCAGAAAATAAAAAACGATTAGATCAATTGGCAGACACTAAACATGACCTCTATTGTAGAGAAGATTATCGGTTATTAAAGGAAATTGGAATTACGACGGTGCGAGAAGGTTTATCGTGGCAACAGATTGATCGCGGAAATGGTGAGTATGATTTCCGTCGGTATGCCAACATGCTCGAGATCGCGAGAGACGAACACATCCAGCAAATTTGGGATTTAAATCATTTTGATTTTCCGGATTTTGTTGATCCCTTTTCAGCCAAGTTCGTACAGACGTTTGCGGAATATGCTAAGCAGGTAGCAGTTTTTTTGAGTCAATATACGCAGAAGAGTGAGCAGCAGGATAAAACGTTCTATCTTGTACCGTGGAATGAAATTTCTTTTTTTTCGTGGATGGCGGGAGATCAGGGGATTTGGGCCCCCTACGAAATTGGCAAAGGTTATGAACTCAAAAAACAACTTGTTCGCGCAACAATTGCGGCTATGGATGGAATTTGGCAAGTCACCGACAAGGTGCGGTTTATTCAAGTAGATCCATTTATGTATCGACCAGCCAAACCACCGACGACTGAGGCCACACGCCAACTCGCACGAGAGTTTCGAAAAATCCGTTTTCAATCGTGGGACATGTTAAGTGGACATATTGAACCTCAGCTCGATGGTAGTCCAAAGTATCTGGATATTATTGGCGTCAACTACTATCCTCAAAATCAAGAATGGATTATTCCGCAAACCACGATGGAAAATCGTCTCCAGTACACCATGATTCCGTGGATGAGCAAGTATCGCCAATCGTTGGCGGTGATGTTAAAGGAAATTTTTGCTCGATATCATCGGCCGCTGCTCATCACTGAAACTGGTGCTTGGGGAGATTTGCGGCCTTCATTTTGGAAACGCACACTGCGGGAAATTGATGATGCAATCTCTCAAGGTTGTCCGATCGCGGGTGTCTGTGCGTATCCCATCGTAGATCGGCCAGATTGGTTTGATGGGCACTTAGTGAATTCTGGATTTTGGGACTTCATTTGCGACGATCAAGCATGCCAAAGAATTCCCCATGAACCCACTCTCACAATCATTAGAGATTATCAACAGAAGCGGTCGAGGCTGCAGTCATAACTGGTTGAGTCATTTGAGGATCAGGAGCTGTGATAGCTAATGGACCGGCCTTAAACAAACTTTCTTTTAATTGCTGTGCATCGTAATGCGCTGCTCGCAAGTGCCACGGTGCACCTTGACCATGGCGTTCTTGATAAATAATCCATAAGTCATGTTCATTCAATAGTAAAGTATCTGGATGACCATTTTCACCGAGTCGACCGTCATGTTCACTTTCAAATGGATTGAGTGGCGTTCCCACCGGTGTGAAGGGACCATTCATGGATGAAGCTACGGCAAAAAAAACGCGCTGACGAGTACCTAAAAACTCATTTGGTTTGGGCAAAAAGCACACTCCAATTAACAAAAAACATTCTTTATCTAACTGAACAAGTTTGGCACCTTCTAAACCCCATTCAAAATGTTCTGAATTTGGATGATTATGAAATGGCACTTCTTCTTGTGTTAATAAGCGTTGAGCCGGTGACCACTCATGCTCTCCGGCTGATTTTGGCCGATATGATGCATAAATATCACCACAACCGACACGGCGATATCCAGAGAAGAGCATGCACATCATTTCTTGATTTGCTACTCGTACTTCAGAAACACTTGCATCATAAACACCCGTCACTAAAGGTTGATGCTCGGCACAAATAGTGTGTCGACTGGCAAGCGGTTGAGGCTGTCCTACAAAGTGTTGACCATCAGTCGAAGTTGCCAAAGCAATGACCCCATCTGATTCAAAACATGCCGTTTGAATATACATCTTCCATGAAGGCTGATGATTCACTACTTCGTATGTTACTGCCGGAGCGCAGACTTGGGGTCCCTTTAGATCAGTAAAACTGACTGGCTCTATTTCTTGCCATATTCCCGCTGGATGTATCGCCACAAAGCGCCCCACGATCCATTCTTGCGTGAGTGAGTTGCCAATCGAGGCATACATCATGAATGTCCCGTCAGGAAGCATCACGACGGAAGGATCTTTTATCTCAAAGTATTTTTCTTGATGTTGGGGAAGACGCTGTACCTTCAGTTCAGTATTAAAGGAGTACTGTGGATGCATACACCTCCTACAATGCGAACTATGTAATCAAAAATGATGCCAAAAATCAAGAGGTCATTTTAAAAGTTACTGGATTGTAAGAAAAGAATATGATATTTTATGAAGTCTTATGCTTAGTAGGCCAAACTTGTATTCACTGGATATTTGTCACAATGTGGACAAAACGGTGATTGATATGCAATTGTTTGGTGCTCAAGTAACTACTGGACTATTACCCCAAACATTATCCATTCTCCAAACACATGCGCCTACGGTTTTACTCACTGAATGTGATAACGATTTGAATGTACCGTTTATCCAAGAAGTCGTAGATACAGAAATTGGCCATCTGTTTGAACACTTAATCATTGATTTTCTGTGTCAAAATGAACCAGAAACTATTCGTGAGTCACGGATATACTCTGGTCTGACCGAATGGAATTGGCATATTCACCCGAGAGGTAAATTTACCATTACAATTTGGATTGGTGAAAAAGAAAGTAAACGACTTCATGCAGCAGTTATGTACAGTTCCCAAATAGTTCAAAAAATTTTAGACAGCGAAACTTTGAACTTGATTCCTCCTGCGTACACAAAGACTGTGGGAGCAGTCTCTGTGTAGGTATGAACGTGCGTCTTCGGCGTGTACTTTAAAAGTCATTATTTCGACTTCCAGAACGGGCTCGTCCACCTTTGCGCCCTGAACGACGTGCTTCTTCTGAAGTAAACTCGTGTGCAGTTCCTTTTTGGTGAGCTGCTTTTCCACCTTTACTTGCAATTGAGCGTTGTTGCTCCTCGTTCATTGAGGCAAACCCCCTTTGACTTGTGTTCATATGTTCTTCACCTCCCTTCTTTGTGATTGACTGTACGTAGTATCCAATATGACATTAAGGAAACATGCGGGATCATGTAAACGTTTGGTGAGGAAATGATTGAACGGGCTCTACGAATGATTAGAAAATAAATTTTTAAGATGAAAAAATTTTCTTTTTTTTTGGAACTCGCGCACTTTTTCTTTAGTGGGAATTGAGAAATAGCTTGGAGTGGGTTTGCGGTGACGATTGGTAGATTGTTTAGAAATTTTGCCCTCGCGCCCAATTTTAGCTAAAACTTTTTTCAGTAAAGGTTTACCCGTGCGAACACATCGCCAGTACAGCGAGTCTTCAGTATCACTTGCAAAAATGGGCACAGTTTGCTGGGCAATGATGTGCCCGCTATCGATTTCTTTATTGGTGACTTGGTGGATCGTTACACCTGTGAATTTTTCTCCATTAGCCAATACCCAAAAAGTGGGACTGACACCTCTGTACTTTGGAAGAAGGGCGGGATGGAAATTTATTGTCCCTAATGTAGGAATACTCAGCACGCGCTGGCGAAAAACTTGATTGAATAACAGTGAGACAAATAAATCAGACTTTGTAGCTGACAAATGACTTCTGAACTCTTCCCGATTAATGTCGTGTTCTGCAATGCAAGGAATTGACAAACCGCGTTTTTTTAAAATTTTTTTGTAGGAATACAAACTATGTTTTGGATTGACTCCAGGCCAAGAGGAATATAATGCACTCAACACACGAAATAAAATCATTTTTGCAATCTGCGCGAAGAGGTAACTGCTCCCCGCTGTTTGTACATACAGTCGTAGTGCGGCAGAAGTATTTTTTCCTGGATACAAAACGCTCGATTCTACAATCGCGATCACGTTCACTTGTTTCATCTCCAACACCGTTTTGATCAATGTATTCGCGTACATGTGATTTTTGACCGTAAAAATGACGATGTTTAATTTTTTCATTGTATTGCTGAAGTGTCTG
>PJMF01000015.1 GCA_003173865.1 Minisyncoccota bacterium
GAAAATCAGGTTGCCAATTCGCATCTGGCAAACGCAGTCCCTTACCACTACTTAAATATTCTTTGACACCGTGGGGTGCTTCAACAAATCCGCTAAATTGACCATCAGCTTCGTAAATATCTTGGATGTTCAGTTCCGAAACTGCACCGTTATTGAACTCAATGATTGCATATGAACCAATAAATCCACCAGTTGCGCGCAGTTCATCAGAATTTTGAAAAAGAACGACGTAGCGATGTTTTCCACTTAAAAAGTGATCAGAGAGCGTCGAAATTTGAGATGCAATCTCGCTGATTTTTTTGCTGTGCAGTTGAGTTGTGATGGTGGGCAAAAGAAAATGTTGATATATGAATGAGTGTTCACCGGTAGCTTCAATTTGATTTAAATCTTGAGTGAGATGAGCCAGTGAAGTATGGAGTTCTTGGGCAGTCACGCTCGCATGGGGATCAGTCTCGAGGGCAAGCGGAAGATATATTTTTAATTGAGTGCTTACTAGCGCTGCATCTTCAATACTTGTTAACGCCACACGCCAGAGATGAAGTGATGCAACTGCATGCAACGTACATTCGTCAAGAGGTTTTGCAACAAGTAGTGCATACTGTGCTGAAGTTTTCGCAGCGTCGAACTGAAATCCTTTCACTTCACGATAGCTTTTAATCGTGAAAAAAAAAGCGCTTCCCACGCTCACTAAAAAAAACATCCCTATGATCAGCACACTAACAACAAAAGATCGCCGCATCATTTGTACGTAATTTTAAGAATTTGATCGCCAATTTCAAGTTTGCGCAGCACATCCATACCAGAGGTGACTTTGCCAAAAACAGCGTGTTTTCCATCCAGCCATGGAGTGGCTTCGTAGGTAATAAAGAATTGACTTCCTCCAGTATTTGGTTGACCGGTATTTGCCATTGAAACAATACCTTCGCTGTCGTGTTTTAAGTCAGGACTGAACTCGTCTTCAATCGTGTATCCTGGACCACCGGTACCCCACATCGATTTTTGCGAGTCATCTTTAGTTAATGGATCACCAACTTGTGCCATAAAGTCAGCAATAATACGATGAAACTTAATTCCATCATAAAAGCCACTTTTGGCGAGCGTAATAAAGTTAGTAACCGTCAGCGGCGCTTTATCCATAAACAACGTAAAAGTAATATCACCTTTACTTGTGCTGATTGTTGCTTCTTTTGCACTTACTTTGTCGAAGTCTTTTAACGTTTTCATGGTTGGCCCTTTCTGTTGGTCCATTGGTGTCGCTAATGGCTCATTCACGATGGCAGGTGATTTGCTTGTATCGATGAGTTGTGATTGAGGAGGGACGATGGTTGCTTTTGGAACAGGAAGCTTTTCATCTTCTGGTCTCGGAAGTGGCGCACAGGCACCAAGCACTAAAGCCGCAAAACCAAAAATCACAAGTCTTTTCTGAATACCGTTCATATCCGCTATAATACTAAAAATGTTTCAATCAATAAAGCGTGAAGTTGCTTATTTTCGCAAGCTGAATGATGCTGCTCAAAAATTGCTCATCTCCTCGGCTGTGTATGATGTGGCGCAGCCACTACTTTTTGTGTTTATCAATGCATTTATTTGGCGAAGTACAAATAATTTGATGAGCGTTGGATTATATAACCTAGGTTTTTTTATTACGATTCCCCTTTGTTTTATGTTGAACGGATGGTTGCTCAAAAAATTACATATCTCCTTTATATTCATTACGGGACTGGTGGGACAAGGTTTGGTGACAGGACTGGTGTTTTTCTTTCCCAGCAACAATATTGTACAGTTACTTTTCTTGGGTGCTTTGCAAGGAGTTCCGATTGGTTTGTATTGGGCAAATCGAAATTTTATTACGATTGCGACTACTTCTAATCAGGAACGAACATACTACACAGCGCTTGAAACTTCGGTTGAAACGCTTGCGAACATCCTCGTGCCAATTATTTTTGGTTGGACACTCGTGCTTGGTGATTTTTTTCATCTTTATAGCATTCAGCAAGCTTATCGGGGTTTAATTTTATTCGTGACTTTACTTCTTTTTTGGGCTGGGTGGATTTTTCGTGATGCGCAAATCGAAAATCCAGTAATTAAGAGAATTTTTGTTGCACAAAGGAGTAAAAAATGGAAAAAATCTCTGAGTATGGAATTTTGTCGTGGTTTTGTTGATCGCATGGGCCAGTTTTTGCCTTCACTCATTGTGATAACGCTGCTTGGAAATGAAGGAACATTAGGAACAATCCAATCAATAGCTGGCCTTTTAAATGTAATTGTGCTTTATTTCTTGGGGAGAAAAGCGGGCGTACATCATCGTCTCACAATTTTAAAGTATAGTGTCATGTTGTTTGCGGGTGTCTCTTTGTTGTTAAATGTGTGGCTGTCTGTTTTTTCGATTATCGTATTTTTGACAGGAATAGCATTAACAGAAGGGTTGGAGTGGATTTCAGTGAATCCTATTCAAATGGAAGTGATTGAAAGTGAAGAAAATGGCAATTCAACAAATAACTATGCGTATGTAGTTGAACGCGAAGTGTCTCTCAATATTGGTCGTGTGGTGGCGATGTGTGCGTTTTTTGCTCTCATTCAAGCTTCCAGTCAAAGTACGGCCCTTCGATTAATTACCTTAGTAGTGGCCGCTTCACAGATAGCGTTGTTTTGGCTGGCTAGAGTATAATATTTATTCGATGACTCTCTTCATTCTCCATGGCTGGTCGATCGATCCCACTACCTTGCAAAAATGGCAACACTTTTGTGACTTGCTTGAGAAAAAGGGCATCAAAACAACTATCCTGAAACTTCCTGGTCTTTCAGCTCCTCTGAATGAAGTATGGGGCTTGCCTAATTATGTGGAGTGGCTTGATGATCAATTAAAAGATCAAAAAGATGTTGTTTTGCTTGGGCATTCTTTTGGTGGACAAATTGCGATTCGTTACACTGCTCAATTTCCTCACAAAGTACAAAAGTTGATTTTGCTTGATTCAGCTGGAATGCGTGATCATCGATTGATGCCGACTGTCAAAAGAAGAGTATTTTATTTTGCGGCAAAATTGGGGAAAATTTTTTTCCGCAGCGAAGTGTTTCGTCAATTGCTGTATAGACTTGCCCAAGAACGAGATTATCAAAACGCGCCACCCCTCTTACGCCGCACGATGTCGACAATTCTTGATGATGAAGTAATCAAAGATTTACCACATGTGCATGCTTTAACTTTAATCATTTGGGGGAATGATGATCAAGTAACGCCGCTGTTTATGGGTCAGTTTTATCATCAAAAAATTGAAGGTAGTCAGCTGCAAATTATTGCACAAGCGCGCCACTCTCCACAGTATACACATCCAGAACAACTCGCCAACTTGATTGAGGAGTTTTTACAACCATGATTTTGTTTACACTCATTATTCTAGCGCTGATCGCAGTCCTTTTGATTTTTTTTGTCGTGCGGTGGGTGAGGTGGTTGGCCATTGTGCAGCAAAAAGAGTATCGCGTCGACCGTTTGATAACGTTTTTGCAATCAGCAGAGGGAAGACAAGATATTCTGCGCTTACTTCCATCTAAAAGTGATTTTTCACGCACAGGTATGAAAAGACCCGTGCGAACTGCTCGAGTCCTTGTGGTTGCCGTCATAAGTTTGTTTCTCATCCTGTGTGGAAGCTTTGGGATTGTATCGAGTGGAGTAGTTTTTTGGCTGTTTTGGTTGAGTGTGCTCTATGTGGTTTTGCCCTTAATTGTGATTACTTCTTGTTTGCCAACTGCCTTTTATTCTGAGTTTGCCACGCTGCGAGCGCTCTCCGCCGCAAAACGCAAAATTCAAAAAGGGAAGCCAGTCGTCATTGGGATTGGGGGGAGCTACGGAAAAACATCAACAAAACATCTTTTACATCACGTGTTGTCACAAAAATTTTCCGTATTTGTGACACCCAAATCGCATAACACCAAGTACTCAGTCGCCCAAAGTATTTTGAGAGGGTATACGGATCAACAAGTTGCTCTTCTCGAGTATGGAGCCTACACAATTGGTGAAATTCGTTATCTGACTCAGTGGTTTCCAGTGGATATCGCCGTGGAAACTGGTTTTACGCTCCAGCATGTGGGTTTATTTGGTAGCGCCGAAAAAAGCATGATCGCCGAGTCGGAATTAATCGCTGCTTTGCCGAAAAATGGAACGGCATTTTGCAACGGCGCTGATGGTGGGGCAGTACACATCTGTGAGTTGGGCAAAAAAGAAAATAAAGTCGAAGTCATTCACTACAGCGGTGATTCGTCGCAAGTTAAGTTAGAAAATGTTTGGCTAGATGATCATGGCCAGCTTGTCATCGTTTGGGATAACAAAGTAATTCACACGCAATTACTTGGCTTGCATTATGCGATCAATATTCAAGGGGTCATTGCAGTAGCGAAATGCTTGGGTCTACGACCAGATGAAATTGCATATGGTTTAGAATCGTTTTTACCTAATGCGTTGTTTGTTCAGTCGCGCACGCTCGGAAGTGGTACGGTGGTCATCGATGATGGAGGGACGAGCAATCCCAAAGGATTTATGGCTGCGATGGAGCTTGTCTCACACTTGAAACAAACTCACAAAATTTTGTTTACCTCCGGTATTGTGGATTTGGCAGAAGAGTCGGCCAAAGTACATGATGAATTGGCACAGCGTGCCAAAAAACTTTTTGAAGCAGTAGTATATCTTGGAGTTGAGGGACAAACAGAGTTTAAGAACGTTTTTGGAGAGCAATGTTTTACTGAGCGCGAACAACTTGAAAAATTACTATCAGCCGCAAATGCTGACACACTTCTCTTGATTGAAGGTCGAATGCCCAAGTGGCTTAAGGTATAATCATCTCTACGTATGAAACCGATTTTTAATAGTTTGGGATCTAATTATTCGTTTGGTTTTGCGGTTACGGCGCTGAGCCAAATTTTTTCCAGTAAAAAAAGTGATTACGAAGTTTTACAAAAAAAATTAGAAGAAAAATTTGGTGGCGAGTGTTTCTTATTTTACAAAGGTCGTGATGCAATTGAGTTTGCATTGCGTGCACTTCATTTAGAAACTGGTGCTCAAGTCTTAACCCAAGCGTTTACGTGTCATGCAATTGAAGAAGCAATCGTTCGTGCTGGCGCTGAACCTGTGTATGTGGATTTAGCACAAGATGCATTCAACCCGAGTGTGGAGGCGTTACACGCCGCCTTTGAAAATTGCGATCGAACTAAAGTTGTACTTATTCAACATACTTTGGGAAATGCCGCAGAAATTAAAAAAATTCGGCATTGGTGCAACGAACATCATCTCATCTTAATTGAAGATTTGGCTCAGTCGTTTGGTGGAAAAGATGGAGAGAGTGCGGAGTTGGGAACAGAAGCAGATATCGTGATTTGCTCCTTTGGTCGCGATAAAGTGATCGATGCAGTTTCTGGTGGAGCTGTCATTTTTAAGAAATATATCGAGATTGTTGAGCAACTGAAACTTCCGTTGCCGTCACGCGCAATTGTGTTCCGTGACATGTGTTATCCGTTTTTAACTTGGTGTATTCGAAACACGCATGCAATAGAGATTGGCAAAATTCTGTTTCGAGGAGCAAAGTTGTTTGGTTTCTTAACTTCACCAATTGAAAGTCCGACGAAGACGATGACTAACATGCCGTCGCAGTACGCAACTTTAGCACTGCTTCAATTAAAAACACTTGATGAACAGTTGACACATCGACAATTAATTGCGCGAACGTATGCACAATATTTTCCAGCTGAGCACCTTGAAGCAAACGTGGCTTTACGCTTTCCGATTGGTGTCAAGCATCCGGATTCTTTAGCGCAAAAATTAGCGAAAGAAAAAATATATTTGAGTGATCGATGGTACCGCGAGGCTGTTGACAGCGGATCATTACATTTAACATCGAGGTATGTCGCAGGAAGTTGTCCAGCAGCCGAAACTCTGGCAAAATACATCTTTAATTTGCCCACCCATCTGGGTATATCAGTCCAAGATGCTCAGCGAATTGCAGTGACAGTAAAAAAAATACTCAAAGAAGACCTATGAAGTTCTCAATACAATTGATTACAAATAAAGCGCAATGGGAGTCATTTGTATTAGCTCGCCCAGAAGCAAATTTTCTTCAATCATGGAACTGGGGCGTTTTTCATCAATCACTCGGCAAACAAGCGTTTTACGTAGCTTTAATGAGAGACGATGAGATCGTTGCTGGGGCGCTCTGTGTAAAAGAAAAGGCGAAGCGAGGCACATACTTTACTATTGCCGGTGGCCCTTTGATTGATTGGAACAATCGTGAACAGGTGACAAGTCTTTTGGAAGCGATCCAAAAACTGGCGGTTAAAGAACAATGTGATTTTATTCGTATTCGACCTCAAGCTATTGATAAACCTGAGTTGCGATCCTTGATGCATGCATGTCACTTCACAGAATCACCGATGCACGTGACTGCAGATCTCACACTACAGCTTGATCTGACCAAAACAGAAGAAGAGTTATTAGCAGGGATGCGTAAAAATACTCGTTACGATATTCGACGTGCGCAAAAAGAGGGAATCGAAGTACGAACTTCAACCGATCCTGCTGATATTCAAAAATTTTATGAGCACCAACTTGCATTGGCAAATAAGCATGGTTTCATCCCGTTTAGTTACGATTTTTTGCATAAACAATTTCAAACATTTGTCGCTGACGGACAAGCACAACTTTTTCACGCATACAAAAATGATCAACTGCTGGCATCTGCATTTATTATTTTTTATCACCAAGAAGCCGTGTATCATTACGGCATCTCGACCCCTGAAAATGATCGCTTACCAGGTTCGTATGCATGTCAGTGGGCAGCCATTCAGTGGGCAAAGGCTCACGGGGGTGTAAAGTATAACTTTTGGGGAATTGCTCCGCTGGAAAAACAAGACCATCGTTTTGCCGGTGTCTCGCTCTTTAAAAGAGGTTTCGGCGGAGAAGAAGTGCAGTACTTACCAGCTCATGATTTGCCAGTGAGTTGGAAGTATGGAATTACGCGTAACTTTGAGTTACTGCGCAAAAAATTACGTAAATTATAAAAGGAGCTCGAGTTTACTTCCCTTTTCTCTTCATTTCGTACTTGTTGAGATGGCGAATAAATATTACCGGTGCGTCTTCGGAAAAAAATTGCTGAAAATCTTGATAAATAGCTAAACGTTTTTGACGATCTTCAGTTTGGCGACCTTTTTCTAGTTCACTATCGATACGCACGTTTTTGTACTGCGTAAAGTTAGTTTGTTGCTGAGAATGCCATAGTGAGTATTGGTCTGGATCAGTTGGAGATTCTTGACCGACTAACAGTGCATCAAAGTTATTCGTGTCTGGGAAGTTGGTTAAGCGAATGTTCACTTTGATTTGCACATTGGCACATTGTGCTTTGTCCTTGATTGCGCTGTCGCTTTGACACTTCGTGTACGCATGCTGACCGAGTGCTTCCCAATCTTTTTTGATTTGATCTGCTTCGTAGCTAAATAAGGGGAGAGTAGTAAGATCAAAATGAATTGGTTCTCCTGGTAAAGCGGTGAGTAAACGATCGATAGCCCGAGATTCGTCGTAATCGTAACTTTTGCCTACATTTGCAAACGCCCACGAAGTTGGACTGATCGGTCCCACCGCGCGAGTGGCATCACTTGGTTTACGCACTGCATAGTTAAGTGCTTGGCGAACTTCATTACTACTCAGAATATTTGAGGAAGTGTTAAAGAAAACACCCAAGTACGTTTGGTTATCAATAGTTTCTTTGATGTCGACAGTTGACCAGTTTTTTAAGTCATAGGTTGATGACAAGTCTGGCAACACATCGACTTCGCCGCGTTTGAAACCGGCAACAGCATCTTCTTCAGTTAAGTAAAAACGGTAAACGATTTTTTCATCTGCGCTATTCAACACGAGCTCTGTTAAGCGTTGGCCATGTTCTTGGTAATCAGTAACTTGAAAATTACCGGTACCAATCACTCTTTTTTTCTTAAAGAAGAAAAAATATGGTTCATCAATCACCCGAAAAATTGGTTGCGACACCACGGAAGGAAAAGGTGAAAACTGTTCCGGGAGTTTAAAGAGTACTTCATTGGCGGTGGTAATTTTCTGTACTTTATTAAAGTTATAGTTCACATCTGAAGCGGTGAATTCTTTCCCATCTTGCCAGTAAATTTTTTTCTTGATGAGAAAGCGATATGTCTTACCGTCGTTTTCGGTATTCCAACGATCTGCGAGGGCTGGCACGGGTGTGCCATCGGCTTGGATTGCCGTTAATCCAGAACTGATCTGGTTTTCAATATTTCGTGGGAGAGTAGTGAGTGAGTAACTGCCAACCACCCCGACATAACTGGTTTTTTTGAAGTCAAGAAAACGCAGTAAAAACGGCAAAAAAATCGAAAAAATAATGATGGCTGCAATAATGGAAACAAGAACGAGCACGCCATGTTTTTTGATGAAGATAGAGATGTACCAATAGTATTTTCTCATTTACGAGCTATTTTTGGATCTGTGACACTAAGTTTGCCATCGAGAGCACAAAAAAAGCAATGATCGCTACAATCGTAAAGATAAACACTATTCGTTCTACACCCCTTTTGGTGTGATACGTTTCACCTCCACCGCCCCAACTTGAGCCCAAACCTGAGCCTTGTGCTTGCAAAAGAATCGAAGCGGTAATCAATACCGAGACAATAATTTGGGCAACTGAGAGGAACGTATTGTTCATAGTTTTATTGTACCAGTTGATGACTACTTCGCGACTTCCGTTTGACGCGTTTCACGGATGACGTTCACGGTGACTGTACCTGGATAGGTCATCTCATTTTTGATTCGATCGCGAATCTTCAATGCCAAGACTTGCACGTCGTCATCTTTGGATTTTTCGGGAATTAAGATAACGCGCACTTCTCGGCCTGCTTGAATTGCATACGCTTGATCGACTTGTGGATACGATTTTGCAATTGTTTCTAGTTTTTCTAGACGTTGAATGTATTCGTCGTAGTTCTCGTAACGGGCACCGGGACGTGCACCAGAAATTGCGTCAACTGCGTACACAGCCATTTGTTCGGGACCGGAAAATGGAACGTCTTCGTGATGTTGTTCAATACAGTCAAGAACTGCTTGTGGCATGCCATATTTTTTCGCAACTTTTACGCCGAGTTCGACGTGACTGCCTTCTTCATCATTGACAACTTTTCCAATGTCATGAAGTAAACAACCCAACTTGACCGTGTTTACATCTAAGCCAAGTTCATGAGCGACTTTAATACCGATTTTAGTTTCTTCAAGTGTGTGGGCAATTAAGTTTTGACCGTAAGAAAATCTGAACTTAAATCTTCCAAGCAAAGCAATCAGTTCGTTCGGCATGTTGTACACACCGACGGCTTGGCACAACTTCTTGCCTTCTTCGAACATGATTTTTTGGAGTTCGCTGGTCACTTTTGCAACCACTTCTTCGATGCGAGAAGGTTGGATACGACCGTCTTTGATCAAACGCTCAAGCGAAATACGGGCAATTTCGCGACGGACGGGATCGAAACACGATAAACGAACTTCTGTGGGTGAAACATCTAAATCTACATCAACACCAGTAATGCGCTCAAAGGCATGAATGTTGCGACCAGCTTTACCAATGATGCGGCCTTTATCCTCTTCAGATCCGAGTTGAACGACCGAGACTGTATACTCAACGACGTAATCAGTTGCGCCATGTTTCATCGCGTCGACTAGAATTTCTTGCACCCGATGATCGGCATCTGCTTTCGCTTCCTGCTCCTTTTGGCGGATCAGGGTTGCCATTTCCTTGGTAAGTTTTTTCTCAAGGTTGTCCATTAACGAAGCGCGTGCTTCGTCTTGGGTCATGCCAGAGATTTCTTCAAGTTTGTCGATGACTTGTTGCCTTGCGTCTTCGAGATCTTTTTTCGCGTTAGCAAGATCGAGTTTCGTTTTTTCGAGTGCTTGTTCTTTCTCTTCCATCTGACTGAGACGAGAATCGATTCTGTCTAGTTTAATGTCGATGGAGCGCTGTTGCGCCTCAAGATCTTTACGGAGTTCGCGTGCCTCTTGTTCAGCTTTGCTGCGAATGGCGAGTGCTTCATCTTTGGCTTCCACGATGATCTCTTTGGCACGGGCTTGAGCTTCGCGAACCAGAGCGTCGTTATTGACTAGAGAAGGATCAACAACTGGTTTTGGTTGGGGTTGAGTTGGTTGTTGGGGTTTCGGAGTTGGTTTACTGGTTATTGGAATGACGGGAACTTCCGGCTTCTTGGTTACGACTTTAGGGTTGGTGGTTTTGCTTGTCTGATCAGCTTCACCAGGTTTTTTGGTGGTGTTAAAAAGTGATGATAAGTTGCCAAAAAATGACATGATACTCCTAATCTTGGTAGTACGTCGAAAAGCCCCATTAAGGGAAGTTTTTTATGCAGAAAAACGATCAGGCGCCAGATCTGGGCCTGAGTTTAAAGAACTAAGAAGATAAATTGCTTGATCTAATAATAATTGCATGACCAGTTATATCTTTAATAAGTTTTTCTGAAACGTACTGCCAAGATTGTACTGTTTCGATGCCAAAAGGTCAATGCTATGGCTTCACTTTGGCCCAAATTTCTCTCTCGACTTCTTTCATTACAGAAGAGTTTTGTTTAAAGTAGTCTTTAGCTGCTTCACGTCCTTGGGCAATTACTTGTCCTTTAAACTTAAAGAAACTGCCACTTTTTTCGATAATATTCTTCTCGACACCAATATCTAAGACGTCCCCTTCGCGTGAGATTCCCATATCGTTCATATCAAATTCAGCAATTTTAAATGGCGGAGCGAGCTTGTTTTTGACAATCTTGACTCGATGGCGGCTACCAACGATTTGGTCGCCTTCTTGAATATTCCCAATTTTGCGAATATCAATGCGTTGAGAAGCATAGAACTTCAAGGCATTTCCACCAGTTGTTGTTTCTGGGTTACCAAACATCACACCAATCTTCATACGTAGCTGGTTGGTGAAGATAACGAGCGTTTTTGTTTTATTAATTGCTGCAGTTAACTTGCGCATGGCTTGTGACATCAGACGTGCTTGCAGACCCATTTGGGCGTCGCCCATTTCACCTTCAATTTCTGCTTTTGGAACAAGAGCCGCCACAGAGTCGATGACGATAATATCGATACCACCTGAACGAATCAGTGTTTCAGCAATTTCAAGTGCTTGCTCACCATAATCAGGTTGAGAAATGAGTAAGTTATCTAAGTTAACGCCTATTTTTTGGGCGCGTTGAGGATCAAGAGCGTGTTCCACGTCGATAAATGCAGCTACGCCACCTGCCTTTTGTACTTCAGCAATCGCGTGCAAACAAATTGTGGTTTTTCCTGAGGCTTCGGGACCATAAATTTCGACAATTCTTCCTTTCGGGAAACCGCCAATTCCCAGCGCAAGATTGACTGCAAGTGAACCAGTAGAGACTGTTGGAATTTGACCCATC
The DNA here is from genome assembly GCA_003173865.1 of Minisyncoccota bacterium. Taxonomy (GTDB): domain Bacteria; phylum Patescibacteriota; class Microgenomatia; order UBA1400; family PJMF01; genus PJMF01. Next base: position 11,449 of record PJMF01000015.1, read on the forward strand.
TGGTTCAAACTCTCACCCATCTTCATGATCGAGCCTTTACCGAACTCTTTCTCGATTTGTTGCATCGCAATCGTTACGGCCTGGAGGCGGCCTGCATCTTGTTTGGGTTCTTTACTTTCCTTTAGTTCAGATTTTTGATCAGGAGCAGAAGAATTGGTTTTGGACATAGTATTCTTTCTTGGGCAGGATAATTTGACTGTAACTTATTACCTCATCATACTGTAAAATTGAACAAAGAGTAACAAAGAATTCTTACACGAACTGTAGCAAGAATGTAAGAGTTTGCAAAGACCGCAGATGAGCGAAAATATCGGGGCGTAGTTCAGATGGCTAGAATACCCCGCCAGGGCGGGGAGGTCGCACGTTCATTATGAGCTTTTTCGTTTATATTATTCAAAGTGAAAAAGATCAGAGATTTTATATTGGTTCAACAGGTAATTTAGAAGAGAGACTGAAAAAACATAATTGCAATGGGGTAAAATCAACTAAATTTAGAGGACCTTGGAGGTTGGTATATAAGGAATTTTTTAAGACAAGAATTGAGGCAACAAAAAGAGAAAAAGAAATGAAGAGTTATAAGGGTGGGAATGCGTTTAAAAAGTTAATAGTTAAAGATTAGTAAATTCGGGGCGTAGTTCAGATGGCTAGAATATCCCGCCAGGGCGGGAAGGTCGCATAGTTCAAATAAATTCGGAATTCCTTTAATGTTAGTACATAAAGAAGCTTATATAACAAAAGCGAAAGCGACAAAAAGAGAGAAAGAAATAAAAAGCTATAAAGGTGGTCAGGCATTCAAAAAATTGTTTAAATCGGGGCGTAGTTCAGATGGCTAGAATACACGCATGGGGTGCGTGAGGTCGCACGTTCGAGTCGTGTCGCCCCGA
>PJMF01000003.1 GCA_003173865.1 Minisyncoccota bacterium
TTCACCCGTATCTCGATTCAAAACGAGTAAACGACAGTGATCGCGTGGCTCGGTTGGAGTTTGGGCAATGAGTTCTTCTGGCAAATCAAAAGCAAATTGTTCGAGAGTAATCACGCTGGTGATTATATAATACCTCGGTGTCAGCACTTTCACTCCCGCAATTTTCTTTTCAACTGCAAAAAACCAAAGGCCTTGCTCGAGCAGGCAAAATGATTACTCCTCACGGAGAAGTTGAAACACCGATGTTCATGCCAGTGGGCACGCAAGCAACAGTAAAGGCGTTGGATACACGTGACATCGTGGAGTCGTCTGCGCAGATTATTCTTGCGAATACATACCATTTATATCTTCGCCCAGGTATGGAAGTACTTGAGCGAGCAGGCGGGATTCATCACTTTATGAAGTGGCAGAAACCCATCTTGACCGATAGCGGTGGGTTTCAGGTGTTTTCACTTGGAAAGCAAATTGAAGAACAAAACATGACCAAGATTACGGAAGAAGGCGTGCACTTTATCTCTTATCTCGATGGAACCAAGCACTTTTTCTCACCAGAAAAAGCCATTGAGGTTCAAAGACAGATTGGGGCAGATATTATTATGGCCTTCGATGAGTGTACTCCTGACGCCGCTACTGCAGCATATGCACAGGAGGCACTCGATCGCACACACCGTTGGGCTCGTCAATGTTACGAGTATTGGGAAAGTCAGCAAAGGCAAAGTAGTTATGGGAGTTATCAAGCGCTTTTTGGTATCATTCAAGGGGCTCAGCATCAGGATTTACGTCGTCACTCTGCACAAGTCATTACTCAATTGGATTTTGATGGAATTGCAGTGGGGGGCGAGACCGTTGGCTACAACATGCCAGTCACGATCGAGATAATGGAGTGGTTGCGTGATCTCCTCCCCGAGCACAAACCTCGTTATCTGATGGGGCTGGGTCTGAATCCTCAAGATATTATTGACGCCGTGATCAACGGAGTAGACATCTTTGATTGTGTGGCGCCCACTCGTCTCGCTCGAAATGGTGCATTGTATAGTGGGACCCTGAATACAGAAGGGGAGAAGTGGGTCCTTGACTCTTCTTTTGATAAAGGGAGATTAAATATTGGGAACTCCCAATTTGCTGAAGATCAACGGGTGATCCAACCTGGATGTGACTGCACCACCTGTAAGTATGGATACTCTCGCTCGTATTTACGTCATCTATATAAAACGCAAGAATTGGCGTACTATCGTCTAGCATCTATTCATAACGTGCGCTTCATGGTTCGCCTCAGCGAAGCATTACGCCAGGCAATTCTTGCGTAGACGCGTTTTTATATGTCTGCCTACATCTCGACGAATTATCCGAAGAGAAAAGAGAAGAAAAAGAATCACTTGGTTCGTATGTTGGTTGCTTTGGTGGTTCTTTTTTTCCTATGTGTCGGGATAGGGTTTTGGGTATTGAGTACACATTCACCCGCACTTGAAGGTGTCCAACATATATTGATCGTTCCTTCTAAAATAGACGGATTTAGAGGAAAAATAATTTTTATTAATTTTGATCCCAGTAAGAAAAAAGTTACTGAAGTGCTTTTCCCACCCGAATCGAAAGTTGATTTAATTGGTGGCTACGGAAGTTATCCGCTTCAGTCGGTATACCCATTGCTTACTTTAGATAAAAGAGATACGTCTTTTATTACTGCAACATATAGTTTTGCTTTAAAGCAAGTGGTGGACCAAGTATGGGTGACTGATGATCAAGAGGTTTTTTCGGCACCTGATGACCTAAGGCAACTGGGTTTTAATCTGATGAAGTATCACATTCACTCACCTCTCCAGATTGGAGATCGCTTACGGTTGTATCGCTCCTTCCTCCAAATAGATAAAAACCAAGTGGACACCCTGAGTGTAATCGATGACCACTTCCAGTTTCCTGATATTGATCCGGCGTGTTCAGTGGCGGTAGTTAACGCTTTCGGAAAGAGTGGTATAGGGACTCAGTTCTCAAACGTGATTGAGAAAAGTGGCTTAACCGTGATCCGTTTAACTGATGATCCAAATCTTGCGGAGCACTCCCAACTGCTACGTGCAGACGCTGATCACTTGTGCGACGCAGAAGTAAATCACGTAAAAAATCTTATGCCGCTTAAATTGACAGATCAATCTAATAATGAATTTATGAGTAAATATAGAGCAAATGTGGTGTTGTTGTTGGGGAAGGATTTAAGCGCGGCTTTTACTCAGAAATGATTGCCTGAGTAGGATTAATCTTCGTCATCACTTGCTGGGGCTTCTTCCATCGGTTCGTCAATTTGAAAGTGATCGAGCGTTTTTTCTTCATCTGCATCTGTGACAACAATTTGTGGGGGAATATCCTCGATTTGCAACGGAATATTGTCGTCAGCTAAAAACATGTCATTGATCGTTGTGATCTGGTTTTTGGCGGATAAGAAAGAGTTCATGTACTCAAACTCTTTGGCGCGATAACTTTCTTTAATAAAAACACTGCAAGAAGTTGCAGAAACAGAACGGATGTAGCAGACATACTGATTGCCACCCTTCATGAGTTTCGCCAGCCGGGCAGAAAGGTCTTCTGGTAAAGAGCCAACATACATTTTTCCCACTTCAACCGAGATAAAGCGAGATTTTGGTTTTAATTGGCACACTTGGCCGATTGCCAAGTGAGCGAGTTGTTCTTTGCCGGCGAGGCGGTGTAACTCAACTGTTTTGGTTTTGCCAGGTTCTTCGATAAATTGTTCGTCAGCTGGAAGAGCAGAAAGGCTAATAACTTGATGATTTTTTAGTTTATCGAGATGTTTTTTTGCTAACTGATTTGATTTATCTAAGTCAAGAACGGTTGAAAATGCTTTTTTTGCTTCTTTTAACTTGTCCAGTTGTGCGTACGCAACACCTAAGCGAATCAACGCACTAACGTTCTGGGGGTTCTCATCTAAAATTTGTTGATTGCAATCGATAGCAGCCTGCCAGTTTTGAGTTTTGGCGGCTTGAATAGCTTGTTGTTCAAGTACGGAGAAGTTATTCATTTCATCTTGTAATAAAGTGTCGAAAGAATACGAGTTGAGAGCTAAAATGTCAATGGTACAATCACCGTATGTCAGGACACAGTAAATGGAGCACGATTAAGCACAAAAAAGGAATTGCCGATGTCAAAAAAGGCAAGCTTTTTAGCTCGCTCGCCAAGAATATCAGAATTGCAGTCAAAGAAAGCAAATCAGGTGATCCAAAGTTTAATGCTGCTCTTCGTTTAGCTCTCGATAAAGCACGTGCAGCAAACATGCCGAAAGAAAATATCGAGCGGGCGATTGACCGTGGTTTAGGAAAAGGAAAAGGTGGAGAGATTCACGAGGTTGTGTATGAAGGTTTTGGTCCCCAGGGAGTGGGCATTATCGCTCTTGCGATGACTGATAACAATCAACGCACCGCCGGTGAAGTGCGGGCTATTTTTTCCAAAGCGGGGGGTTCTCTGGGTGGTCCAGGTTCAGCCATGTATTTATTTCATCGACAGGGCGACGAGTTCAGCATTGCAATTCCAATGGAAATTCAAGATCCTGAACTGCAGGAGAAGACCCAACAGTTAATGGATACATTGCGCGAAAACGAGGACGTAGAAGATGTGTTTTGTGCTGGAGTTTGGGAGGGAAAAGAGTAAACTGGAATCTCTATGCGGCGACGCGAAAAATTCGTTTTGGCATCAATTTTACTCAGTTTAGGTTTATTGGCTGTCCAGTATGTTTCGCTCGATTGGCGTTATGTTGGCGTAATCTTGTTTACACTTTTGGCGTACTTTATTTCCGCGTGGGCTCTCTCGGATGATCTGCAAAAGTTCGAGTGGGTTACTATATTACCCTTGCCAGCTCTTTATGCTTGTGCCGTCGGTGCCTTTTATTTTTTACTTCCCACAAGCTTGCTAAGCCGTTTTTTTGACCTGCTCCTCTTTGGGGTTGGAATGTATGCTTTATACCTGACAGCTAATATCTACTCGGTAGCAAAAGGCCGAACAATTCAATTGTTGCACGCTGCCCACGCAATTGGTCTGTTATTTACTTTGATGACATCGTTGCTGTTTTTAAACACGATTTTTTCGCAGCACCTCTGGTTTATATTTAACGGCGTATTGGTTGGCTTACTCCACTTTCCGCTTATTTTTCTTTTTCTGTGGTCAGTAAACCTCGAGCCTCGAGTAGACAAACAGCTCTTATCGCTAGCTTTTTTTCTGACTTTGATCTTGATTGAACTGGCAATTATCTTCTCGTTTTTACCGTTATCAGTGTGGAATACTGCGCTGTTGATTATGACTTTTCTCTATATTGGCCTGGGAATTTTGCAAAGTCACATTCAAAATCGCTTATTTAAATCTACTTTAACCGAGTACTCAATCTTGGCAGCGTTCACTGCTGTGATCTTTATTTTGTTGGTTCCTCTCAAGTAAATTTGTTTCTGCTGGTTGCGTGAATTATGCAGGAAAAAGAGCAGGGCGGAGGAGTACGGGGCCACCGTACGGGGTTAAAATTTTCCAGGCAAAATCAAGTATAAGATTTTCAGCTGAGTATTTCTCGCAAGATAATTAATTTTTGCATGGCAGGATGCCAAAAACTTAAAAAGCTTGCAGGCATTTGCAAAAATAAAATGGGGAAGAGAGCCAGATGTTCCAGGCGGGGAAGGGAAAAATGATATAGTTTGATACATATAAGAAATATGTGGAAAACTCAAAAGTTATAGGACTTTACCTTCTTGTCAGGAATGTGGAAAACTTTGCTTGTTTAGCCTGGGAAATGACAATTGTTTAATAAAATGCATCGAATAATCAAGTAATTTAAACGTACTCAATAGCTGCAGAGTGCCCCTCTTACCCTTATCTTACTCGAGAGCGCGTGAAAACAACATGAAAAATAAAAAACCCGAATGCCTCCATACATATAAAGCCTGTAATTACGTTTAAACTCGGATCTATTCGAAAGACCTCGAGAGAGCAAAATAAATCGTTATTTATTGGTCCAATTACTATATGAAGAGGAGATAGAGGTACCTCTCTCCCAATGTGGGTGTTCCCTCTATCGCACGAGCAGAAAAATGCTAAAGTAAATATGTCGCACAATATAACTTTTACGACATGTAAGGCACGTAAGAACCAATTTAAGATTTGAGATGCTGTTCGAATCTTAAGTTCTTTTTTTGCAGACATGACAAATTTTTTTCTTTATTTTCCCTGTTTTCTTTTCTTTAGTGGCTCTATTGTGGCTAGTTGTTTGAACTTAATAATGACCAATTGGTCATCTTTTTAACAAAAAGCCGATTTTGAGCTTCCTATAAGCCATATATCTAAATATGATTGATCTATCAATCTAATATTGAGTTATAGAGTCAATTAATTTGCTTTTTCTGGGTTGGGTGTCTTTCAGCAGTTTCAAAGTGTGGCATGTGAACTTTGGTGAGCTGCTCTTTATGAAAAATGATGATCAAAAACTTCTGTTACCAAAATTTTTTATTACAAAAAATTGAGTGCGAGTGTCGCAGCCAAACGAAAATACATTGGTGATGAGCTTTTGGCAAAAGCGCAAACCACAATGAAGACTTGTTTTTTTAGTGAGAATGTCGCACAATTAATAAAAAGCAATTAGCTGCCCACTGTAAAGAAATCCCATCCAGATCAGACTTGCTTTTTATTGTTTAAAAACATTGATCTATCCAACCTATTTATAGAATGCAATGGTTGGCACTTAGTATAAATAATTGCTAATCCTCTACTCTTTGGTTACATCAAGTTCATGCCGATTTCTTCTCAATCACAACCTGCTTTTCTGACTTTTCTCGAACATTTGGAGGTAGAACGGAATGTGAGTCAGTTGACGATCCGTAACTACAGCCATTATATCCGACGCTTTATAGAGTGGTACAAGCAACAAGGTCATGAAGATCTGCGAGACCTTGACACAGACATGATGCGCAGCTATCGCTTGTACTTGGCTCGGTATGTCGATGAGCAAGGTCGGACGCTTTCCAAGAAAACCCAGAGTTACCACATTATTGCCTTGAGATCTTGGCTAAAGTGGTTGATCAAGAACGACGTCCCTGTCCTGCACCCAGAGAAAATTGACCTCCCAAAGGGTGAGTCAAAGTCCATGCGCTTTCTGCATCTGGAGCAGGTGGAGAATCTCTTGCTTCAACCACCTTTAGGCAAGAAGAATGGGTTGCGGGATCGGGCAATTCTAGAGGTGCTTTTCTCAACCGGTTTGCGTGTCAGCGAGTTGGTGAGTCTCAACCGTGATCAAGTTGATTTGAAGAGACGGGAGTTCGGGGTAATTGGGAAGGGGCGTCGACCCCGGGTCGTTTTCTTAAGTGACTCGGCAGTCAACTGGCTCCAGCAATGGTTGGATTCACGGGAAGATAACTGGAGGCCAGTCTTCATTCGATTGTCTCAGCATACACCGGACCTTTTGGCTGATGGCGAGGAGATGCGTCTGACTACTCGCAGTGTTCAGCGGTTGGTAGATTACTACTGTCGAAAAGCCCATTTAGCAATTAAAATTACCCCTCATGGATTGCGACATAGTTTCGCGACAGACTTGCTTTCCAATGGGGCTGGCTTGCGAGACGTTCAAGAAATGCTGGGTCATAAAAACATTGCGACTACACAGATTTATACCCATGTTACGCAGCCTCAACTACGGAAAGTTCACCAACAGTTCCACTCTTCTGGGGTTAAAACCTCTCGTAAAGAAGCGGTCAAGGAGACGGAAATTTAGCAGATTTATGATTTTACTGCTAATATGATGGCTCTTCAAAAAAAGGACGATGAACCAATGTTTTTAAGGCTATTTTAGGCAGGTTTTTAGAGTTCTTTTGATGTTTTTAGATATTAATTGATATAAAATAATCTAAATAAAACTTTACCGATTCCATCTCTTTTTCTCATGCTCTGAGGGCCATGTGAGAGCTAGTTGCCGAATTTGAGGTATTAGGTAAGACTTAGATTTTTGGCTGAGTTTGCCTAAAAAATGCGAGCCCATTTGGGGTTGAAAATGAAGGAAGGTGAAAAAAACCACGAAGCTCACCTTGCTTTTTACTCCTTTTTGATTAGCGTCAGCATTGGCCACAGAACCGTACTGAGACCGTAGTCAGAAAGTGTTCAGTGGTGATGGGTCGGAAGCCGTATGTGAGTGAAGGTCGGTAGTCAACGAGAGTCATTACGGGTTTGGCATAAACGATACGGTTGGTGAAAGGAAGCATGTTCTTCGCAAAGAGCTCGTATGAGTTGAGCGGAGCAAACTTGTCATTGGCAAAGAAGCGCCAATGAAGGTGGGAGTGAGAGCAGTGAACTGCAATATCATTGATAAGTGCTCCCCTCTTCCCTTTTCTGGCACCAGCTTAAAATTATATTCTTTTTTTATATAATTAATATTATATAGATATATTCATATAATATTTGACCGCATGCTATTTGCCCAAAAAGTATGTGGGTCAAAATAATCTCAAATGTATCTTTTTGGATGGACCGAAGGGGAAAGCCAAAAAGAATGTTTGGTTGTGTAAGCTTTTGGGGTCCGTGCGAGGGGGTGGGTTCAGACGCCGTAATAAAGCAGTGAGCAGCGAACTCATGATGTTCCCAACCTCGAAATTGAGTATAAAATATCATATTTATGTCTTTTGATATGTTTTGCAAATGAAGGGAGAAGGGTTTCGGAAATGTGGGCGAGGCTGCGGTCTTACGAGCTTCCGCGCTCTCCTCTTCCCTTCTCACACATTATGGAGATAAGGTAAAAACGTCACTCGTCGGGGGTTAAGTTGGTGAGAAGCTTTTGCAACTTGGTCCATTTCCCACCCATTGAAATGATCTGTTTAGGATCAATTTGTTCCTTAATGACCTAATTAATATAGGATAAAAATTAGCAACACAGACTTCGAGCTGCCAGAAGGTGGACAAAAAATAATCGTTTGATGAATCAATCTAAAATGGCTCTTATAACGTCTCGTAACTGAGGGTGACAGAATAGGTATAATCTGTAGAACCAGGTTGGATATTGGTCGGTGCGCCAACGGCTGCATCGGCTGCCATGCCAGTTCCGAACGACTTTGCCATCATTGGGATAGGTCGTGGAATAGTGTTTCCTTCACTGACATTAATGATCCGCCCGAGCTTCATTCCGGAGAGTCTGGCCAGTTCGTTGGCATTGTTTTGCGCATCCTGAATAGCTTTGGAACGAGCCTCTTTAATGACCTCTTTTTCCTTTTGGTCGCTCAGGGTAAAAACCACACCATTGACTTGGTTAGCGCCAGCCGCGGTAGCAGTATCAATGACTTGGTTGAGTTTGGAGAAGTCGGTGAGACTGACGACGATGTTAGTATTTACTGAATAGCCTTGGATGCTTTGGATAGGTTTGGAGTAGTCGTAGTTTGGGTTAATTGAGTAGTCTTGGGTTTTGATGTTGTCTTTGCTGACTCCTAGGTTAACCAGCTTTTGGGTAATGTCATTGATCACTTGGTTGGCGTGAGTTTGCGCTTGCTTGAGATCGTTTTCCTTAAGCATGATTCCTAGGGTCACCTCAACTTTGTCAGGTTGGGTGGTGACGGTGCTTTTGCCAGAAACGTTGAAAGACGTGTCCTTCTGGGTGGTAGTTTGGGTGACAGAGAAAGGGATCGGATATACGTAACGGGTGACCAGGACGAGGGCAAGCACCGTGGCTGTGGCCACGAGGGCAGCTTGGATGAAGAGGGTGGGCAGGGATTTGATTGACATTAAAAATTATTGTACACGCATTTTCAGTTGAGGACAAATCAAAGGATGAGCTATAATAGCTGTCTTCGGGGCCCGTAGTTCAATGGTAGAATATGACTATGGCATAGTCGAGACGAGAGTTCGATTCTCTCCGGGTCCACAATTAAGGTATTTCGATTACAGCGCTATTTTCTTTCTTAAGTCTCCTTTTCACTTTGGCAATATTATCCACTACTGGTAAATTTTCAGGCATTTCACCACCTAATTCTTTGATTGTTTGGCGAACTTTCTTCCCTACCTCGAAGTGCACCTGATTTGCTTTTGCCTCACCTTGCACACTCTCACGACGCAAACGCGCTTCTGCTTGAGTCGCACGAAAAATATTTGCTCCTAATTCTTCGCCACCCATATGGTCTAGGATGTGTTGATGTTTTTTTAATTTTTTCTTTTCATGGATTTTTTGCATGTTTAATCCGCCATATAAACCTTTGTATCCGTGATTTGTGAATATTGCAAAGTTATTGATACCTGCTTTGCTGGCAGTTTGTGCGAGGTGTTTGTTTCGTACTGTGATTTCGTTCCGCAAAGAAAGACGACTTGTATCTTCAATCTGTTGATTCTGTAGCTCTTGTCTTCTGGTTTGGAGTGCAAAATAGGTCTGGCCGATTGCCACAATTTCTTTAGCAGGATCGGCATTTTGCATGATTAAGTAGCAAGCATATCTAGTAAGCAAGATATCAGAGACTTGACGTGATGCAGAGCTACCTATTTCGACCATATTGTTGATGTGCACGAAATGGTTTTTGATTGATTGACCAGAGTTTTTGCACGATTTTTGGGCTTTTTCGACAACAGAAATGAAATTTCGGTACTCTGCGTAATCAAGTGTTTTTGCTAAATCTCGAGCAGACCAGTATTCTGAGTTACTTTCATTAGTTTTTTTGATTTTTTCGAAAATAGTTAAAGAGGTAGTCATAAAGTACTCCTTTCAAGAGGAAATGAGGATGAGAAACTGAGTGGAAACAGAACTATTTTATCATCTTCTTTGCAAAAAGTGTCGATCCACCAAACAGCCCAAGTGCAATCACCACGATAATTCCCCCTGCAGCCAAGTTAAAGTAGTAAGAAGCAAAGAGTCCGGTGATCACTGAGAAAAGGCTGAGCAAGATCGCGGTCAGGATTGTTTTTTTGAAGCTCTGTCGAAACTGCATGGCGGTGACAACAGGAATTACCATGAGAGCTCCGATCAGGAGAGTTCCAACGACGCGCATAGCCAGACTTACTGTCAGGGCAGTCAGAATCATCAGGACGAGGTTCAGCGTTTTGGTTGGAATGCCACTGACTTGGGCCGCCTCTTCGTCAAAAGAAAGGTAAAGTAATTCTTTATAAAATAGCCAAACAACGCTGAGAATAATGAGACCGAGCGTACCAATGATCCAGAGGTCAATTGTTTGCACAGTGGTAATACTGCCAAAAAGATACGAAAAAAGATCGACGCTGAAGCCTTTTCCCAGACCGATCAAGACAATGGCAATTGCCAAGCCGCCAGAAAGGAACATGGCTAAGGCAATTTCCCCTGAGACTTTGTACTTCGTGCGCAGTTGCTCGATTACAATTGATGTGAAGATAGACACGGCGATTGCTGTATAAACAGGATAAATTCCTAAAAGCAGACCAAGGGCGACCCCCGCCAAAGAGACGTGCGCGAGACTATCTGCCATGAGCGAGTAGCGTTTGGCAACTAAGAAAGTGCCGATCAATGGTGCAATAACTCCAATCATCGAACCGGCAATAAAGGCGCGGACCATAAAGCTGTATTGAAAAATGTCGAGCATAAATATTGCCTCAGCTTAATTAGTGATTGTGCAGAATAAACCTTCTCCCCTTCCCGTAGAGTTTTTCGATGTAATCTTCTTTAATGAATTCTTTAGGGGTGCCGTCGTAGATTAAAGTTTTATTGACGCATAACACCGTACTGACTTCGTTGACCACCACGTCAATATCATGAGAGACGATAATGATGGTAAGACCATGCTCTTTATTCAATTGTGCCAGAAGCTGGTAAAACTTCTCTTGCGACTCGATGTCTACGCCAACGGTGGGTTCATCTAGAATGAGGACTTTTGGTCGAGTTGCGAGTGCCTTTGCAATAAAAACGCGTTGCTGTTGTCCTCCGGAGAGGTCAGTGATCAGTCGGCCGCGCTGTTGGGTGAGTTGGACGAGATCGAGCGCTTCAGTAATTGCTTGTCGATCGTCAAAGTTGAGCTGACGAAAAAGTCCACGCTGACTGACGCGTCCGAGAGCAACAACTTCTTCCACAGTAATCGGAAAACGTGTCTCGAGCTGAGTGACTTTTTGGGGAATATAGCCAATTTCTTGGGCGTTTTGACCGAGGTGAGATTTTTTGCCAAAAAGAAGGACACTCCCCTCTTGTGGTGTGAGTAAGCCGAGGATGAGTCTGAGTAAAGTGGTTTTGCCACTGCCATTTGGGCCGATAATGCCGACAAACTCGCCTGCCGAAATCGTAAAGTTGATATCATCGAGAACGCGCGCCGAGTTATACTCGAATGAGACGTGTTCCATCTGGACGATTGGTGTGTGATTTAGTGGCATCCGAGTGCGATCTTCAAACTTTCTAAATTATGTTGTTGGACCGATAGGTAGTTTTTCCCTTGAGCAACTTCATCTGAAGTGAGCCCTTCTAAAGGGTTAAAGACAATTGTCTGAGCACCGGTTTCTTTGGCAATGGTCTCTGCGAGTTTCGGACTCACGAGCGTCTCAAAGAAAATATATCTGACGTTATTTTTCTGAGTAAATTGTACTACTTCAGCCATTTTTTGCGCGGAAGGTTCAGAGTCTGGAGAAAGACCAGAAATAGCAAGAACATCGAGATGATAGCGCTGCGCTAGATATTGGAATGCATTGTGAGAGGTGACGATTTGGTGCCGATCGCATTTGGAGAGGCCTTTCTGGAATGATTGATCGAGGTCAGCGAGTTTTTGTTGGAATTTTTTGGCATTTGCTTCGTATGCGCTTGTGTGTGCCGGGTCCGCTTTGATCAAACCATTCTTAATGTTTTCAACTTCCTGGCTTGCGAGGATGGGGTCCATCCAGATGTGGGGATCTTGTTGATGAAGTGTAATGCCATCACTTGCCTTAACGATCACTTCTTTGTTTTGAATATCTGGGAGGACTTTATCTAGCCACATTTCTAAGCTGGCGCCGTTATAAATAAAAACGTGCGCTTTTTGAATTGCCACGAGATCCTGTGGAGTTGGTTCAAAATCATGAGGTTCAGCTCCTGCGGGAGTCAGATTTTTCACTTCGACAAAATCTCCGCCAACTTGCTGAGCAAAGTCAGCCAAAGGATAGAAAGAAGCGACGACAGAAAGTTTGGAAGATTTGGGCTGAGATTTTTTGGCGAAGAAAATTACTCCAATGAAACAAAGTATGATGAGGCCAGCGATGAGTGTTTTTTTCATCTCTCTTTATTATCACCTAAAATTATTTAAATGCAACTGAGTTGCTAGTTTTTTGGTCTGGCGTTCTGTGACACAGATCTTTTGGTCAACATCCCAAAGTTGGTGAAAAGTTGCAGAAAAGTCGTTTTAATTGGAGTCTTTTAGATGACTTTTTTACTAGTTAGCAAAAAATCGCCAAAAAGTCTCAAAAAAATGGTGAGTTTTTTCTACTTTTGGAAAACTTTGAAATATAGGCAAAAAGATGTGTCGAAGTCTCCAGGCGTGATAAAATGCAAACATGCAACGCAAAACTCCCCTTCGCACAGCCATGCGTGAATTATTTGAAAAGCATCATTTGCTCTCGGCGCCGCAGATTCTGGAAATGCTTCGCGAGAAAGGCCTCGAAGTCAATAAAACGAGTGTGTATCGCAACTTGACCGCATTTTTAGATGAAGACTTTATTTGTCAGCAATCTCTGGGAACGGATGAGTTTTTTTACGAACTCCAGCAAGATCATCATGATCATGCGCAGTGTACGCGGTGCGGAAAAGTGGAAGAAGTACATTGCGTGACGCCGGAGCTTAAGGATTCAGGTTTTCAAGTCAGACATCACCATTTGACGTTTTACGGTCTTTGCACAACTTGTCAAACCAAGTAGGATAGAGTTATGCAACTCTATCGTACTTTTCTTAAAATCATTCACTCGTTTCGTTACGCGATTTTGGGTGCGATGCATGCGACGAGTGAGCGAAATATGCGGATTCATTTGTTGGCGAGTGTGATTGTGCTGATTGTTGGTGTGGTGTTACAGATTACCGCATATGAATGGATTGCTGTGGTTTTGTGTATGGCGCTGGTCATCAGTTTAGAAATTTTAAATACAGCAATTGAGCGCATTTGTGATGCCCTGGTAAAATCTGGCGCTCTCCCCTACGAGCAAGCGGGTTTACCCAAAGATCTGAGTGCAGGTGCGGTGCTGGTTGCGGCGATGGGCAGTGCTGCAGTTGGGGTAATAATTGTGTTGAATTATTTGAGAACTTTTTAAATGATCTATTATCGCCTCCTTCGTCGGCATCCGTTTTTATCAATGGTGAGTATCCTATCTGTGCTTTTTTTGGTGTTGGCATTGTTGATCTGCGCTTCGCCTCGATTATGGATTGATATTCACTTGGGCCAAGAGTTCCAAGAAAAACGGTGGTATTTACAAGTATTGCCGATATCTCAATTGATGAATGCTGCGAGCTGGATTGGTGATCCATGGCAAGCGATTGTGATCACGATTACGACGGCAAGTGTTTTTACAGTGTGTAAACGCCGCAAAGAAGCGCTGCTACTCGTTTCAGTATTTGGCGCGGATGTTCTTACAATGCTGATCAAGATACTGATTCATCGGCCGCGGCCTACGAGCGATTTACTTACTGTCGCCGAACAGCTCAATGATCCGAGTTTCCCAAGTGCACACGTCGTCCATACGGTTATTTTTTTTGGATTGCTACTATTTTTTAGTTTTTTCTTAAAAAATGTAAAAGAGTGGCAGCGGTTGCTACTGGGTGGCGTCTGCGTTGCAGCGCTGGTATTGATTCCATTATCGCGACTCTACCTTGGTGTGCACTGGTCCACAGATGTGCTGGGGGGGTTCTTATTGGGAGCGGCGATATTAATTTTGATGATTAAGAGCTATCTATATAAGAGTTAACGTAGAGTCTTAATTTTTTTTGGTAAAGTTATTTTGATTCCGATACTCGGAAAACTGATAACCTTGTTTTCTCGCAATAGCTGCTTCATGGTGATGACTCCATTGACTGCTTGTACAGTATCAGCAAGTAAATGTGCTCTATCAACTTGCCTTTGGTGTGGGCCCGCTGACAAATAAGCGGTATCTCCGCAACCATCTAGATCAGCTGGTAAAATTTGGGGTGCCTCCCAGTTTATTGCTCGAAGAGTGCATCCCATTAATATGTGAACAACTGTTCCTTCGAAAGTTTCTTCGAGAACGACTGCGTCAACTACTCTCTTACTCTGACAGTAAGCTATAGCATAGAGCAAGACTCTGTGAATCGCTTCTTCATCAGGAGAATAGAAGGTCTCTACATATTCCGCGGGATAGTTTCGGGGGTCCCAACCTTTTTCGGGTGACATAAAAATATGAGCGACTTAGTGTCTACTCTTTCTCCGTTAAGTCAGCTGCAGTTTCAGCTACTGCTTCCCCACTTCCCTCTTGTGTTAGCGCGACTGCGACGACTTTATCGCCACTCTTTGGTCTCATTAAAATGACGCCTTGTGTAGGCCGACTCAATACAGGAATACTGTGCGCGTCGATTGGCATCTTGATCATTTGGCCATTCTGGGTGGTGATCACCATATCTTCATGATCGTGAGTGACCATCATTGCCGCAACGACGTTTCCGGTTTTGGTGGTGATTTCTGCGACTTTGACGCCTTGGCCAGCGCGTTTTTGGAGTGGATATTGATCGAGTTCAGTGCGTTTACCGATTCCTTTTTCAGTCACAAGGAGTAATTGACGGAAGTATTTTTTTCGCCCATCAGCTGGTTTCTCTGCAGCTGGGTCAAAAGCTTCTACGCCGATGACGTAGTCGGTTTCGCGCAGCTCAATGCCCTTAACGCCTTGCGTGTCACGGTTTGAATTTTTGACTTCTTTTTCGCTGAAACGAATTGATTTCCCGTGATGAGTAATGAGCATAATGTGATCACTGCCGCTAGTGACCTTGCCCCAGACGAGTTCGTCGTTGTCTTTCAACATGATAGCGATGATGCCATTTTGGCGAATGTTTTCGTAGAGCTTCACGGCGGTTTTCTTGACCAGACCTTCGCGGGTAGCGAGGGTAATAAATTTGTCTTTATCTTCAGTCTCATTGAGCGTGAGAATGGACTGGACCGTTTCGTCACCGTGTAGATTAATTAAGTTCACAACAGCAGTACCTTTTGCTTGGCGACTACTCTCGGCAATTTCGTACACTTTGAGTTTAAAGACGCGGCCTTTATTGGTAAACATGAGTAAGCTGTCATGCGCATTGGCGGTTAAAATATTTTTGACGACATCCTCCTCTTTCGTAGTAATCCCAATTGAACCTTTACCGCCGCGTTGCTGTGAGCGTAGGGCACTTGGATTGTATCGCTTGATGTATCCGGTTTGTGTCAGGGTGATGACGGTTGGTTCGTTGGCGATGAGGTCTTCTTCACTGAACTCGCCGACTTTGCCTTTAACGAGTTTGGTTTTACGAGTGTCGCCATAGAGTTCCATCATTTCTTTCGTTTCTTGACCAACAACTTTAATAATTGCGGCGGGTGTCGAAAGTAAAGTGAGCAGTTGATCGATCGTCAATTTAATCGCTTTGTACTCGTCTTCGATTTTTTGACGTTCAAGTGCGGCGAGACGTTTGAGTTGCATTTCCAAGATCGCCGTCGCTTGAATTTCAGAAAGACCAAATTTTTTCATCAATTGTGTGCGAGCGACATCCGTATCTGCGGATTTACGGATGGTGTCGATGACATCATCGAGATTATTGAGTGCGATGAGCAAACCTTCTAAGATGTGAGCGCGGTTGCGTGCTTCGTTGAGCTCGAACTGGGTGCGACGAACGATGACGAGCTGGCGATGCGCGATGTACTCTAGCAAAATCTGCTTAATGTTCATGAGCAACGGAGTACCTTCACTCGTCAGTGCCACAATGTTCATGGGGAAACTCGTCTGCAGTTCTGAATACTTGAAAAGTTTGTTGAGGACCACTTTTGGTCGAGCGTCACGTTTGAGCTCAATTGTGATCTGCATACCCTGACGGTCTGAGTCGTCATTGAGATCTTTGATGCCTTCGATCTTTTTGTTGCGCACGAGGTCAGCAATTTTCATGATTAAGCGGGCTTTGTTGACTTGATATGGCAGTTCGGTGACGTGAATTTGGAAATTTCCTTTTTTGTCTTCTTCGATGCTGGTCTTGGCACGGATAACGATTTTGCCTTTGCCGGTATGATACGCTTCTTTGATTTCTTTGAAGTCGTAAATGATGCCACCTGTTGGAAAATCTGGACCATTGATGTAGTTCATGATCTCGTCAATCGTGACATCACTTGCAAAATGACCAGCAAGTGCCTCGGGTTGTAGTGCGAGCACGCCATCGATAGCATCGGTCAATGATTTTTCTTTTTTACCGACATTTTCTTTGACTTGAATGCTGACTTCCTCACTGCGAGTTGCGGAACCTTTTTCGAGAATGGCCAAAATTGCTTGAGAAACTTCGGTTAAGTTATGCGGTGGAATTTTGGTAGCCATTCCGACCGCAATACCTTCTGATCCCATCAGCAATAGATTTGGAAGGCGTGTTGGAAGCACAGTTGGTTCTTGCAAAGATCCATCAAAATTGCCGACGAACTCGACGGTTTTTTTATCAATGTCAGCGAGCAGCTCTTTAGTAATTTTTGCCAGGCGAGCTTCGGTATAACGCATGGCCGCTGGACTATCGCCGTCAACTGAACCAAAGTTACCTTGACCATCAATCAGCATGTAGCGCATGTTGAAGTCTTGAGCGAGACGGACGAGCGCTGAGTAAACAGAGCTGTCTCCGTGCGGGTGATACTTACCAAGCACGTCTCCAACAATGCGAGCGCATTTTTTATATGAGCTGGTGTAGTGAATGCCGGTCTTGTACATCGAGTACAGAATGCGGCGATGCACTGGCTTGAGGCCATCGCGGACGTCTGGTAGCGCACGCGAAACAATCACACTCATGGCGTAGTCAAGATAAGACTTTTCCATTTCGTTCACGATGGAAATGTGTTTGATTTTGCCGAAAGGTCCTTCGGTTATTGAGTCAATCACAGGACCTGATTCGGTTTCTTCGGAGACTGGTGTGATGTTTTCGTCGGTCATATGTTCTAGTTACAAAGTTAGCATAGTTACAAAGTTGGCAGAGCTTTAAAGAGTTTTTTTAATTGCTTTCATGAAGCTTATCAACATGTATGTAACTTCCTTTCTTTGTGTTTCAATTTTTTGATAGGTATCCTTATTTAAAAATCCTAGCTCAAGACTCATTTCTAGCGCAATTTCTATTTCGGTTAAAGAGCCATCTGCTATTTCAAGAAAACGATAAAATTCTTTATTTGAATTTCTTCTATTTCCTTCAGCTATGTTTAGTATTACTGATATACTGGCTCTCTTAAGTTGAGATACTAAATTGAATAATTCGCTTTTCGGAAATCCTTCTGTTTCCTCATAAATTAGTTTAATTAATTTTTTCGTGGGCTCAATAATTTTTAACTTATGATAGCCCCCTCTACTCTGTAGCATTGTTACTCTGCTAACTTTGCAAACTTTACTTAATAAACTTGGCCATCGCTTCCGCAACTTCTTTTTCGGCTTCGGCTCGGCCAACAAATTTATTAATTTTGACCCATTTATCTTTTTCGAGATCTTTGTAGTGCTCGAAGAAGTGTTTGAGTTTGTCCAAACGCCATTGAGGGACGTCTGTAAGATCTTGCCAGCCGCCACACTGGATATCTTGTTTGGTTTTTTCGGGAACGCAGAGAATTTTGTGATCGACGCCTTCTTCGTCTTCCATCTCGAGCATGCCGATGACGCGAGCTTTAATCCAAGTGCCTGGAGCAACTGGCTGAGAAGTCATGACGAGTGCGTCGAGGAGGTCGCCATCTTTGCCTTTGGCGCCTTCGATCGAGCCGTAGTTCTCGGGATAGAACATCGGTGTTGGTACAAATCGATCGACGTAAATACGGCCGGTTTCTTCATCTTGCTCATACTTGATGTTTGAGCCGGCTGGAATTTCGATCAGTATATGTAATGTTTTCATGTCGGACATAGGTGCTCCTTTTAATTTTAAATATCTAAGTTCGCTAACTTGGCGTGCGTTTGAATAAATTTTTTACGAGGTGGGACGTCGTCGCCCATTAAAGTATTAAAAACTTTGTCAGCTTTGTCGGCATCATCGACAGTGACTTGTTTGAGCATGCGCGTAGTGGGGTTCATCGTGGTTTCCCAGAGTTGCTCGGGGTTCATTTCACCGAGACCTTTGAAGCGCTGAATGGTAATTTGCGCGTTCGGTGTGGCTTTCTTGATTCGTTCGACAGTTTCGTCCCGCTCTTCTTCACTGTAAATATAGTAATTTTCTTTGCCGTAAGAGACTTTGAAGAGTGGTGGCATGGCGATGTAGAGATAACCGCGCTCGATGACTTCTGGGAGATGGCGATAGAAAAACGTCAAACCAAGTGTAGTAATGTGTTCACCGTCGACGTCAGCATCGTTCATGAGAATAATGCGATGATAACGGATTTTTTCTGATTTGAAGGTCTCGCCGATACCGGCGCCGATCGCGACGACCAGGTTTTTGAGTTCTTCGAAGGCGACGATTTTGTCGAGACGAGAACGCTCAGTATTGAGAATTTTTCCGCGCAGTGGGTAGATGGCTTGAAAGACGCGATTGCGGGCTTGTTTTGCTGAGCCGCCCGCACTATCTCCCTCGACGATGTAGATTTCGGATTCAGAGGCTTCTTTACTTTGGCAGTCGGCGAGTTTGCCGGGTAGAGTTGAGCCTTCGAGAGCGCCTTTACGGATAACGGCGTCTTTGGCGGCGCGCGCCGCGAGGCGCGCGCGTGCAGCCAAGCTCACTTTTTCCACAATAATTCTGCCCGCTTTTGGATTTTCCTCAAGAAAAACTTCAAAACCATCTTTAAATACAGCGTACACAGCCGACTGAGCTTCCGAGTTGTTTAACTTACTTTTTGTTTGTGACTCGAACTGAATATCATTCGAAGGCATTTTGATAAACACCACTGCAGTTAGACCTTCCTTCAGATCTTCGGTGCTAAACATTTCTTTTTCTTTGACGAGACTATTCTTGGTCGCATAATCTTTCAGAACTTTGTTCAAACCCATTCGAAAACCAGTCAAGTGTGTGCCACCATCTGGAGTTTTGATGACGTTGGCATAACTCTCGACTTTTTCGGTGTAGGTATCGTTGTACTGCAACGAAACTTCGACGCCGATTTTTTTGCCAGTTGTTTCATCAGTCCACGTTCCAGAGGTATAGACCACTTCGTGAAGTGGCTTTTTACTCATGTTCATGTGTTCGACGAGTGAGCGAATTCCACCTTCGAAGTAAAAGTGCTGGATATTTGGGGTCGCTTGCTCCCCTGATCCATTCATGTTGACGTAGTCATGAAGCTCAAAGTACAAACCAGCCATTAAATAGGCACGGTCACGAATGATATCAATCAAGGTTTTCGAGTTGAATAAAACAGTTGAAAAAAGAGTTTTATCTGGAACGAAGTACACTAAAGTACCAGTTTCATAGCTCAGTAATGCTTTCGATTGCAGTGGAAACATCGCTGTAAACTCTTTTTCTTTGATTTCTTTGACTGGCGCTTGTGGGACACCGATTGAGTACTCTTGGAAGTAGTATTTTTTATCGCGTTTGACAACGACGCGCATCAAAATCGAAAGTGCGTTTACTGCAGCAGCGCCAACACCGTGTAAACCTCCTGAAGCTTGATACGCTGTTTCTTCGAACTTGCCTCCGGCGTGTAACTTCGTCATCACGACTTCGAGTGCAGAAACGCCAGCTTGTGCATGCATATCTACCGGAATACCGCGACCGTTATCGACAACGGTGATAGCACCTACGCCTTGCTCTGCCCCTTCGACTTGAGTGTGGAAAAGCTGAATTGTTTTGCCATAACCGGCGAGCGCTTCGTCAACGGCATTGTCCATGATTTCTTTTGCCAAGTGATGAAGACCGCGTGCATCCGTCGAACCGATATACATACCAGGACGTTTGCGCACTGGCTCGAGACCTTCGAGCACTTTGATTTCTGAGGCTTTATATTGAGTAGTGACGGCCATAATGGATTACCTTTATACCTGGTTTTGTTCGGAATGTCCAGCGTTACTGACTTACTCCCACAGATCTGTAGATGGGTTATTTTTTATAAAATTTCTGATCATTGGTTAGATTTTTCAGCGCCGAGTTCTGCGGTAATTGTTTCTTTATAAAATTTTTGTTCTTCTTTATCCATTTCTTTCATGATTATGAGCCCTGTAACCGTACCTTAGTGCTATTTGTAAGGATTTCTGCTTCTTTATCAGTGAGTGTATCAAATATACACAAAATAATGCTTTTCGTTAACCTCTTTTTTGTTAGTATTTTAAAGTTGCGTAAATGTTGCTAAGAAATCATTTAAATTTGCAACTTTTAGACGACTTTTGGATAAGTAGGCATAAAGCCTCCACAAAGTTGCAAGAAAATAGTATGTATAGCTTATTTTCGAGCAAGTCTAGGATATGAACAAAAAGAGGTGTGCTACTTCTCCAGGCGAAACAAAAGATCTTCCAGCACTAATCGCACATTGACATTTTTGGCAATGTATTCTCTTGCCGTTATTACTCTTTGTAGCAGTAAAGTTTGAGAAAACGTTGGCGTTTTTTGATTTTTCAGATGAAGTTCGTGCACAACATGCTCTAAGAACTGCAGTGCGGCCTCTCGCTCTTTATATTTTTCAGACAGAGAAATAGTTTGAGCTGGAGTTTTGACAGAGAGAAATTCATCGAGAGAAGTGTGAGACTCCGCGAGTATTTTTTCTTCAATCGTACGAATCAAACAACGAGACTGAATGGTAGGCAACACACTGCTCAGATGTGCAGTGGTGAGGATCACTTGCGCACTGGCGGGCGGTTCCTCCAGTAACTTCAGCAGGGCGTTTTGGGCCGCGAGCGACGCTTTGTCGATATGAAGCACTACAAAAACACTCACTTTATCTTGATAGGGTTTCAACAAGATGTCTTGAGCAAGTTGACGGACGTCTTCAATCTTTAAACTTTCTTCATCACTATTTAATACATGAAAATCAGGTGAGTGCACATTAAGTGAAAAAAAAGCGGCGACTTGCTCAACGTGATTACTCAGCGAAGCAAAAGCAAATAATAGCGAAGTATTAGAAGTATTATCCATAAATATAATATCCCCATGCCGATTGAATTATACCCGCCCATTCTGCATAATGGTTCTCATGACTGACTCTGCCCAGCCAACTTCGTTATTGGATATTCTTATTGCTCAAGGGCACTTGAGTCGTGATCAAGCTGACTTGATTACTGTTGAGCAAGCGAATACCGGCAAAAATATCGAGACGTTGCTGGTCGAAGGTCAACTTGTTTCCGAAGAAGCGCTGACTCAGGCGCGCGCCACTCTCTACAACATTCCATTTATCAAAGTCAGTGAAATTGGCGTCTCCCCAGAAGCACTCAGTCAAGTACCCGAAAGTGTGGCACGCCGTTACCGTCTCCTTCCTTTTTCCATCAATAAATCTGAACACAAACTTGCAGTCGCGATGGATAATCCGCTTGACCTCTCTGCCATCGACTTTGTCGAGAAAAAGACGGGATATCATCTCGAGATTTACTATGCAGTACCTTCAGAACTGGAACGCACGCTCGCAGAGCGCTACTCACAAAATTTATCGAACGAAGTAACCGAAGCGCTCAATGAAACCAAACAAGAAAATGGTCGGAATATTGAAAATCTGGCGGCTCTCTCGAAGGAAGTGGTTCGCGAAGCACCCATTACAAAAATTGTAGAAACGATCTTGGGGTACGCAATTAAGGGTCGCGCCTCAGATATTCACATCGAGCCGCAAGAAGATCGCACGCGCGTTCGCTACCGCATTGATGGTATTTTGACAGAAAAATTGATTTTGCCGCGTACAGTACACGAGGCTGTACTGTCGCGTATCAAAATTTTAGCCGAGTTAAAAATTGATGAAAAACGCTTGCCCCAAGATGGACGCTTTACGTTTACGGCTGATGGCCAAGAAGTTGATTTGCGTGTTTCTACTCTGCCCACGATTCATGGCGAAAAAGTAGTAATGCGTTTGTTGAAAAAATCGTTAGCGGTGCCTACTCTTGCAGAACTTGGTTTACGCGGAAAAGCGCTTCGAGATGTTGAAGAATCAATTAAAATTCCGCATGGCATTATTCTTATCACTGGTCCCACGGGTTCTGGAAAAACGACGACCCTCTACTCGATTCTCCACATTATCAACACGCCGAAAGTCAACATCTCGACACTCGAAGATCCGGTTGAGTATCAAATTCAAGGTGTCAATCAAGTGCAGATTAATCCCCAAATTGGTTTGACGTTTGCTTCTGGGTTGCGCTCTTTCCTACGCCAGGATCCGAACGTAATCATGGTTGGAGAAATTCGTGATAGCGAGACCGCTGACTTGGCAATTCAAGCGTCACTGACTGGACACTTGGTTTTCTCAACGCTGCACACGAACTCAGCCGCAGGCGCAATTCCGCGTTTGCTCGATATGGGTGCAGAGCCGTTTCTTTTAGCATCTACCATTACGATGTCGATGGCACAGCGTGTTCTCAGATGTATTAATCCAGCATATAAGGAAGAATATAAGCCTGAGCAAGTGGTGATTGATGACATTAAAAAAGTGTTGGGTCCGCTCTTTACTAGTTGGTGTACGCAAAATAAAAAAGATCCAAACTCAATTATGCTGAGTCGGCCGAAGGCCGACAGACCCACAGATGAACCGGAGTACAAAGGTCGAATTGCCATTTTCGAGGTGATGAAAGTGAGTGATTCAATAGCTAAAATGATTTTGGAACGCAAGTCTGACGCTGATATCGAAGCGCAAGCGCTTTCCACAGGGATGCTGTTAATGAAACAAGATGGATATCTCAAAGCTTTAGAAGGATTGACCACGATTGAAGAAGTTTTACGTGTGGCTGAAGTATAGAAGTATTAGTTTTAGAAGTGTAAAGGCGAAAAAGTATTATGACAATTCAAGATCTTTTACAGTACGTGATCGACAAAAACGGTTCAGACCTGCACTTGATTGCAGGAAGTTTCCCAATGATTCGCGTGGATGAACAGCTTTTTCCAGTCGAGGATACAAAGGTGCTGATTACTACTGAGTTGGAGGAGCTGATTTTTCCGCTTTTAACTCAAGAGCAAAAAGATTACTTACTGGTGAATAAAGAAACGGATTTTGGGTACCAACTCAAAGACTTAGGACGTTTTCGTGTCAATGTGTACTACCAAAGAGGTTCACTGGCTGCAGCGCTGCGTTTGATTCCACTGAAAATTCACACAATCGATGAGTTGCATTTACCGCCCATTTTTCATCAATTTGCTCAGTATCGACAAGGACTGATTTTACTAACTGGTCCAACAGGTGAAGGGAAATCATCATCGATTGCGGCTATTTTAGACGAAATTAATTACACGCAGTCCAAACACATTGTGACGATTGAGGATCCAGTTGAGTTTATGTATACACCGCAAAAAAGTTTAATTTCCCAGCGCGAGTTGCAGTTAGACACGCATTCTTGGTCAATTGCGTTGCGCTCGGTCCTTCGTGAAGATCCAGATGTGGTGTTGATTGGTGAGATGCGCGATTTCGAAACTATTTCTGCCGCGATGACGATTGCGGAGACAGGACACTTGGTTTTTGCGTCACTGCATACGAACTCGGCAGCACAGACTGTTGACCGTATTATTGACGTCTTTCCGGAAGCACAACAAGGCCAAATTCGTCAACAGTTAGCGCAAGTGCTACAAGTCATCGTCGCCCAGCGCTTAATTCCTGCAACTGGTGGAGGACGTGTTCCCGCTGTCGAGGTGCTCGTGGCGAACTCTGCAGTGCGCAACTTAATTCGCGAACAAAAAGCGTTTCAACTGGATAACGTTATCCAAACAGCAGGTGAAGAAAACATGATTACCATCGAATCAAGCTTACTGACCTGGGCGAATCGTGGGATTATTACATTCGAAAAAGCGCGCGAGTATGCATTTCGTCCGCAAGAGTTCGATCGTTTAGCGTCGGGCAGTGGAGCGCGCGCGTAACTTTGAATAGGTAGAATATGCCCTTTTTTGCATATAAAGCGAAATCAGCGACTGGTGAAAACATTAAAGGCAAGGTTGAGGCCCAAAACCAAACACAGGCGGCTAGTATTTTGCGGGAAAAGTCTCTGCTCGTTGTCTCGTTGGTCCCCGTTAGCGAGGAGTCATTTACTTTTTTTCATGACTTTCTTTTTGGAATTAAACAAGATGAAATTGTCAACTTTACCCGTCAACTCTCGACGATGATTACGGCAGGTATGAGTTTAATTGGTGCGCTCGATATCTTGCGACAAGACAGTAAACCGGAAATGGGTAAAGTCATTACTGAACTTATTGAAGAAATTGAAGGTGGTGGAACGTTGGCAAAAGCAATCGAGAAACAGGGCAAAATTTTTCCGCTGGTGTACGCGCAACTCGTGCATGCAGGTGAAACTGCCGGTGTGTTGGAAGAAGTGCTCGCTCGTTTGGCGGACACGTTGGAAAAACAAAAAGAATTTCGTTCAAAAACTAAAGGTGCGCTTATTTATCCGACGATTGTGTTGTTAACGATGCTCGGGGTGGGTATGTTAATGATTATTTTTGTGATACCCAAATTAACATTGATGTATCGAGATCTTAACGTGCAGTTACCGCTCTCTACATTAATTTTAATTGGTTTGTCATCATTTATGACCAAGTTTTGGTGGGTGGTGCTCTTAGCTGGCGTGGGGGCAGTGGCGGGTTTCCGGGCCTTTGTGAAAACCACCTGGGGTCGTTTAATGTTTGATTCTTTTTTGTTGAGAATTCCAGTCATGGGTGACTTGCGGAAAAAAGTAATTTTAACTGAGTTTTGCCGCACACTTGGTTTATTGTTGGGTTCTGGCGTGTCGTTACTGCAAGCAATTGAGATCGTGGGCAAATCTACGGATAACGTGGTGTATCGTGATGTGATTGAGGAAGCAGGAAAACAAGTCGAGAAAGGAATTCCGATTTCGCGCACAATTATTAAGCATAAAATTTTCCCTCCCCTCTTAGGTCAGATGATGATTGTGGGTGAAGAAACTGGAAAGTTGCATGAAGTGTTGATGAAGTTGTCAAGTTATTTTGATGCTGAGAGTGAGCAAGCTGTCAAAAACTTAACCGCAGCTTTTGAGCCGTTAATTATGATTGTGCTGGGTCTTGGTGTTGGTGCGTTAGTCATGGCGATCTTGATGCCAATTTATAACTTAACCAGTTCGTTCTAGTCGCTGCTCGGCCGGACATATATACTACAAAAATGTGGGTGACACTCCTCCTCATCTCGCTTTTTCTTTTTGCATTTGGTGCGATGATCGGCAGCTTTTTGAATGTCGTAATATATCGCTCCGTTAAGGGAGAGTCATGGGTTGCGGGTCGCTCGAAATGTGAACACTGTAACAAGCAAATTCGCTGGTATGACAACGTTCCTCTCCTCTCTTTTATGTTGCTCAAAGGAAAGTGTCGGTGGTGCAAAACGCCGATTTCAATTACGCATCCGGTTGTAGAGTTTTTAACTGGCACTCTCTTGGTGTGGTGGTACCTGGGTGGGACATTTTTTTTCCGCCTGACGCAGCAACCCTTTCACTATGTGCAACCCCTTTTTTGGTTGATTGTTGGTTTTTTACTCGTTTTTATTTTTGTCGCCGATACACTGTACATGATAATTCCTGATGAAGCAGTTGGTGTGTTGCTTTTCTTGACCTTACTCTACCGAATTAGTCTCTCCCTCTCGGGAGTGATGCAACCGTTGGACTTTGTGAAAACAATTCTCGGTGCGATGATATGTGGGGGCTTTTTTTTCTTTTTGTGGTGGATTACCAAAGGCAAAGGGATGGGTCTTGGTGACGTGAAGTTTGCAGTGCCTTTTGCCCTCTTACTTGGGTGGCCGAACTTTATCATCGGGGTGTTTGTTTCGTTTTTGCTAGGTGCTGGAGTGGCGGTGGTGCTTTTACTTTTGAAAAAAAAGAAGATGAAACAAGTCATTCCATTTGGGCCTTTTTTAGTAATGGGTTTAGTGCTGACTTTAGTGTGGGGAAGTAACATGCTACACTGGTACCTACAGTATTTGTAGGTCGTATGCGCATTCTTGGCATTTCATTTATTTCGCTCATTGTCTTAGCACTCTTGGCTGTGACAGTATGGTTTTCGACCCGTGAGGTGCTCACTTTTTTGGCAGCACAAGAAGTCAAAGATTCACTCAATCAATTGGTCAGCTTATCAAGAACAACCAGTAACTACACCACGGAGTGTAAACAAAAAGGTGTCCCTCAAGGTACGGTGCCGATTGAAAAACTCCAGCTGCGTTTTACGAGTGCAACGGAGTATGTCACTGAAGCACTGTGTAGTGGTTTTCCCCTGGAGCCGGTTCAAATTAGCCAAAAAACACTGCCAATGTTCGTTAAAAAAATATCGGGTAGCTCGGGAGTGATTTTAGGTGATCAAGCGAGTTATGTGCTTTTTGATGTGCTTGGTCGCAAAAGTTCGATCGGAATTGAAAAGCAAGCAATTTTTACGAGTTTATATCGGCCAGTCGTGAACATGGGAATAAGTCCAGTCAGTACGTGTGAAGGATATGGCTATCAATGTTGTGAGGCTGAGACGCAGCAACCAGCTGGACAAAAAAATGAACAAGTGACAGATTGTCCACGCACGTGTGCAGAGCGTTGCGTGGATTTACCAGTCGTTCTTTCTTTTGCGAGCGACCCATTTGTTGATCCACAAAGCCGGAGTGTGGCGATTCAGTCTGATGACTCGGTGACGTTTTCATACGTGGTGGCACCTGGACAAGAAAAAAAATTGAGTGTCTTGCTTGAGTATGGTGATGGTACTCAAGATAAGTTTACGACGACGACGGCGCAGTCATCACATGTCTATTCATGTAAGACGAAGAGTTGCGCGTACAAAGCTCGGGTGTCTGTAGTGGATGCCCAAGGTCTGAAAAGCGTGGATACAGCAATCACAACGTTAAGTGTTTTGGTTAATCAATGAATAGACAATTGAAAAAAAATTCTTTACACTCATACTATGAATTTTGTCTCAGCTGTTTCTCAGCCAGAAACACGTAAAGGATTCACTCTTATTGAGGTAATGGTAGTTATTGCGATTATTGCGGTCTTGATGTCAGGTGGTGTGCTTGCGTTTGTGAATGCGCAAAAAAATAGTCGCGATGCGCGAAGAATCAGGGACATCCGTGCAATTTCACAAGCATTAGAGCAGTACCGTAATACGAACGGTACCTACCCAACCGCAGCTACTTCAATTAATAACTCGACGTATTTTGGTTCAGGCACAACCCCGACAGATCCAACGGCAACGAAGTCATACACGATTGCCCTCGATGCTACGAATGGAACTGGCTACTGTGTCTGTGCCATGTATGACGTGCTCGGTAAAGGCAATTCCACGACATTACCCTCAGGTGCAGTGTTTGCATGTACGTTCGCAACTCCAGGTGCAGGTGTGCAAGGGTACCAATGCATTCAAAATCAACAATGAAATGAATGGTTCTAGACAGCTAAAAAAAAATTCTTTATAACTAATATATCAACTAAAAATAGGTGCAATTGAATAAAAGGCACACGAAGAGGAGAATATGAATTTTCTTTCAAAGAGAAACTCTCAAAAGGGTTTTACACTCATTGAGTTAATGGTGGTTATCGCCATTATCGCTGTCTTAATGGCTGGTGGTGTGCTTGCATTCGTCAATGCACAGAAAAATAGTCGCGATGCTCGCCGTGTTGAAGATGTCCGTGCAATTTCGCAAGCGCTTGAGCAGTATCGCAATACAAATGGTACGTATCCAACAGCCACAACCTCAATTAACAACTCAACCTACTTTGCTTCTGGAACCATGCCAGCAGATCCAACAGCAACCAAGGCATATACAGTTGCACTCGACACCACCAATGGAACAGGTTACTGTGTTTGTGCTGCATATGACACACTCGGAAAAGGTAATTCCACGACATTACCCTCAGGTGCAGCGTTTGCATGTACATTTGCCACACCAGGAGCAGGTGTACAAGGGTACCAATGCGTTCAAAATCAACAGTAAGTGGTTTTACCCTTATTGAGTTAATTGTAGTTGTTTCAATTATCGCAGTCCTGTCTGTCGTTGGTCTACTGAGTTTCACTCAAGCGTCAATCTCAGGCAGGAACAGCAAACGCAAGGCAGATCTCCAGCAACTGAGTACTGCCTTGGTTTTGTATAAGGGGGATAATAATGTGTATCCCCCAACGTATCCTTCTGGATACACGAATAACACACAAGAGTATCCGCCAATGACTACACTTCTTCCCTATCTGAATTCAGTTTCGAACACAGTAGTTGATCCTAAAAATGCGGCGCCGTATCTCTACTACTATCAAACGGATACAAAGACATTTACTCTGTGTGCAAACTTAGAACCACAAGCGACATCATATTGTGTACAAAATCCGTAAAGGTGTGCACCGAAAATGAAAAAAAACGGGTATACATTCATCGAGATTATGATTGCGGTGACGCTTGCTTTACTGGTGGCAGGAGGTGGAATCGCGGCATATATCAACTTGAATGATAAGCAGACACTAGTCACCAATGGTAAGCAAGTTCAGATTTTAATGCGCACTGCGCAAACGAAAGCGCGTTCTGGTGACAAGCCATCTGGATGTGTAAAGTTGTTGAGTTACATTGTCAGTATCCCGGGACCTTCGTACAACACTGTGGTACTTTCTGCAGAGTGTAGCAATACGACATATCAAGTATCTTCCTATACTTTTCCAAATAACGTTCAAGGAAGTGGAGCTATCTCGATGCATTTTTTGGTGCTGCAGGGCGGTGTCACTGGATCAGGAAATGTCTCAATTATTTATAAAGCACGTCAGTACGCCTTTACCGTGAACCCCGGAGGTGATATTACTGAAGGAGTTGTGAGTAGCTATCCATGAAGATGAATTTCCCAAATTTCGAGAAACGACGATCGCACCAGAGTTTCTGGAAGTACTCACACAGCTCTCGAGTCTCTCGAAATTTGGGAAATTCTACGCGTGGTCAGAGTATTATTGAAGTCGTCATCGCGATTGGCATTGTTTCGCTCGTGATGACTGCACTCGTGTCGTTGGTTGCAGTTTCTGTGAAAAATGCTGGTGAAGCCAAAGCAAAAGCTGTAGCAACGCAGTATACACAAGATGCACTGGAGTTTTTTCGTCAAGAAAGAATTTTGCTGGGGTGGGATACTTTCTTGCAGACGGTCCAAAACAGAGGAAGCAGCGTGACGTACTGTCTAGATATTTTGCCGGCGACACCGACTGCCTTCGCTGCCCTCCCTAGTGCCGCGTGTAACTCGACTCAGTTTGTAGATTCAAAGCAACTTTTTCAGCGTCAAGCAACTGCTGTCATCGCGACAGTCGGAGGCAAAAAACAAATGACTGTGACCGTGACGGTCACTTGGCAAGATGGTGCGATGAATCGGCAATCCAGCGCAGTCATCGTATTTAACGGTTGGAATGCGGCCATTCCTTCAGCAGTGCCGATTGGGAACTGGACAGCACCTACACCCACACCAATTCCGGTTACTGGGTACTGGAAGTTTGATGAGGGTTCTGGTTCAAATGTGGCTGATAGTTCAGGTAATGGAAATAATGGGACATGGTTTGGGAGTGGATCACATTGGACTACTGGATTATCAGCGACTGCTGGTTTATTTAATGGGACTGACGATGCGGTTGTGAGTAATGCCTCGATAGGTAACTTTGGAATAAGTAATTTTACTATCGAGTTCTGGTTAAAAACGACAAATGTAGGAACGCAATTTTTGTTCACCAAGCAAGGTACGTGTGGACCTGATAGCTATTGGTATATCAGGACTACCGGAGGAGTGCCAAGGATGGAAGTTGATCAAAACGTTCTTGGGACTAACTTAGCCGCGGTCAATGGCACGACGGCTGTGAACGATGGAGTTTGGCATCATCTCGCATTTGTTCGCTCGGGTACGAGTTTAATGATTTATGTTGATGGTGCATTGAATGCCACACAAGCGACTACGGGTGTTGCCAATATTAGTAATACAACTGCTTTCAAAATGGCGTCTTCTCCCTGTGCGGGACGCTTTAGCGGCACACTTGAAGAGGCTAAGGTGTATACCGTTGCTTTGTCGGCTTCTCAAATTCAGGCTGACTTCAGGGCGTTTTAATTTACTTGCAATGATCGCACGTCCACACTTGTGGAAAACTGCTGAGTGACATTGGCGGGTGCGGTGTACTGTGTAGATTGTTTATTGAGCGCAAAAGAAATCGTAATGTACGTGCCGTAGTTTGTGCTTGTCTGGCTACAGTTAAAGACGAGCGCCGGTGAAGAGCCTTGGGCAACTAACGTAACCGCTGGTGAAGTGTAGTGAATAAGAGTTCCTCCTTGCGGTTGAGCTGCGATGAGGCCGTTGTCATTGTACAGCGTGGTGATGACATCGCTGTTGGATTTGAAGCTAATTCTGGTCATTCCAGTGGTGCACGATGGATTGGTTGGAAAACTGGGATCTGGCACAATTGAAATCGCGTTGCGGAGTCCGAACGCCATTTGGTTGATGGCGTAGTCCCCTTCTTGTTTGACGGCTGAAACCACGTCTTTCCTGTTATTGCCCACTAGTGTCGCAAAAAAAAGTCCAGTTGCCGTGATGGTGATCATGACGCTCAGGGCAATGACCATCATGACCTCAATTAAAGTAAAACCGTTGGGGTGTTTTTGATGAGTGGCCATGGTTATTAGTATAGAGTTTTTTGGTCAGATTTTGAAGTTTCTCAAAAGTAAAAAAGAAGGAGTGTACTTCTCCAACCTAATTCGTCTCTTGCCACAACTGCAATGGCGATCCTAATTGGGGAGGTGCATTCAGGAGGAAATCCGGACGGTAGATAAACAAATCAGTAGGATTGGTGTTATTGGTTGTCGGAGTTGTGTAGGTGCGATTGAGCTGCACTCCACCCCACCCTGCAAACATACCGCCACCAACAAACTTCAAGTCACCACCAGCTTTGCCGCCGGCGATGATGAGTTGTTGGTCGGCGATATAAACTCCTTCGACAACCGGTGTTCCGGAAGTAAACGTCGTTGCTCCAACAGTGTTGGCGACGGTGATGTTGCCATTGACGATAAAAGCCAGGAAGCCGCCTTCAGCAACATGAATAGGTTGATTAATCGTTAAGTTCCCATTCACGAAAATGACCATACTTTGGTTATTCGTCAGATTCCATGCGGAGTTAATTGTCACGTCACTGTTGGCATAGTAGTTTTTGCCATTTGTTGGTGCGGATGATGGTTGTGTTCCAGTAAAATCAACAGTAGAGGTAGTACTGACGCCAAAGAGTTGTGCAAAGTAACTGTAGTCTTCTTGTGGACCATTGAGTGTGGCTCCTAAGATGTGGCCGGTCGTCCCGTCTTGACGGAGATAGGTGTATTGAGAAGCAGCATCGAGCGTTGAGTCAATGGCTCCTCCTCCACTGACGACGTAGCTGTCGCTATTGGTGGTGTTGAGGACCGTCCGGGTGCTGAGTGCCGGTGTACAGCTTGGAGAGGTGCACGTGGCGGGAATTTTAGAGTAAACCGCAGTACCAGTCGTATTGCCAGCGTAGATCAGACCATTACTGGTTTGCCACCAGGATTGTTTCCCATTGGAAAGATAGAAGTTGACGTTATTTGAAGTAAGAACACTGGTAGTATTGGTGTAGCTACAGCTTGAAGGGCACACGCAGCTGTAGAGATTGAGATCTGGGGTTAACGTCACAGTGGTGCTGTTCGTGTACGCAACATTTGAAATTGTGTACCCCGATCCAGAAATAACACCGAGACTGTTACCTCCCCCCCCCCAAGTAGCTCCAATAGTGGATGAAGCGCCTGGATTTTGCCCAGTGCCGCCGCTGCCCAGTTGACACAAACCATTGCCACCAACACCTGAGGATTGTGTAGTATCGAGGATAAAGTTTCCTCGGATTGGACTGACAATGGTGAACGTAGTGGGCGAAGTCCAGCTACCGTTGACGGCGGGTGTGCACGTGCCGTTGATCGGGAGGATACGCCAGGTATAGCTGGTGATTGTGGGGGTAAACGTAAAGGCGTAGTTGAGCGTGGTTAAGTTGGTGGGACACGCGCTGCCGGACGCGGTACATTCTTGACCAGAAGGCGTGCCGGTTGGGTAAATTTGGAGGTTGTACTTCGTTGCCTTCGTCATTGCCGTCCAACTCAGTGTCACCGTGGTCGCTGGCGGAGTGACTGTGACGGTTGCGCCGTTGGCGGGAGTGGGAGTGGTGGTGCCGGAGGGGGGCGTTTCGTCGGAAGTGCCACAATTTCTACCACAGGCATTGACCTGTCCACAAGAATTTGGACAAACATTACTATCATTTGAACATGTCCCACCACAGGTTCCTTTGTTCGGTTGACCACAGTAGGGAGCGTTACAAATATTGGTGCAACTTGCCCCTCCACTCCCACAAATACAGGGCCAGCCGGAGGTACTAAAGTCTTGGGTCAAGCCAGGGCAGCAGGTACACGCAGTGCCAGCTTGACTGCAGTAGGAAGTACATTGAGCGACAGTGCCACCTGCATTTCGGCACACAATCCAACACTCATTTTGTCTACCCCCCATCGCTTGACATTGGCTGGGACTTTCCCCTTCTCCTAAGCAGCGTGGACGATTATCGGTATAGCAAAGTGCAGATTGTCCCCCACCAGATGGTGTGCAGCATTGAACTAGATCGGGAGGACTACAGTAGCCTGCTCCGCTCGATTGAGTACTGCCCTGAATCGCAGAGCAAGTTGAACTGCTTGTGCACCAACTTGAAGAACAGCCTCCTTGAGGAGGAGGTGATGGTGGAGTACAACTGCAAGCAGGTGCAGGAGAAAGACAGGTTCCTGTCAATCCTGGACAATTGGGATCACCAGGACCAGTACACTCATAGCAAAAATTGTTTTTATCACAGTAGGTAGCAACTTCAACTGCAGAATCACATCCACAACAGTTAAAACTTTGTGCTTGTATTTTTGATCCTGAGTGGAAAAAAATAAACGAAACCAAAGAGATAATTATTACAGAATATATACGCTTTAATATATTCATACAAAACTTACTTTCCTTGACTTAAATCCAACTCTCTTGTGAATGGTAGAGTTGAAGAACAAAGCTGCGGAAAATTAATCATTTTCTTACAACTAAGAATATTATCTTTTGGTTCACACATATATGGAGTAGATTGTAAGCAAAACGAAAGCCCAGTGTGAACGTCATTATACCTAAATGTAGTTATAAATGGACTTTGCTCATCAACTTGTATTGGTATTTTTTTTAGCTTATAAAACCAACTGACTTTTTTTAAATTTTGCATGTATACGTCAATTTTATCAGATGGAACATGGAGAATTAAGTAATGCAAAATAACTTTAGTCGCCGTATTTAAAGAAGTTTTTCTTAATGTATTTATTAGGTTTATTTCTTGAGAAGAGTATTCTTTTGTATCTGGATCCATATTTGAATTTTGATAAAGCAATTCATATTTGTGCAAATTTTTTCCGATATCTATAGAAATTGCTACACGATTCTCTTTATAATAATTAATTTCCTCTATTGATCCGACCAAAGAAAATGCTGTTCTAAATAATTGGTTCACAACTATAGGATTAATTCCATTTCTGATACCACTATTGATCATTGAATCTCCCACAGTGTCAGTACTCTTTTTTTGCATTGATGATAAACTGGAGTAATCTTGGCTTTGATAACTTAACCAATAACGAAGAGTGTTCGGATCTGAGAATATTAACCCTCTGAAGGAAGGTAAATCGAGAATTTGATCAGCTGGTTGATCAGAAAATAAAGCATCAACAGGTTTAAGACCATTGTTGTACTCTATTTCTATTTTTGGGATGCAAGACTGATAAGTCCAGAACAAACAATCTGGAATTAGATCTTCATGAATGTTTGTGATTGAACTTAAATCTTGTAAATTTTGAATTTTTTCATTTACAGTTATTACTCTGCTACTTTGAACTTGAGCAATCGGATTTATCTGAGGATTTTTAGTAGGAAAAAATTTATTTTTAAAATAAAGCGAAATAACATTCTGAGGAAAGAAAACAAAACCAGTCGTAATTAAGACAGAAAAAACTATAACAATTACAATAAAAACAATAGCTCTCTTTGGCATGAGTCTTAGAATATACAAAAACACTAGAACGCACAAGAGGAAGCACTTAATCTACTTTGTGCAAAGACCGCATACCTATAGTAACCTAACTTAAACTTTTGACTGGTTGAACAAAATCTCCATTTATGAGAACAAAGGTTCCATCGACACTATCAGTGTAGATAAATGCGCCTTCCGCAAATTTTACAGTAAGGTGAGTACCAGGCTTATTAATTTTCGCCAGCAATGCTTGAATAGCTTCATTACTTTGCTGTCCACTAGCAGCATATCCGCCATCCTCAAGATCTTGAGTAATTATAACGTCATACATATTGCCCGTTTTAAGGGAGTTAGGGTTTAAAGCAGTTTCTGGACTTTGGGCAG
Organism: Minisyncoccota bacterium; assembly: GCA_003173865.1. GTDB lineage: Bacteria > Patescibacteriota > Microgenomatia > UBA1400 > PJMF01 > PJMF01. The sequence goes on from PJMF01000003.1 coordinate 34,580, forward strand.
GGGAATTAGTATTGTTTGCATCAGGGTTTGAATTAACAACAAGGGTATTGCGATCACGAGGGCCATCAACATGATTATCCAATTTTCCAGCAGTAGCCTGAGCTGGTGTTTTGCCTTCGGCTGCCAACCCCATAGCAGTTAAACCTATGACGGCTGTTTTTAATGCCTTATTTAACATCTCGGATGGAGCTACCATAAACTCTCCTTTTTGGACTACAACATCTATAGATTTAGAATTATTAGATTGTACTATAAGCAAACACAAAAACAATTATCAGTAGTTTAAGACTTCTATTACAGCATGTTCATGAACAAAACTTAACGAGTTTGGGAAACTACTTCTTCCACTGGAGTAACGTAATCTCCTTTGATATAAATAGTAGGTGTTCCGTTTTCTATCCCTCCCATAGCTCCTCCACTAACTAGGAAACTACCATCACTCATAATATACATACCAATAATTTCTTCTCCTACTTTCAACTTAGCAATTGCCTTTTGAAGAGCTGCCGGATCCTCTTTTCCACTATATACCAATCCATCAGTTGGATCTTGCGTAATTTGAATATAATACATTTGACCATCTTGCAGACTATCCGGGTTCAAAGTAGTCTCTGGATTTTGAATAGATTGAGAATCAGTATTGTTTGTATCAGGGTTTGAATTAACAACAAGAACATTGCGATTAACAGGACCACCAACTTGATTATCTAATTTTCCAGTATTAGCTTGGGCTGGTGTTTTGCCCTCCGCAGCTACCATAGTTACGGCAGTTAAGCCTATAGCGGCTGTTCTCAACATTTTACTTAACACTTCTGCTTGTCGCATAAACTCTCCTTTTGGCTATAAAATAATAGCCCATAATGTTTAAATAATATCATATTACTTGATAATAGGCAACTTATAATTTAATTTATAGGCCTATTATTCAACCTTATTCTACACCCATTATTACTCCGTGTTGAAATAATCAAGTTACGAATTCGTAAGAAAGCAGTAAATTTAATTGAAAGAACAAGTTATTTCGAGTCAAAGCACCTATCTCTCCCCACATTCCTCCCTAAACGTTTTATCCTGAATTCTCCCGCATAGCTCATCCCCAACACTCACATCCTTCCCCGCCTCTCCCCAAATCATCCCGCTTAGCTCCTGATAGCACTCCTTTTTGCTGCTTTCCCCAATCCGCGAGCAAATCTCAAACGGCATCTTCTCATGATCGCCCACCGAAAAAGCTGCACTAGCAATCGTCTCCAAACAGTAATTTTGCCACTTCTCCCCTGTCGCGTTCTGACAAAGCGCAAACGCCGCGTCCGTCTTTCCATTTGTTAATGGATGGATTTGCCGGGCAAAGTTGTTGTAACACATCCCTTGCAAATCAGGATCTTGAACAGCATCACAGTACGAAGCCACTTTTTTTAAGTCGCCATGGAACTGTACATACATCACAGATGCTTGATTTGACCAACACCCGCTCAAGTATTGATGAGGAATTCGAGGGTCGTCACACGGATAGAGAGGATCACTTGCTTTCAGCCAGCGTTTTGGTGAAGGCTCACCGTCGTGCACTCCCCAGAAGTTTTCCATGAAAACACCGTCATAACAATTAAATGTGGGCACATCTCCTGATTTTTGGTGGAGTTGATCACACATCTTAAGCGCTCCCAGGAGATCATAGTCACGCCAAGCCAAAAAACCATGACCCGCAGCATGAGCACACTGAGTTAATACATTTGTTCCAGATTCTTTGCACTGCTCGATGGTGTGCGATAAACCATCAATCCCGTGGTCGGCTAAATCATCAATAATAAATGAGTGATAGCACGCTGACAAAAAATATTCTTTACAGTACTTTAGTCCAGCAGGACCGTATTTTTTATAAATATACTCGCCAATTTCATGCACCAGTAAGTGCGACTGACCAGTAAAAGGCAAACCAGAGTGCAGCATATACTCTTGCGTGTGTTCAGGTCCAACGCGGTCAAGGAGTTTGGTTAACCACGCACGCTGCTCACTCAGGTCAGTTGTGTTCAAAATGTGCTGAACTTCCGGAGGTTGTGCGATAGCGTTGAGGTGAGAAGGTTGTTTTGCAAAAGCAATACTTAGCACCATCATTAGTAATTGAAAAATTTTCATCATACATTGAAGGAGTTCGTGGTTTTCGAGAGACTCGAGAAGTGTGTGAGCTTGAGAACTACGTAACTCCGGAAAGATATTTGCAGACCACGCCCTGCTCCCGTATACTAATAGTGTACAGTAACACACATATGACACGCACCCACTCACAATCTGGACAGATAGGCATCATTATTATTCTTTTAATGGTCGTCATGTTGACGATTGGTCTTTCGTTGGCATCTCAAGCAACTCGTGATGTCTCGCTTTCGCAACAAAATGAAGTCTCTAATCGTATCTTTAATGCAGCTGAAGTGGGTGTAGAGCAAGCGCTGTCGAGTGACTTAAATGCACAAACACAAGACCTGGTCACGCAAACTGCCAGCGTAGCTGCAGCGAACGCAAACGTGAACTACTCTATTCAACGCGTTAAAACACTCAATACACGCTTGCTTCAAGGCACTACGGCCCGGGTACAACTCACTGACTCCTCTGGAGCGCAAACAACCACTGGCATTACGATCGAGTGGGGCAAGGAAACAGCCTGTTCACAAAAACCGGCGACCCTGCTCGTCTCTGTTTTTAGTTTTGACTCGACCACGTATCCGAAGACGAGTGTTCGCTACTACGCATACGCTCCGTGTGACTATGGCGATGGGATTACAGTCGTTAACACTGCTGGATCCACCTACTTTCGCCAAACTACGATTACGCTCCAACCAAAAGATGTGTTAGTGCGCATTAAGCCAATGTATAACGACACAGCAGTGATTGTGAGTGGGGTTGGTGGCACGTTGCCGGTCCAAGGCTACACGATTACATCAACAGCAACCAATCAACTTGGTAACGAAACACGCAGTGTGCAAGTAAACCGTACACTTTCGACTGCACCTTCTGTTATGGACTATGTATTATTTAGTGGCACCACATTAACAAAATAAGATTATGAGCTTACCACAGGAGACTTATGCCAGACGCCGTTGCCCTCGACATTGGCAGTTACACGATTAAAGCAATTCAGGGAAAACCTGGAAAAAACTTCAAAGTTACCAAAGCTATTGAAGTCCCCAATGAACTTGGTACGGCTGTCGCCGTTGATGAAGCGAGTCGCGAAAAATTAGCCGAAATCATTAAAGAACTGTTTCAAAGTAATAATTTGCCGAAGCGAGATGTGCGCTTATCACTCCCCGAAACGTTGGTTTCCACAAAAGTGATCTCTATTCCCCCGCTCTCTGATGCGGAACTTGCATCGGCAATTCAGTGGCAAGCTGAGCAACATATTCCCATTCCCTTCGAAGAACTTTCCTTGGAGTATCAAGTTATTTATCGTCCCTCACATCAAGAAAAAGACAGACAAATGATCGTGCTCTTAGTGGGGGCGCGCAAGTCAATCATCGAAAAATACTTGGAAGTTTTTTTACCAGCCGAAATTGAACCAACGATTTTAGAAACACATACACTTTCTTTGATGCGTGCGGTGCAGTTTGTGGACACCGACCCAATCACAATTTTAGTTCATGTCGGTGCCACCACCACTGATATGGCAATTATGCATGAACTGCAGCTTAGGTTTGTTTTTACGAGCAATACGGCTGGACAAGTGTTGACTAGAAATATTGAGGTAGCACTTGAGTTTGATCCCAAACAAGCGGAACAGTACAAACGCAGTTATGGCATTGATCCAGATCAGCTCCAAGGAAAAATTCGCGAAATTGTAATGCCGACTTTGCGTACATTTGCACTCGATATTCAAAAAGCAACGCAGTTCTTTGAGTCCCAGAATGCACCAGCAGTAGTCAAAAGGATTGTTTTATCCGGTGGAACTGCGCAACTTCCTGGTCTTGTGCAGTTTTTGGCTGAGCAACTTGGCATGGAAGTGTTAATTGCTTCTCCTTTTGCAACTGCATCTGGGGAAGTGCCCCAAGTGAATCAGCCCGTGTACACCGTATGTGCTGGTTTATTAATGAGAGAAAAGTAAAAGGTCCCCTATGGTTCGGGAAATTAATTTTTTATCAGAACGCCAAAAAACAGTTTCTCGGCAAGAAGGAAGAGATAAAAGGTTACTTCTACTGGCTGGGATTGGTGTGGGTGTGATGATGCTTTTTTTCTTAGGCGTGTTAATTACTGGCTTTTACTTTGACAATCAAACCAATGCCTTGCGGGTGCAAGAAAGTGCACTAATGACGCAAATTAGTGGTTCGCGTGACACTGAAGAAGCGTTTGTGATTTTTTCTCATAAATTAAGTAACTTAGTCCAGATTTATCAAGATCGTCTCGAAAAACGTGCCGCAATTGCTTACTTCACGACGTTGTTTGGTCCAAATGTCGAGATTCGCTCTATCGAGTTTGATCCGCAAAACAAAGTGCTCTTGTTTCGGATTCAGTCAACCGATATTTTTGTGTTGCAACACGTGTTTAAGTTAGTAAATTCTGCTGATGTACGCTCAAAGTTCAAGTCACTCAATCCAAGTGATCTCAACCGAGATCCAGATGGAAAGTACCAAATGTCGATTGCCGTATCAACACAACAGGCAAAGCTATAACTATGAACATAAACATTCGCCATCTGCTTTTTGGTCGGCGCTACTTAACGTCTGCCGTATTAATGTTGATTGTTGCGTTAGGCATTGGGATTTTAACCCTGACCATGCAAGTGACACGGGCACTAGATGCCTATACTTCAATGAAGCAAGAGCAGGTGCATTTAGTTGCGTTACACAAAAAAATGAGTGGTCTAGATGATATGGCTGCGTTTCAATCTTCTGATGCGCGTAAAAAAATTGATCTTGCTCTTCCCTCTCAAAAACCGCTTTTGCAGTTACTCAACTCAGTCAACTCGGCAGCGGAAGCTGGACCTGTCACCATAGTCAAGATTGAAACTTCCCCCGGGAAGTTAGCGAGTAGTAGTGCTGGTGTGGCAACCGATTACTCTGCGCTGAGTGGTGGAGCAGCTGCTGGAGGTCAAAAAATTAATGGTGTGGATATTTTGCAAATTCAAGTCACGATTAAGGGTACCCTCGCCCAAATTAATGGATTTGTCGATAAAATTGAGACGTCAGTCCCAATTACTGATTTGACCAGAATTCGCCTTGCAAGTGCGGGTAACGCGGAGCAAACGAACAATCAATTTGAAGCCAATCTCACGTTAACTAGCTTTTACTTTACTCAACCAATCGTCGTGGCACTTGATACGCCGCTTCCAGAAACAAATGGGAATGAACAAGAATTTTTGAAAACACTTGATACGTTTTCTTTTCCAGCAGATAAACCAGTTCAAGAAACGATTCAGGGAGGCGGACAACAAGATTTATTTGGCGTGGGAAAGTAGTTTCTGTGCGCTTATTTGTTTTTATTCAGCAAGGGTAACGTAGGCGCGAATGTTTTCTTTGACGGCGCGCACTTTCGCAATGTTGCGAATGGATTGAATAATCCGTCCATTTTTGCCGATTACTTTACCCATATCTTCTGGATTAACGTACAGCGTGTATGTAAAACCACGTTCATCTTCCATTTCTTCGACTTTGACATCCTCAGGATGGTCAACTAAATGATTGAGAATGAATTCTAAGAGGTTTTTCATAGGCGTTAGTTTTGTGTTGCTTCTGAAGAGGCTTCGGTGGTTTCAGCAACTGGTTCAATCTCAACTGCAGGTTCGACTGCTGGTTGTGCGGCAGCTTCTTGAGCGGCTGCAGCTTTCGCCTTTGCTTTTTTAGAAAGTTTTGCTTTTTTTGGTGGAAATGGATTGCCACTTTGGAAACGAGTGACCAATGTGGCCACTGTGTCAGTGGGTTGAGCGCCTTTTTTGATCCAGGCGTTGAACTTTTCCATGTCGATAGTTAAGATTTTTGGGTTTAAAGTCGGGGCGTATTGACCAACGGTATCAACGGATTGGCCATCGCGTTTGTCGCGCGCTTCGTTCACAACGATACGATAATGAGGTTGTTTCTTTTTACCAAATCGAGCCAGTTTGATTTTTAACATACGCGGAATTATACAGCGAAGTTGGGCTGTTCTCAAGTAGAAACGTTACTTTTTCAGGAGGTTCACAAACTCATCTTGCCGATCAAGAACGGCTTGAGCTGCCTCTTGCTGGGCAAGTTGTTTACTCCGGCCACCACCTTGACCAAACTCTTGACCATTAATCATTGCCCGTACCGTAAAGATGCGGTCATGATCGGGGCCTTTTTCCTCGATCACTTGGTACTCTGGTGCTTCGAAACCATATGACTGGACGAGCTCTTGCAGGCGACTTTTAGGGTCTTTGTAGAGTTTTTGAGCTTGGATAGTGGTCAGCATGGGAAATAAATGCTCTTGGAGAAACTTTTCGACGGTTGGCATGCCTTGATCGAGGTACAAAGCCCCCAGAAAAGCCTCAACGGCGTTGGCGAGTAAACTGGTATTTTTTCGTCCCCCAGATGCCTCTTCACCTTTACTCATGTAGAGTTGGCTGCCTAGATCCAGTTTCTGAGCAATCTCGGCAAGCGTCGTGGTTTTAACGAGAGCGCTGCGATACGCCGTTAACATCCCTTCTTGATCATTGGGGAGGGTTTTGAAAAGGAACTCCGTAGTTGCGAGTTCAAGAACTGCGTCGCCTAAAAACTCAAGTCGCTCGTTTGACTCAGGCGAGCTCGATAAGCCCTCGTTGAGCGCACTGCGGTGCGTCAGCGCAGTAGTGAGAAGCTGTTGATTATGAAAAACTGGAAGAGACATGAAGTGCCTATCTGCTCTTATTTACATCTATAAATCGCGTTCATCGTCAACCAGCTCAACAAGCTCAGCGACCGTTGCACACTCTTTGACGCTACTGACTGGCAGAATGACTTCAATTTGTTTTTGGATTTTCGTTACAATTGCTGGAAACTCGTCCATCATGTTAATGCCAAGATCTTCTTCCAGGTCAGCGTCGAGCGTAATGTCCTCAAGATCATTGCCAGTGGTTTCGGCGATGATGTGCTGAACAATAGTGAATGTATCGGTATTAGTTACAGGTGCATTTTGCATAAGAACTCCATTCTATACTGCTGAGTTGTAATTAATTGAGAAGTTGGGCGAGGACGCCATTCACAAAACGTGATGAGCTATCAGTCCCATACTCTTTTGCAAGCTCAACCGCTTCATCTATTAAGACTTTTTGCGGGGTGTCGCTTGTTTTCCATTCAAACATAATCGTGCGCAGAATGGCAAGATCCACTTTATTGATTTGCGCGAGTGGTCTTTCAGGGGCAAATTGTTGGATGATCACGTCTAATTCTGGAATTTTGGGGACAATTTCGGTGAGTTCTGGATGCTCTTTGATGTATTGGTCTTGCAGAATTTGGTCGGTGTAAAAACTAAAAGCAAAAACTTGCTGCATCAGTGCAGCACGACGGAGATGTCGTGGATCGGTTTTCGATTGGGTAACTTGTGGTGGTGCCGAAGTCGTCTGATCGCTCATACCTGTATAGTAACGGGTTTTCGGGAGAGGACAAGTTGGAATTTGGTGTGAGGGTTTAAGCCCCTTTATGTTGAGTGCGAGTCGTTTTCTTGACCGTTGGAGTTTGACTCTTTGCAGCGGTCTGTGTGGTCATGGGGCCACCAGCGGTTTTGGGAGCTGCTTTTTTCGCTTTTTTAGCTGATTTGTTGGGTTTGTCAGACTTTCTATCTGATGCTGATGAGCTGCCAAACAAACTCAGCATTTTGGCGTAAAAAGTGACTTTGTGGATTGAGATTTTGGTGGTTTTGGGATCTTTACTCAATTTTGGGGTGTTGCCGTGACGACGTTTGCCTTGCTCGACACGCGTAATTTTATTTTTTGGTTGTGCTGCCATATATTCCTTTAAGTAAAGAGGTATTTTAGCTTGATCAGGCCTAGTTCGCAAGCGGAGTGCCGGTTTTGCTTTGATGAATAGGTAAAAATGGTTTCCATGCAATTTCTTTTTCTTGAATACGGTCGGCCAGTTTTTTGGCTTTGGTGATCAGGTCGAGATTGGTCCAGTTCGCAAACTGAAGCTCATCAAAGCCATGCTGCTGTGTGCCAAAAATATCGCCTGCCCCTCGATTTTGGAGATCGAGTTCGGCTAACTCCATGCCATTATGGATACTGCAGAACTTCTTCAGTCGCTTGCTTGATTCGTTTTTGGAGGAGCTCGTAAAAAGTAAACAGTACGCTGCTTGACCTGCGCGGCCGACGCGGCCGCGCAACTGATGTAAACTCGCAAGTCCAAATCGCTCTGCTGCTTCAATAACGATGATCGATGCGGCTGGTAAATCGACGCCAACTTCCACAATTGGCGTTGTGACGAGCATGTCGATTTCTTTTTTATACAGTTTTGTTGTAATTTCGGCCTGTTCTTTTTTGGACATGCGGCCGTGAAGTAATGAGAGACGTAATTGCTGATCTTTGTAAAATGTTTTTATTTCTTCGAAACGTTGAGTCGCGGAGGCAACGTTTTCTAAAGCGACTGCATTTGATGGATCGATAAATGGACAGATAATTAATGCCTGTTGGGGTGTATTCGCGGGAGCTTCTACGATTTGCCGCGCAATCCATTTCAAGCCATCATGTTTCTTTTTTGCCGGAACGAGCCAGGTTTTGACTTCCTGACGTCCTGGGGGCATCTCGTCAATCACGCTTAATCCGAGATGCGAAAAAATACTTAACATTAAGGTACGTGGAATCGGTGTAGCGGAAAGGGTGAGTAAATGTGGTCGTGGTCGAAGTGTGTGTGCGAGTGAACGATGACGCACGCCAAATCGATGCTGTTCGTCATAAATAAGAAGTGCGGGTTTAATATGTTCTAATTGATTGAGCACGGCGTGTGTTCCGATGTATAGTGTCGGTTGATTCTCGTTTTTTTGAAATGAAGATTTGCTGGTGATCAATTTTGTTTGCAAATGCGGAAAAAGTTTTTGAAATGTGGCAAGGTGTTGCTCTGCCAGAATTTGGGTTGGCGCAACGAGTGCAGCGTTATGTCCTGCCTGTAGAACTGCTTCACAAGCGATCCCAGCAACAGCGGTTTTTCCTGACCCCACGTCACCGATGAGTAAACGATTCATCGGGATATTTCGTTTGAGATCGCTGGTGATTTCTTTTATGCACCGCTGCTGCGCAGCGGTCAAAGCAAATGGAAGTTTTGCAATGGTTTCGGCAGGAGGAGAAATTATGTTCGCCTCTCCCCCTTCACTCCATTCTTTTTTCAATTGTTGTGAATGTTCGATCAAAGACAGAAGTTCTTCTAAAGCAAGTCGCTCACGCGCCGTGATGACTGCATCTTCAGAATCAGGAAAGTGCATGTGGCGTAGTGCTTTTGTGAGTTCGGGACTATCACTCAAAATACTTTTCAAAGTATCTTCGATTGGAAAAAGATGATCTAAAATATGTTTTAATATTTTTCGCAAAGTGGCGGGTGCAATTTCAGGAATCGACGAATAGATTGGAACGAGGCGCCCAGTGTGAATGGTATCGTCACTCACCGCTTCGATAGCCGGCTGAACCATCATGCCTCGTGCAGTCAGTTTTCCGCTGATAAAAAGTTTGGTTCCCGTGGCTAATCGTTGCACGATATGTGGATTGTTAAACCACATCAGTTTTAGTTTTCCGGTTTCGTCTTGGACTGTCGCAGATTGAATTGAACGACGACCTTTATAGAAATTGCTGCTGCGCGTCACTTCAACTTCGAGTGTTACTAATTCATCAACCACAAGGTCAGAAATATTTTTTTTCTGTGAACGATCCTCATACCGCAGTGGCATAAACAACAAAAGATCTTTTACCGTTGTGATACTTCGTTCTGCAAAAACTTCGCTGAGCTTTGGCCCAATTCCTTTCACCGCAATGAGTGGTGTGGTAAGTAAATACATAACGCAACACAAATATTAAAATTAAAATCCTGACGCAACTGCCGAAAAACTTCCCAGAATTAATCCAAGAATTGCGATGATTGCAAAGACAATGAGAATGCGGCGGCGAACTTTTTTTGTCATAAATTAATTTTGAAAAACCTACGCTTTCCGATTTTAACGATATTGACTTCCGCTGTTATTATATTTTGATTCGGATCAGTTGGCTTGTCACCTTCAGTTTTACCAGGGTTAATGAGTTCAATTCCGCGCTGTTCTAATAATCGTTTGATGTTACTACTACTCTCTTCTGGTAAACATTTTTTAATTAAATCAATGACTTTCAATTCTGTTTCGGTCACAGAAACAACTTCCATTTCAACCGGCAGCTGTTTTTGTTGCACTGTTTGTTCGAAGTGAATTTGGGCTGCATTTGCCAGTGATGCATCGTGATATGTGGTGGTAATGGTGCGCGCCAAACGTTTTTTGAACTCCATCGGATTTGTGCCATTTTCCATTTCATTTTGCATTACTTCAATTGACTGAAGTGGTTCGTCAGTAAGTAAAGTGAAGTACTCAATGATGAGATTGTCGCTAATAGACATGAGTTTCCCATACATGTCATTTGGTGTTTCGGTGAGCGCAACGTAGTTACCGTAACTCTTACTCATTTTGCGACCATCAGTGCCGTTAATAATTGGTGTAGTGAGAACCCATTTCTCGCGATTGTTGTAGACGCGTTGCAAATGACGACCCATCATCATGTTAAATGTTTGATCAGTGCCCCCGAGCTCTAAGTCAACGTCCATTGCGACGGAGTCGTATCCTTGCATGAGTGGATACATAATTTCGTGCCCGTGAATGGGCAAGCCAGCTTTGATGCGATCTTGAAACATGTCGCGTTCGATGAGCTGTTGAATGGTTGTTTGCGCCATCAATTTAATAATGTCAACGTATGACAATTTATCTAACCAATCGCCGTTATAACGAATGTGAATTTTGTCAAAATCCAGAATTTTGCTTGCTTGCGCCTTCCAGTTTTTAAAGTTTTCTTGAATTTGTTCGTCGGTTAATACAGGGCGTGTCGTGTCTCTGCCCGTTGGATCTCCAATGCGCACCGTGCCGTTGCCGATGAGTAAAATAACTTCATGTCCGAGATCAGCGAATTGCTGCATCTTGCGCAGAAGGACAGCATGTCCAAGTGTGAGAAACGCACCTGTGGGATCAATTCCTAAGTAGAGTCGAATCTTTTTCTTGGACATTAACTCGGCAAGTGTTTGTGCGGATGGCAATACTTCGGCCACGCCGCGGGTAAGGACTTCTGGAAGTTGTGATGTTGGATCGGAGTTTTGCATACGCTTGATTTTACTCAATATTTATTTTTTCTGTAGGTGGAGTTGGATTGTTGTTTTTTGCTTATATCCTGAAGTTGTCTAAATGTTGCTAAAAAGTAGTTTATATTGGAGACTTTTGAACGACTTTTAGATAAGTATGCAAAAAGTCTCCCTAAAGTGATCAAAAAGTAGTCCATTTTTTCTACTTTTAAGAAACTTCAGGATGTAGCACAAAAACATGTATCCCCACTAACTGATTCCATACGTCGGTGTTCGAATCCAAACCAAAACCCCTTTCGGCGGGGGTGAGAAAAACCAACTGTCACAGTGAATAGTGCGCAAGGATCTATGTTATTTGTTACAATAAGTCACCATGGAAATTCATTTGACTGCTGTGCACAATTTCTGGAAAGGTATCGCTCCCTTTGCTCGTCTTTCTCCGGCTGAACGGCGTTTGCGAATCATGAAAATTCTTCGTATTGCGGCGATTGCGTCAGTTCTCGCAGTCATCGCCGGTGTAGTAGCTTTTTTCGTAGTATTCGCTTGGGTTTCAAAAGATTTGCCGGAATCAGGAAAGATTATTCGTCATGATGGATTTAGTACCAAGTTATTTGATCGTAATGGCAAACTGCTTTACGATTTATATGCGGACCAACGCCGCGATCCGGTCACGATCGATCAAATTCCAAAGTACCTCCAGCAAGCAACAGTTTCTGTCGAAGACAAAGATTTTTACAATCATCAAGGAGTGGATCCGTTAACGCCATTTCGGATTGCGTATAACTTTGTGTTTCGCGGAGGTCGCGTCGTGGGTGGCTCAACATTAACGCAGCAATTAGTGAAAAATGTTTTACTCACAAATGAACGCTCAATTTTACGTAAATTTAAAGAACTCATTTTAGCTCTCCAAATTGAACGTAAATTCACGAAAGACCAGATTCTCGAAATGTACCTTAATGAGGCTCCCTATGGTGGTAACTCAGCAGGTGTGGGTGCTGCGTCGCAGATGTACTTTGGCAAACCTGTTTCACAATTAACTTTAGCAGAGTCAGCAGTCCTCGCTGGTTTACCACAATCACCCACGCACTACTCGCCTTTTGCTGGTCACAAAGATAATACTGGTATGCCGTTGTGGAAAAACCGCGCGCTTGGTGTGTTGCGCCGCATGCATGAAGATAACTACATTAATCAATCGCAGTATGATACTGCGGCAAAAGATCTTGATACTCTTCAATTCCAATCACCCGAAACACAAATTCTGGCTCCCCACTTTGTTTTCTATGTGAAAGATTTACTTGAAAAACAATTTGGCCAAAACTTGGTGGAGCGCGGTGGCTTACAAGTTACTACCACGCTCGACCTCGATCTCCATCAAAAAGCACAGCAAATCGTCGCTGACGAAGTGGCAAAAGTGCATACGAGTTTGAACATCGGCAATGGGGCGGCCATGGTGATGAATCCCCAAACAGGCGAGATTCTGAGTATGGTTGGGAGTATTGGGTATAATAATAAAGACGTTGATGGCAAGTTTAATATTGCGGTCGATGCGTTACGCCAACCTGGATCATCGATTAAACCAGTTACGTATCTTGCGATGTTTCGCAAAGGCTTTACGCCTGCCACGATATTAGTAGATGCACCGACGACTTTTTTCCGCAACGATCCAAACGATAAAACTGAAAAAAAATACGAGCCGCAAAACTACGAGAATAAATTTTTTGGACCGCTGAGTTTACGCAATAGTTTAGGCAACTCCATGAACGTGAACGCCGTCAAGTCAATCGCGATTGTGGGTGTGCAAAACTTTTTGCAGCTAGCAAGCCAACTTGGTTTTAATACCTTGCAACCCACTGCGGAAAATATGCGTCACTTTGGTTTGGCGGTAACGTTAGGTGGTGCTGAAGTTCACTTGATTGATACGGTCACTGCCTACAGTGCGTTTGCGAATGGTGGCTTAAAAGTAGAACCAGTGGCAGTACTGAAAGTGACCGACCAAGAAGGTCGCACTCTTTACGAATATCATCACGTAGATGGGCCGCGGGTAATGTCGCCAGAAGAAGCGTTTCTCATTGATAGTGTCCTTTCAGATAACTCGGCGCGTCAAATTGCGTTTGGGGCAAATTCACTGCTAAACACAGGCAAAGCCATTGCAGTCAAAACCGGTACCACTAATGATCGCAAAGATAACTGGGCAATTGGGTGGAGTCAAAATATCATGGTCGGTACTTGGGTGGGAAATAACGACAATACTGCCATGAAACAAGTGGCTTCTGGTGTGTCAGGTGCCTCGCCAATTTGGCGTAAAATTATGAATGAGGCAATTACGGAAGGGTATAAAGTGCCCGACTGGAAAGTCCCACCAGGGATTGATCAGGTTGACGTTGACAACATTTCTGGGTATCCCAAACATGATGACTTTCCTTCTCATCAGGAATACGTTATTCACGGCACTCTTCCCTCTTTACCCGATCCAATTCATCAAAAGTTAAAAGTGTGTAAAGGTGAAAATAAATTAGCTACTGATGCCAAAATCGCAGCCGGTGATTTTGATCAAAAAGAATTCGTGCTCCTTCATGAAGACGATCCGTATAGCATGGATGGTGTGAATCGTTGGCAAGATGGCATCAATACGTGGATTGCCAGTCAAAGTGATGATAAGTTCAAGCCACCCACTGATTATTGTGGAGACAACAGTGATTTATTTGTGCGCATTAATCAGCCAAATGATCAACAACGCATCAACGTTGAAGATATTATTGTGGACGCAAATGCAGACTCCGGTGATGGAATAGAAAAAATGGAAATATGGATGGATAACAACTTAAAAGAAACGGTTAACGATAAAAATTATCACAACGTTATTCACATGCCAGCAGGCCAACATGAAGTGTACGTCAAAGCATTTGCGCGGGGTGGAAAAGTAGCGCAAAGCGGCACTATGCACATCGGTACTGGTGGACAAGATTGGCAGCATCCAACACCAGCGCCAACGAGCACTCCTACCCCTACTCCGAAGCCAAGTGGAACCCCATAAATTCGACAAATAAAGCGTAAAATGGTATACTTGAATTCTAACTATGTACCGTAAACTCGCTGCTTTGGGCTTCGGACTGATTAGCTTCAACTTTCTTTTTTTTCCATTTCGGGAGGGATATGTTCCTCAAGTTACCATGCCTGGTTTGGGGACGTTGTGGTTTTTCCTGGCAACAGTCGCGGCGCAAATTTTTCTCTTAATTTTGTTTTACAAACCGCAATCTTCACGGAAACAACACTTGGCGCTTGGATCTTCCACAGTTGCTGTCTTGGCGAGTTTACTTGCGATGTATCACGCAAATGGTGTGGATCAGTTATTAATGAGTGGTGTCGCAGCGGGGGGAACTTTGCTTTCTCTTTATTTGTTCTCTTTAACTCACGATGAATTTGGTGCGCTTTCTGAAGTTGTATTTTTACCACTGCACACCTTATTTAACTGGTTAAATGGAACTGATCGTGCTTTAAGTGAGTTGCCTGAACTAGGAAAAACATTTTCGCGACGACGAAAGATGGTTCCTTCACTGCACATGAACCAAGAAGTCATGTCAGGTGTCGTGCGTGGCGTAGTCATTGCAGTGCCAGTGATTGGAGTGCTCGGTTTACTTCTTTTGTCAGCTGATCCCATTTTTGCCCACATGGTGCAAAATTTGTTTCAATTTCAGTTGCCAAACTTTCCAACGTGGTTGGTTTATCGCACTACTCTTTCTGTGCTCTTTTTGCTTTTTATTGCTCCCACAGCGTGGGTGGCCAATCAACAACGTTTTGCTTCTCCGTTTCAACGAGCTGGTCTAAAAGAAATGCGCGTTGAGTCTCTCGTTTTGGGCGTTTCAGTGGCGGCATTACTCGGCGTTTTCTTACTCATTCAGTTTCGTTATCTGTTTACAACAGTGAGTGAAACTGAACTTCACCAATTTGGAGTGCAGACGTACTCAGAGTACGTGAAGAAAGGTTTTGGAGAACTTTTACTTGTATCAGTGATTGTGTACTTAGTTGCGGGCTTTAATATGGTGGTGCATCGAATGACTCATGAAAAAGGTCAAGGGTTATTGAGGAAAATCAATGTCTTACTCTTGGTGGAAACCCTTATCTTTATTTTTTCGATTATGCGTCGGGTGTGGTTGTATCAAGCGTCTCATGGTTTGAGTAGAATTCGTGTGTACGGAATGGCTTTCCTGATCATGATGTTTATTTTTACGGTGATTTTAATTTTGCGTCACTATAAAAAATGGATGGTGGAGTGGTACGTTTTGGAAGTTTTAACTTTTGTGGTGATTGTCTTTGGTGTGTTTTTTATGAATGTCGATCAATCAATTGCCACTCAATTTAAGCCGACGGTAAACGACCGTGTTGACTACAGTTACATTGTGCGTTTATCTCCCGATGCTATTGAGGGGTGGCAAGAGGCTTATGCGCACGCAAAGTCAGTTTTGATGAATCCAAAGTATGTCGTTTCTTACCAATTTTCAGAAGATGAAGTGCGTGAAGTCGTCTATGCCGGAAGTGTTGTAAACCGCTTGTCGGTCGAGCGAAATCGCTTGAAACAAAAGTATGAGGGTGTGAATTTTTCTTTGATTCAGGCTTTCACACCTGAAATCAAACAATTTAACTTTGCAGAAAATCAAGCTTATCAAACCGCCAAGAACACAATTTTTACCCAGGAACTCGACACATTGCTGAATAAAGCTGAAGAGTTGAATAGCCTTATTGTGAGTACCAAACAAAGTGTTCCACTTGATCGTTCCACCCAAAGTCCGCTGGTGAGGTAGCAGTTTTATTTTTCCTACAGTTTTTGTCATCTTCGGGTTGTATGCTCGGCGAGATGAACACGAAATATACTCTAAAAAATCTCACTATTTTCTTTAAATCTAAAAATAGTAGAATTTATATTGAGAATTCTAACAAAATTGATCTTGCAAATAAGCTTTTTGATCTAGGAAATATGGCGCTGGCAGGTATTGTATTTGTTCAATTGTTACCGAACGCACAAAGAGATTGGAGATATATTTGTCTGGGTTTATTGATCTGTATTATTACATATGGTTTTGGTTTTTTTATTAGCTAAATCGAAAGGAGCTATATGTTCGACACATTAATTTTTACTTATTTTGTTATGTTTGTACTTGTTTCGAGTGCTGGACTATATGGTCTGTGGAAAAAACGCAAAGAAGCAAATGAGTTTAAAGAGTTTAGGGGAACTTTTAAGAGAGTCATTGAGCTGTAGTGTGTCGCTGTGCCAGAAAGGCACTTAGGAAAATGAGAAGCAGTATCCCAGTTTGCTGGCTGATAATGTAGTGATCCAAAGCCAAAATTGGCAGCAGGATGATGAAAGCAAGTTGCACGCTTCGCCGAGCAACTAACTTCAAAGTTATCATTAGCCATACAGTTCCGAAGATGCCTGTTTCGGCTAGCCACAGCAGGCCAACGTTGTGCACTGGTTGTGTAAATCGGATGACTTCATCGCTAGGATGATACTGTTCTGCGACAGCGGTAAAGTTGTTCAGGCCTATTCCTTTGAGCGGATTATGTAAAATGATGCTGAATGCCGCTTGGTTGAGTGCCTGGCGACGAGTAAATGATAGATTGTCAGGGAATTTTTGACTGAGAAAGAAAATAACTATCGGTGAAATGAAAAAAAGAGTCGCAAAAAGAATAAAAAAATTTCTGCGCGTTTTAAGAACTGGTGCCATTTTAAAAACAATGATGCCAACTACAAGCGCCATGATCGCCGATATGCACTGCGTCGCCCACAGTGCATAAAGACTGACCAACATAATACTACCGAACGCAATTTTTTCTTTTGCTCTGAATATTTTCCAGCGCCACAGCAGCATCAATATACTCACAACGATGAAGCCTCCCAAAATATTTGGATGAGCTGTCGTGCCGTAAGCAAGAATTTTTTCGATACCATTAAAACTGCCTTTGGCTAAAAGTAATCGATGACTTAAATTTGGTTCTCCAAAAAAAATATATGAAGGAAAAAAAGAGCGTTGAGTTTGGAATTGGTAGATGCCAATGAAGGATTGAAAAAGAAGCGTTGCAGCCAAACAATAGTTGACCGCTTTTGTATTGAACAATGAGCTCTGTTCAATCAAAAAAACAAGAAGTCCCAGCATCTCCAAAATTTTGGCAAAGTACCATATGCTGGCGAGTGGTTTAGAGCTGGTAAATTGCAGGCAGAAAAAAACAACCGTTAGTCCGATCCACAAAAGTTGTCTTTTGGAGAATGCTTTTCCCTCCATCGCCAGTAATACAAAAATGATGAGATCACTCGCATAAAGTTTTGGCAACAAATAATCGATAAGTAAGCCATTTACATAAGCTTGTGGAGTTACAAACTTCAAAAACAAATTTGCTGGGATGAAAAAAATCAGCAAGCAAATCAGAATAAGTAAAACGCGTTGTTTCATTGAAGTTGTCCAACCAGCTTGGCTTGACCATCTTTTTGGAGCTGATTGACGACTTCTTGGCGGACGGGAGCAACTTCTTCTGTAGTAAGGTTGCGCTCAGGATGATGATACGTAATCGTAAACGTAACGTTTTGGGCATACGTATCTTTTAGATTGACTTTTGTGATCAATGGCGAGGATTGTTTGATTGTTTCAATGAGCGGTCCGACAGCAGTGTGTGGAAGTAACGTAAAGGTCAGGTCTTCAATAATTTCACTCGTTGCATCGATTGATTGATAGGTTGGGTGAGTATGGGCAACTTGGAGTAATTTTGCGACTTCAAGCGTAACTGCAGTTGCTCCACTCTGCTGCAAGATACCAATTTCGCCAATAAGAATCTGATGATGAGTATGTGGCGCACTTGCCCATACTTCCGCAACTTGAGTATAGAGATGAGTTTTGGGAGTGATCGGTGTAATCGTAAAATCTTTAATAAAAAGTTGATCTAAAAGGACTTCCAGTGCTCCTTTGACTTCGCGATACTCAATGCGTGAAAGCAAACTAAGATGCAGCACTTCATCTGGAAGTTGATCTGCACGAGGATGATATACATTTGCTTGTTCGAATACACAGAGTTGCGCTTTTTGTGAGTTTTGATCTAAAATTTCTTGGAGAGAGGGCAGTAAAGAACGTCTCAAGAAAACACGATCGTCGGTCAGTGGGTTCTGCAACTTTAAGTGTTCGGACAGTGCATAACCAGATTGCTTAGCTAATTCCTGACTGACCATTGAGTACGTATATACTTCTTGCCAGCCTACGGCAGCTAAGAATCGCTTTATCCGTGCTTCAATGTGAAAGTTCGTACCTTCTGGTTTGACGAGCGGGATTGCCGTGGGCATCACAACACTTGGTAAATTATGGTATCCATAAATGCGAGCAATTTCTTCGATGACATCTGCTTCAATTTGAATATCTGGGCGAAACGTTGGCGGAGTGACACTTAACCGACTTGCTTTTAAATCCACTTCACATCCCAGATCACTTAAGATTTGGTCAATGGTATTCACGGGCATTTCGATTCCCAAGTAGTTTTGAATGCGTTCGAGAGACACAGTGACTGGAGTTGGTTTTTGCTTCCCAGGAAACTTGTCATAGACTGGACTAGCAACGTGCGCATGTGTTAAGTACTGAAAAAGTTCGATGCCTTTGGCGAGGACTTCAGCTGCAGAGTTTGGGTCAACATTCTTTTCACTCAGTTGTGCGGCAACAGTGCGAATCGCGTGCGTCATTGAGGCAAAACGAATTTTTTTTGCATCGATATTTTCTAGCCAAAATAATACATTTTTCGTCCCACTATTAATTGAAGTATTTGCCGTGCCTTTGATTCCGGGTAAATCAATAATTGTACCTTCTTCATTTTCGTACACCACTTCGCCCCCAACCGTCGTGTAAGTCATGCCATCGAGTGTGGTGAATTGCTTCCCTTTTTCGGCTTGTTTAACCTGAATAACGCCGCCAAGTGCCATAATGCGGTCGTAATCAAATGCATGACATGGATGTCCGAGTTCATGAGTAATGTAATTAGTAATGTCAATGACTGCATCGTGAACATTCATCTCAACTTGCTTGAGCCGTTTCGCCATCCATTTAGGTGTGGGCGTGCGTTCTGTGTGCGCAAGCACGACTGCCATGGTTCGTTTGCAGATATTTTTGTTATCAACAATAATCGGCAAAGGGAGTTTCTTGTGTGCCGCTGACTCTATTTCTTCTTGCTTATTTTTATTTTTTAAACGACTTAGCAAAGTACTTTTAGGAGTGGGACGCAGTGTAGCTTCTTTCCCAAATTGTTTGAGAATCACTGCTGCTTCCCGCGCAATTCCGCGCACGCACATCGAGTCCACTCTGTTTGTGGTAACTTCAATATCGTAGACAGCTTCGCCTTCGCGCTGATAAATACGTTCAACTGAAGGACCACAGAGCGAAAGATACTTTTGAATCTCTTCAGGGCTTGCGTTGGTATCAAGATGTTCGAGGAGCCAAGAATGTGGAATAAGGATGTTCATATGTGTAGCGTTTAAAATTGCTCCAAAAAGCGGAGGTCTCCGCTATATAACAAACGAATGTCATCAATATTTAAGCCTTCCTTGAGTGTGTATGTACGCTCGATCCCCCAGCCAAACGCAAAGCCAGTATATTTTTCTGGATCAATCCCACCCGCTTTGAGAACATTTGGATGGACCATCCCAGCTCCCCCCACTTCGTGCCAACCTGATTTGCAAAAACGGCATTTGGTAGTTTCACCATCATGAGTAACTTGACCAGTTCCTTGACAAATATGACAACTGAAATCAACTTCGAAAGATGGCTCTGTGAATTGAAAATGGAAAGGGCGAATACGGCTTTTCGTGCCTGGGCCATAAAACTGCTCAGCAAAATAATTGAGTGTACCTTTTAAGTGTTGAATAGTAATTCCTTTATCCACAACGAGGCCTTCAAATTGATGAAACATTTGCGTGTGGGTTGCGTCTTGCTGGCGACGATAACAGCGACTAATGTTAATCATGCGCATGGGTGGTTGAGAGTGTAGGCGTTCCATTTCGCGCACTTGGCCATTTGAGGTATGCGTCGTCAACACAACTTTGCCAAATGCTTGATTCGCTGGGACATCCACAAAAAACGTTTCCCATTCATCACGAGCGGGGTGATTTGGTGGCATATTGAGTGCCTCAAACACATAGTGGTCCCAGTCAACTTCCGGATAGCGCACGCGCGTAAATCCAATTTGTTCAAAAATATGTGTAATTTCTTCCATTGCTTGCGACACAGGGTGCATGTGACCAACAGCGGGTTTTTTCCCCGGCACGGTCAAGTCAACCCAAGCTTGGGTTGCAACGTGCTGTGTTTGTGCAGCGGCGATGGCTGTTTCGAGTGAAGTTTTGAGTTCATTGATGTACTGGCCAGCCAATTTTTTTTCTTGAGGTTGAATGTCTTTGAGTGTTTGTGCAAGCTGATTAAAAACACCTTTTTTACCTAAATACTTACTTTGTAATTTTTCTGGTTGTGCGTTGTCTTTGAGAAATTCTGCCTTCATGTGTTCAATGTTTTGCAGCAATGCATTGAGTTGATCTGAAGGTTGAACGGATGATGCTTCTTCGATTTTTGTCTGGTTTTTTGCAACTGAAGACACTTCCTCAGCAACAGTGTGAATGACGCGCCACTTGCCGTCTTTTTCAACGATATCTGTAACCATGATTGGCCAAGCTTCGCCAGTTGAGAGTAACTGTGTTCCACCATCTGGCATTGGTGGATACTCACCGATTTGGACAATGCGGAGCTCTTTGTTTTGCGGAAGATCAAAAGGGAGTTTAATTTGGCGCTCGATCAGTTGCTCATAACTGACCATCTCACTCGTGATTGGCAAGTTTGCTGCACGAATATGGTCGATGGCTGATTGAATTTGCGGAATTAAATCAGTGTGTAAGGGAGTGGAAAACTCGACGAAAAGTTGTTTACCAATACCGTGATTTCCATCAACACTTTGCGCACCCAACACGACATTTTTGACTGCTTGATCAATGATATGACCAGCGGTGTGTTGCTGCATGTGCTGGTATCGGCGTCGCCAATTAATTTCGAGTGTCACTTCTTCGCCGGCTTCGATTTCCCCACTGAGAGTTCCTTTGTGTAGTACGGCGCCGCCGTTATACGAAACATGGGTAACACTAAATGCGCTCTTCTCCCCCATGATCGAACCCCAATCAGCTGGTTGTCCACCACCCTGAGCGTAAAAAATTGTTTGGTCAAGAATTAATGCAGTTTGTGTTCCATCACGCACCACTTCCAGCACTTTTGCAGTTGCGCTTTTTTGATATGCATCTTGAAAGTAAAGAAGTTTGGTTGTGCTCATGATGACCGGCTCTATTGTAAACTAAAAAACCCCGTTTTTGACGGGGTTTTCTGATTTTCTTTTTTTAGTAAAAAATTAGCCCCGCACTTTTTGAACGATCGTTTTAAATGACTCAAAATCAGAAACTGCAATGTCTGCCAGAATTTTTCGATCAAGTCCTAAGTTGGCTTTTTTCGCCATGTTCATGAAACGAGAGTAGTTTAAGCCATCACCAATGGTTTTCAATGCAGCGGTGATGCGTAAGATCCATAACGAACGCATATCGCGCTTGCGCAGCTTGCGACCAATAAATGCGTATTGGCCTGCGTGAAGGTCGGCTTCGTGTGCACGTTTGTATAAACGAGTGTTTGCACCGCGAAAACCTTTTGTGCGAGTAAGTAATTTTTTATGACGGCGGTGGCGGGTAAAACCAGTTTTTGTGCGTGCCATATGTTCCTTTTTTTTATCTTAAACCTAACATGTGTTTAATACGACGTGCCCACTTGCCAGTGACTTCAACTGGTTTGCGATATGCACGAATCGCTTTTTTACTTTTGTGACGGCGAATGTGGCGCATGTTCTGTGAGCGACGAAGCACTTTGCCACTGCCCGTAACTTTGAAGCGTTTCGCAGTACCTTTGCGAGTTTTTTGTTTATATTTTTGCATACCCTCTCCATCCATGTTTATTTTTTCTTGATTGGCATGAGTTGTGCCATCATTTTTTTCCCAAGTAACTTTGGTGTAATCTCGACTGTAGCAATTTCAGCAGTTGCTGTAATCACTTTGTCGATTTGTTCGCGGCCAAACTCTTGTTTGGTAATTGTTCGGCCTTTGAACTCCAAAGTAAGACGTACTTTATCGCCTCGTTTTAAGAACTCCATGACCTTTTTTAGTCTGGTTTGAAAGTCGCCTTCGCCCATAAATGGAGTAAAACGAACTTCTTTAATTTCTTGAACTTTGGCTTTTTTTCTGCCTTCAGCCTTTTTTTGTTGAAGCTGATAGCGGTACTTCGACAGACTAATGATTTTGACAATCGGTGGCTGGGCATTTTCGGTAACCATCACCAAATCTTTTTCTTGATCGCGAGCCAGCTGTAACGCTTCGCGGGTAGGCATCACTCCGAGCATTTCCCCCAGTTCTGTAAGGACTCTCACCTCTGGGACCTGAATGTTGTTATTCGCGGTAATGCGTGGTTGTTGCTGTGGCCGCTGGAACGATCTTTTTTTAATCATGTGTCTAAACGACTTCTCCTGTACTAGTAAATCGAAGATGTATTATCACATGAGGTGGCAAATAAATCCAGATGTCATTGAGCTTCTTAGAGTACTTCGCTCTCATTGCCAGTGTCGTTATCAGATTGCTTCAAAATAAAGAGATCCTGGCCGTAGTCATTGAGTCCTACGAACTCGGCTTCTCCCTTGAGGACGGCTTCAAAGGGCTTGCAGGCAAAGCAGCCGGTTTGCTGAGGGCACTTAAAGATATTAAGTTTGCGGGCAAGTTTGATGTCTTTTGCAATTTTGAGGAGCTTTTGTTTTGCTTCTTCCAGATTTGGAAGGGTTTGGGCAGTTAAATCATCACTCCGCCCAATGTACCAATAACTCGCTCGAGTCGCTTTGCGTTTTTGGCAGTTTGAGACGAGTAAATGATAAATAGGCAGCTGAAGAGAATCGCTATCTTCGTCATTCTTGCCGGTCTTGAAGTCAATAATGTGGACCGTATCTTCATCTGGAAAGTACTCCAACCAGTCGATTTTGCCACAGAGAATGATTTCGTCGCTCTCGGACAACCAAAAGTGTGGAAGGTCCATCTTAATCTTCACCGCTAAATTTTTTAATGGGCCAGGATGAGCCATGACTCGGCGGAGCATTTCTTCGCCTCGTTGTTTATAGCGTTGCTCTTGTTCGGGATTGGAAAAACCGCCGCGTTTGCCACTTACTTTTTGCCAAGATTTGTCAAACTTGGCAATTAAAGACTCTTGAAAACGAGTTTCCGTAGGGAGGACTGATAAGCCTTCAATCACTTCGTGGACACTTTGCCCAAGCGCCAGAGGTGGACTCATAATGCTCATTTTGTGGCCAGTTTCTGGACTTTTATAGACGTTTTTCAGATAGTACGCACGAGGACACTTCAAAAAATCACCGATTGACGAGTGCGAGACCCAAACAGCTGAGAATTTATCTGAAGCCATAGAGTCCTTTACCACTGCGCCTTTTCTTCGATTTCTTTTTTGATTTTCTCAAGAAGTTGAGTGACTGCCCACTCCCCGTCGCTCTTCTTGCCGCGTCGACGAACTGAAACAGTTTCGTTACTCTCTTCTGTTTTGCCGACAATAAACATGTACGGCACTTTCTGAGTCTCGGCTTTGCGAATGCGATTTTGCATTGACTCTGCTTCATCCCAGTTTTCGATGCGAATGTTTTGCGCGCGGAGCAGTTGAGTGAGTTTTTCTGCGTACTTCTGTTGATCTTGAGAAATGGGAATGACGACTGCTTGCAGGGGAGCCATCCATAACGGAAATGCGCCAGCAAAGTGTTCGATCAAGAATGCCATGAAGCGCTCGTGCACTGAAAGCGGTGCGCGGTGGATTACAAACACTTCGTTATTTTCTTTGCCATCTTTATCAACATAACTCAGGCCAAAACGCTTCTTTGCCGCAAAATCGAGTTGAATGGTTGACATGGTTTCTTCGCGACCAATGACAGATTTGAACTGCACGTCAACTTTTGGTCCGTAAAAGGCAGCTTCGTCCTCGGCTTCGACAAACGGCACGTTCATACTCTGCAGTACTTCGCGCAAAACATTTTCTGCGTACTCCCAATTTTCCGGTTCATCAATGTATTTCTCAGTATGGTCAGGACTCCACTTTGATAAACGGAACCAATAATCTTGCAGACCAAAAATCTTGAAGTACTCCATCGTTAGTTTGAGTACGCCGGCGAATTCTTCTTTAATTTGATCTTTGCGGCAGTACATGTGGGCATCATTCATAGCAAGCGCGCGCACGCGGAGAAGCCCCGCAAGTGTTCCCGATAGCTCATTGCGATAACATGTGCCATACTCTGCGAGTCGCAACGGCAACTCTTTGTAACTGCGTGGTTTGTGCAAAAAGATACGGTGATGGTGCGGACAGTTCATGGCTTTCAAGTAGTACGTGCCGTCGTCCATCTCCATTGGCGGATACATGCTGTCTTTATAGTATGGAAGGTGTCCAGAGGTAAGGAAGAGCTCTTCCTTCGCAATGTGTGGGGTGACAACGCGGACATAGCCAGCTTTTTTCTCCATTTCCCGGGCGAGCTTCTCCACTTCATCACGAACGATCGTGCCATTTGGTAACCACATCACCAAACCTTTCCCAACCATGTCATCGATGAAGAAAAGTTCAAGCTCTTTGCCGAGTTTGCGATGATCGCGTTTTTTGGCTTCTTCAAGTTGGAATAAGTACTGTTCCAGTTCCTCTTGAGTGGGAAAAGCAGTGCCGTAAATGCGTGTCAACATTTTATTTTTCTCGTCGCCGTGCCAATAGGCACCTGCTACTGAAAGCAACTTAAATGCTTTGACTTCGCCTGTTGTTGCGACATGAGGGCCACTGCATAAATCCACCATCGATCCTTGTCTGCCTGGTTCTCCTGTCCAGTAAACAGTGACTTTTTCTCCCCGCGCTTCGATTTGATTGATCCATTCGAGTTTGTACGGATTGTCAGCAAAAAGTGCGCGGGCTTCTTCTGGCGAAATTTCTTGGCGTACTAAGGGCCAATTTTTCTTAATGATCTCGCGCATCTTTTTTTCAATTTTAGGAAAATTTGCTTCGGAAATGACGATCGGTTCTTTGCCCTCAGGTGATGCATCAAAGTCGAAGTAAAAACCTTCTTCAGTTGCCGGACCCATTGCCAGTTGGATATCCGGATAAAGTTCTTTCACGGCTTGGTGAAGCACGTGTTCGGCCGTGTGACGCAGGCTCCAAAGTGCTTGCTCATCTGCTGATTTTTTACTGAGTTGTTCGTCTAGTTTGTTTGACATATAAAAAATTCCTTAAAGTGATAGTGTGATTGTACCGCAAAAATGGCATAAAAAATCCTCCCTGTGGGGAGGCTTTGTGTCGCTTCCTGAATCTCACTCTAGCCACACAACTTACTCCCCAACAGGGATGGTAGTTGTTGTGGTAGTGCGAGAAATCTCGTGCAACATGTGCTTATTTTAGCAACAAAGTAGATAATTATCAATCTCAATATCTATACTGCTCGCTTTTGAAAGGACCGTTTTTCTTGACACCAATGTACTCAGCTTGATCGCTACTGAGTTGCGTCAGTTTCACGCCGATTTGCTCTAAGTGTAGTGCTGCAACTTTTTCATCCAATGCTTTTGGTAAACAATACACGCCGACTTCGTATTTTTTGGTGAAAAGCTCAATTTGCGCAAGCACTTGATTCGTGAATGAGTTAGACATCACAAACGACGGATGGCCCATGGCGCAACCCAAGTTAACGAGACGCCCTTCGGCGAGCAAGATTAATCGGTGCCCATCAGGAAAAGTATACAAATCTACTTGCGGCTTGATGGTTTCTTTCTTGATTTTAGGATATTTATTCAGTTGCTCAACTTGAATCTCCACATCAAAGTGACCGATGTTACACACGATAGCAGTGTCTTTCATTTTTGCCATGTGTTCGATGCGAATAACATCCTTGCAACCAGTGGCGGTCACAAAAATATCGACTTCATCGAGTACATCTTCGATGCGCTTGACTTCGTAGCCTTCCATCGCAGCTTGCAGAGCACAAATTGGATCGACTTCACTGACGATTACGCGTGCTCCATTATTGCGGAGCGACTGGGTACTTCCTTTGCCCACATCACCAAAACCAGCCACGAAAGCAACTTTTCCGGAGAGCATTACGTCAGTCGCACGACGGATTGCGTCAACGAGCGATTCGCGGCAGCCATATAGATTGTCGAATTTGGACTTGGTCACGGAGTCATTCACATTGATGGCAGGAATTTTTAACTTGCCTTCTGCCATTAATTTGTGCAAATGATGCACACCAGTGGTTGTTTCTTCCGAGACGCCTTTAATATTTGGCAACATGTCCGCGTGCTTTTCATGCACCCAAGCAGTTAAGTCACCACCATCATCCAAGATCATGTTGGGGCCAATGAGCTTGCCATTCTTATCTTTAAATTGCAGCGTTTGTTCTGTACACCACCAGTACTCTTTCTCACTCTCGCCTTTCCAAGCAAATACGGGCGTACCTTCCGCAGCGATTGCGGCTGCGGCGTGATCTTGTGTGGAGAAAATATTGCATGATGCCCAACGGACTTCCGCACCGAGTGCTTGCAGAGTCTCAATCAATACAGCGGTCTGAATCGTCATATGTAGTGAACCTGCAATACGCGCGCCTTTGAGTGGTTTGGTTTTTGAATACTCGGCTCGGATACTCATCAATCCAGGCATTTCTTTTTCGGCGAGGTTAATTTCTGTTCGTCCCCACTTTGCGAGTGAAAGGTCTTTGACTTTGAAGTCGGTTGATTTAGACATGTGTCTCCTTTGAAATATGTTTTGCGTCGTGACGTTCGAAAAACGCTTTTTTTGTAAAAAAGTGTGCCTGTGTACCATGTTTTTCAATTGCGTATGCAGCTGCAGTTGTGCCAAACTCAGCACAGGTACGAATATCAAAATCTCTGATGTATCCGTATAAAAAGCCAGCTCTGAACGCATCTCCGGCGCCGGTGGGATCAACCACAGACTCTACTTTCATTGCCGGAACAGAAAGAATTTCGTCAGCACCCTGCTGATAAATGAGACAGCCTTTGGCGCCAAGCGTCACGATAAATATCTTGACTTTATTGCGGATTTCGTCTTCGTCCCAACCGGTTTTCTCAACTAATTGACTCATTTCGTAGTCGTTGACGATCATGAGTTCAGCTGCTTCGATTCCTGCGCGAATATCCTTGCCGGAGATATTGCTGGCCTGTTGGCCAACGTCGTAGAAAAGGCGCATCTTGCTCGCTCGACACTCTTCAACTTGTTTGGCCATTTGTTGTGGATCATGAGGAGAGATCACCACAAAATGCTCGGATGGATCAAACTCAGAAACTCGCAAACTGTGACTATCGCTCATAGCACCGGGATAAAACCCACCAACCTGGCAGTTTGCTTGATCAGTAATAACGGTAAAGGTGGCAGTTGGCAAATCCGAGTAATGGACGCGTGAAATATCAACTCCTTGTTTGCCAAGATCTTTCATGTAGCTCTTTGCGGCTGTGCCAACGCTGCCAAGTAGTACTGGTTTTTCCCCGAGAAGAGCTAACGTGTAGGCAATATTAGCAGCGACGCCGCCGCGTGTTTCTTTTAATTCATTGATAAGCAGGCTCAGCGAAAGAACGTGAAGCTTATCTGGCTGGATGACTTCGCTAAACTTACCGGGATACACCATGATCCGGTCTAGAGCAATTGAACCTGTGAGCAAGATTTTCACTCTCGGAGTATACAGTATTCCCGATGTCTTTTTACAACCTTTTTGCTAAAATAGCCTTCGCTTCATGCTCGCAAGACCGCGTAGCTCAGTTGGTTAGAGCGCCACATTGACATTGTGGAGGCCAGGGGTTCGAGTCCCTTCGCGGTCA
>PJMF01000031.1 GCA_003173865.1 Minisyncoccota bacterium
CGAGTGAATGCAATAAACTGGAACACCAGCAAGATCGACAATCCTATACGCCAAGATCGACGAACGTTTTCAAATAAAAATCCAGCTAACGGTAAAAGTAAAATCTCCCAAAAGACGGTTAAGCGCCAAGGAAACTGAATATACTTCGCGATTGGAGTAAACACGCTCCAGATAAAACGGCTTTCTGGGAGCTCTAAAAAGAAGATCAGCCATAAAATCAAAGTAATGAACCACCAGAAACGAGTATTTTTTCTTTTTTTTAGTAAGACAATTGTGGCTAAAAGAAGTATTACACACTGAAATAAACCTACAGAGAGAGAAAGCGAATCTATTGGTCCCCCATACGAAAAACCAAAACGAAGTGGTGCAAAGACCAATTGCGTAAAACTCGGAAAATGATCAAAAAATTCAGTATTGAGACTTACTTTGTCTAAAACCGTAAATGATTTTTCGGTGAGTGCGGGGAGCCAAAACCAGAGAGAAAGTGCTACGGTGCATAGTCCAGCAAAGAAAAAACTTAACCAAAACTGACGATTTGATTGGAAACGGATGACTCCGTAAATAACAAGCAAAGGCAATGAAAAAATTGCAATAATATTATGCGACAAAGCAAAAATACTAAAAACAAAAATAAAAAAAAGCTTTTTACGTTTTGATTTTGTCAACTCTTCTAAACCTACCATGAGCCATGGTAACAAACAGAGTGCTAAAATTTCTCCAATATTTCCTCGGTAAATAATGATATTCAGCAAGTATGGATTTACCGAAGCTACAGCTACCGTAAATATCTGTGCGGGAGTTCCTAAACCAAGTAACTGCACCCATTTTTTGACACCGAGTAAATAAAACCCAACAGCCACGATTGATATCAACTTAAAAGTAAGTTCATAGTTTATTTTGGCAAATGTAAATGGGAGCGACAAAATATTAGCCAGCGGATAATTAAAGTTAAAGACTGGATAGCCATAGTGATTAAATAAATTAGGTGCAAATCGAGGAGGAATCTGACCTTCTCTCACAGCTATAGCATAGTTAGCAAAACGTGCTAAATGGTTTTCACCATCATGTGTATACGGAAAACCTGAGTGAACATAGACCCTTGTCACAAAGAAAGTAAAAAAAAGAATCAAAATCAACCAAAATATTTTTTTCATTTAATTACTTCATGAGTTGTTGATATACCTTAAATGTTTGCACCGCAGTTTTTGACCACGAAAACTCCTGACTCCATTTAAAAGCCTTTTCAACATGTTCCTTACACTGTAGCTCGGACCAACTTAGGATCTGTTTTATCCCTTCAGCAATTGATTCGGCAGTCGCTTCGACCATAACTGCATGTTTGCCAGAAACTTCAATTAAAGAAGAATTATTGCTAGCCACTACAGGTGTTTTACACTGCATTGCTTCTAAGACAGGAAGTCCGAATCCCTCATAGAGGGACGGTTGAACGTAACACGCTGCTCCTGAATACAGTGCGGCCAACTCTTTATGAGCGTCACCAGTCACTTGGGGTAAAAAACAGACCCGATCAGAAACATCGCTTAAAGCAAGTTGTTGCTCAATGCGAGTCCACTCAGGAATTTTTTGCTCAACGAAATTTTTACCGACACACACGAGTGTGACTTCATCTGGCAAAAACTTCAAAGATTTAATTAATTGCGGCAAATTTTTATTGTAGTTAATATCACCAACATACAAAATATATTTTTTAGGAATGTGATACTTTTTACGTGTGTCAGCAATACACTGTAGAGTTGGACGCACAATTTCAGGATTCGCTGCTAAGTAAGTAACGTGCACCTTTTCTGGTTTGATTTTTAAGTACTTAATAATATCAGCTTGAGATGCATAAGAATCAGTCAACACAGCATCGACTCGTTGCAAAGCCGTACGCTGTTTAAAAAAACGTAATCTCCCCTTTATCCCCGCTTTGTAGTACTTTGGAAAAAGTAATGGAATGACATCATGGACGGTAACCACAATTTTCGATTTTCGAGTCAGACGAATTGGTAAAGTCGAAAAAAATAAATCAAAAAATGGGTAATGAACAATGTCAGGTTTGGCGTTTTTCCGCACATCATCAAATACGTTTAGTTGATCCATTTTTCGCAACTCAGTTTCGAGTTGACGTGTGTAAACCCCAACTCCGCGAATTGCGTGATCATTTTTAAGGGGTGAAGTATCAAAGAGAACGTTGATCATACATCTCCCACAACTTTAAATACGCAATGAAGTGATGCAGTCCACTAAAAACTGCAAATGTAAAACCCGGAATACCGTCCGTTAAAAATGCTTTGTGACGAATATACATTGAGAAAAAAGTAGCAACAGGCTTCCAGAAAAGAAACGTAATGCTGTTTACAATAGTAATTTGAACGCCACTATCAAAAAGTTGCTGGGCTTTGAAACTTGTGTACGTATTGAACTTACGCAAATATTCTGCAAAGGTCGGGTTGCTGTAGTGCAATAAATGGCCATCAGCCCAACCAATTTTGCCGTCGACCACCATTTGCTCGTGAACGTCTTTTTGAGGCAAATGCGCTTTCCCTTTGCGGTACAGTCGAATAACTGGATCAGGGTATTGCCCACCCTTTTGTAAAAACTTTCCCATAAAGTAATTTTTACGTTTTATCCACCACGCTACTTCATCAGTTGTTGTATGTGCAAGCTTTTGGATAAATTGAGTTAATTTTTCGTCAACAACTTCATCTGCATCCAGTTGTAAAATTAGATCACCATTAGCGGCATCCATTGCCAGTTGCTTATTGATGTGAAAATTAGGTTTATTAGTGGTATTAATAACTTTTGCTCCTAAACGAGTTGCCAGCTGAACAGTTCCATCACTTGATTCACCATCAACGACAATAATCTCATCTGCGAAGTTTGTGACCGAAGCAAGGCACTTCTCGAGGTTTTTTTCTTCATTATGAGTGGCAAGGACAACTGAGATCATAGATTGATTATACGGGATTTTTTACTTGACTTCCCAGGTATTTGAGACATCATTCCACCAAATTACTTTTGTTTCATCTGCAAAGCGGTCATCAGGACTCACAATAAATCGGTACTTCCCTACTCGATATCCATAGCGAAAGCCAATACGGTCGGGTAAGTGTTTTGCTACTGTCGCAAAAAAAGTTTCTGGACTCATCTTTAAGTACCATGCGGTCAAAATATACTGAAAACCCGAGTCATCAACAACAGCAATTTTTTGATTTCCACTCGATTCTTCAACTTGATTAATAAAAGGTTCGTAGCCACCCTTGAGGATTGCATTACTTTGCGACGGATAAACAGTAAAGTAGACAACATAATATTGAAACGACTCTATTAAAAGAAGTACCGTGCAAACATATACAATCAAATTCGTTTTCTTGAATTGCTGGCAAAGCGTGTGCACACCAATGATAGCAAACATAATTAAAAGAAAGAAAACAAATAAACTACGAGTCGCGTGTGGTGAGTCAACCGTTACGACTGATGGCAAAGGAGAAATAATCAGCAAGTAGAGTAAAGTATGATGAATCGTCCATGACTTCTTTTTTTTTAATACAAAAAAGAATGATGAACCAATCCCAACTGCAGCCAATATATAAGTAAGCCAAAAAAGATGGCCAAATCCAGGTAACTGGTGCCAAGGATGAGTCCCTCCTTTGATGACTAGAAACTCTGGACCAAATGTTGCGACATAATGTTGAAGAATAATCCTGCCAAAAAAGATGGCTTTATTTCCGAGTATTTTTTGTGCTACACCCTGAAATTGATCATGATACTGCACCGACTGCATCCACAATGTCTCGTCACTAAAAATAGTGATTCCACTTTTTTGTTTTGATAAAGATGCCAGTGACGCAAAGCCAATACACATCACGATCATTAATCCGGCAACCACGACTATCCAACGCTTTGGTTTTTGCCATCCCCGTTGAACAATCAGCAAAGGTAATAAAAAAGGCAGTAGTAAAAGTGGCGTGTTGTACGTAAAAATTGCACACAAAAATAAAACGATTGCCAATATTTCCTGCCAAACTTTAATTTTGGTATTACTTTGAAAAAGAATGATCACTCCCGTCACAAATAAACTTAATGCCACATTTGCCTCGAAAGCAATTCGTGAGTAAAAGAAAAAAACTGGTTGGACAGCAATTAAAAAAGCCGCAAAAACTGCCCATTTTTTCTCTAACTTCAAAACTTTTTTAACAAAAAGATATGCGAGATAAATTAATGCTGTTCCTCCCAAAGCAGAAGGTAAGCGAACCACCCAATCATGTGAATCAAACATACTAAAAAACGGAACAAGTAAAGCTGGATAGCCGAGCAATTTGTAGTCACCAAATGATTGGAGTGCTAATGGCCATTGATGTCCCCACTCGTCTTTTCCAGTGTGTTGGAGAAGATATGCATTATATGCCAAAGCTGCCTCGTCACGATTTAAAATCACCGGCAGTGAATTTAACTGAATAACTCGTAATAAAAAACCACCGAGAATAATAAAAAGGAAGAAGACTTTGAGTTTCATAAGTAAATGCTAAAAAGATGCGACAGCAAATCGATCTTTGCCATCGTCACCTTTAATGATTTCTAATCTTGTTGGTTGAGATTTGCTTTTCACAAGTTGTTGGTGAACCGCATCTACTTGTCCTGCTAAAAGATAGTGATAGTTTGCCATATTTAGATGATTTTGATCTGGTTCATGAAACGAAATGTGATCGAAACTGGGAAATTGATATTTTTCACTTTTCCATGATTGGAAATCTTTGCCTGTATACGGCCCATATGCCATGAACCATAAATAAAAACGATCATCAAATGGTAAGATCCAGACATCTTCATTTGGGTGTTTGGAAGTAGTAATCACTTGTGCAAGTTGTTTGTAGCCATTTTGCCAATCACTGGCTGATTCTTTGGGATAAAAAGTGAAGTAATGATAAATAAATGAAACATCAGAAATACATATACTTATCAAAATGAGAGAAATTGCTAAAAATGCTACAGATCTTGACAGTTTACTCTCTAAAAACAAAAATATTTGTGTAAGACCAACTCCGATAATTAAAGCAATTGGAACGAGTGCATTGAGAGATCGTAATGCATGTGGAACGTTTAAAGGAACCGAAGCTGGTAGGAGTGCGATGATCCACCAACCTAATAAAAAGAAGAGTACTCCACGTCGTTGAAAAAAGAGATAGTAGATTCCACTGATGAAAAATGGTAAGAAAATGAGAAAAAACAATCCATTTTTTCCTGTGCCATGTCTTAAATTGGGGTCACCTGAAGTAAAGAGAAATTGGAGGGATGAGTTTGCCGCATAATTCTCCAGTAATTGTTTCATCATAAAAACTCGAGGAGAAAATAACACTCGATCCACTCGGCTATTACCTCCAAGTTGACGATACACATTTGTTTGAACTGGGTACTCACTTCGATTTAATACAGAGTCAGTTCCAAGGCGAAATGTATTAGTATCGGCGTACAAAGGCGAACGATACAAAGGAATTAACATGAGTAAAAATAAAATAGTTCCCATAACGGCTTGAATAAAGCTTCTTTTGAAATTTCTTGTTTTGTCGCTAGATAAAAAGCAGGCAAGAAGAAAAACTACGGGCCACACAAAACGCACAGAAAAATAAGTATACGTGGCAAGTGCACCCAAAAAGGCTGCGAAGATGATGAACCACCACTTTTTTTTGGAAGCAAGTGTAAAGCAAACTGAAAGTCCTAAGAAAAATTGAGCCAAATGACCTTCGAATCCCGTTCGGGAAAACATCATATCCCATGGTGTAATTGCTAAAATGAACATCGTTATTAATTGAACGAGCTCACTTTCGTGGAGTGATTGTTTGTTTTTTGCAAAGATTTGACGAGCTAACAACCCACCAATAATGACCGTACCTACTCCAGCTAAAGCACTGGGCAGTCGTAGTGACCACTCACTCACCCCAAATATTTTCGCTGACAGAGTTGCGCTCCAGATATACACAGCTAATTTAAAGTCACCATAAGAAGGGTAAATAAGTTGAAACCACGGACGCCCAAACATGTCATGACCAGTTTGGACAACGGACTTCACATCAACCATCATTGCCGCCTCATCCCAATATAATGAAAAAGGAACTTTACCTAGCTGATAAAAGCGCAGTGCGATTGCTAAAAATACGATAACAATCCATGTAATCCAAAAAAGCTTACGTTGCATTGGAAGTAATGATATCATGTTGAGTCATGATCAGCTTCTTCTCATTTGTAATGGTCATCGTAAGTTTTTATCTCCCGGGATCGGTGGTAACTGCCAAGCTTCGTCTAAAATCATCATCTCTCTACATTCTCTTCTCCTTTGTCATTGGAATGGTTTTACTTGCTTATCAAGGCTATGCATTTGGATATCTTCATGCAAGATGGTTGACATATTTTTACTTTGGAGTTGCTGTGTTGCTCTGGTATCGTGATAAATCTTTTCACCAAAATTATCTGAAAGCAGCACTTGAAAAAATATATAAGCAAGATCGAAAAGTTATTTTTTGTTTACTTTCGGGTGCCGTTTTTCAATCACTGATTATGTTTGGGTCAGGACTACGTTTTCCAAATGGAGTTGAATTTTTTCGAACGAATACTGTGGATGGAGTCATGCATCTGAGTTATATTCAATCGATTGCTCGTCAGTTTCCCCCGGTTGAACCAGGCGCCAGTGGTTTAATGTTAACAAATTATCACTACTGGTCTGATTTAGTGATGGCAGAAATGGTACGCGTCTGGCTCATTTCTCCGAGTATTATTTTTTTTCAAGTTCTTCCTATTATCATCTCTTTACTCACTGGAGTAGCAACTTACCTTCTTATCAAAGCTTGGGGAGGCAGTCAGAAAACGGCTTACTGGGGAGTATTTTTTCTCTATTTAGCGGGTGACGCAGCTTATGTATTTATGCTTTTCTTTCAACATCATTTTGGTTTTTATACACCAGAAATTGACAATGGTATTACTCAGTTTCTCAACATGCCGCATGCGTTTGCAAAGTTGGTGTTTTTAACGAGCTTATTACCATTCACCTTTTGGACGAAAACGAAAAAAACAAGTTGGGGGTTGCTGAGTATTTTTCTCTTTGCATCGTTAACAGGTTTTAAAATTTACTACGGAATTTTTGTTGGCGTGGGATTAGTTACTTGCACAGCAGTTCAATTCGTTCAAGCAATCTTAAAACGTCAAAGTATCTGGCAACTGCGGACACAAATGATGTTGTGTTTTCTTTTTGTAATGATAGCAGCCTCAATTTTCTTACCAGCCAACCATGGATCGGGAGGATTATTTTTTTCTCCATTAGAGTGGCCTAAAATATTTTTGGGGAAAGACTACATGAACTGGAATGGCTGGTGGCTACGTTTACAGGTTTATGAAACGACGCGTAACTATAAATATATTACTTTACTTGATGCAGCCGCGATCTTTATTTGCTTAGTGAGTGTATATGGGACTCGCTTAATTGGAGTGTGGCCGGTCAAATCTTTAAGGGAAAAACTTGGTACCGAATTGCTAGCTTTTCTGATTGTGCCTTCAGTACTATTTGTAGTGTTGGGTTTGACCACGTTGCAAGTATCTGGGGCATTTAATGTCTTTAATTTTTTTGTTGTGTCTTCAATTATCTTTAGTATTTTTGCTGCGTTTAGTTTGTCACAACTTCAAACATCTCATTCGTACCTCACGAAGTTCGTATTGATAGCGCTTATCATTCTCACTATTCCGAGAGTCACGAATGACTTTTTTGAGATCATTAAAATGTACCAAAACAATCATTCTGACTACACGGTTTCCGCAGATGAGTTGGCAGCGTTTCAATACATGCGCAGTAAACTTCCTCCTGAAGCAATTATTCAAGCTCATCCATCAAATTACTTGGATCATCAAACTCCGTATGTGCCCTATTTTGCCGATCACAATGCGTATTTATCGGGTGTAAACATGCTTGTGACACACAATCAGCCGATTGATGATCGTTCCAAAGAGCTTGTCCAGTTATTTAAAACTGAAAATCCAGGGACCTTTGCTGCCGAGCTTAAAGCAAGACATATTGAGTATGTATATCTTCAGAAAAAAGCTGATGAACGTCTTTTTTTCCAAGTTCCAAATGAACATTTTCCCGTCTTGTTTGAAAACAACAGCACGATGGTGCTTGGGGTGAAATAGTTTAGTTTAACTGATACACAGCCCAAATTGGTTGACCTGCTGGATCCGAAATGTACGTGATACTTGAAATATTACGACCAGCATTTTGCATGCGTTTCAGACTCTCTACGGTTGAAGCAATTACGCCCACCTGAGCATCACTCACAAAATTGACAAAGCGAATATTTTGGAACTGCAGTACTTCACCTTGATCACGTTGAGCAATCCGATCAATTTTTTGAACGAGAAATGGGTCCGTTTGTGAGAAAAACCAGTAGGCCATACCGGGACGATCCATCTCGCGGGTAATCGAGATTGGGTGGATGTGATCGTTTCGACGATTTACTTCCTCTGTTATTTGCCGATACCCATACTGCCATGCACCAGAGTATTTCTTTGGATACACACTTGTATAAAAATGCCAAAAACCAATGAACTGCATAATATATAAAGTACTTGCAATGAGCAGAACAGGCATATAAACACTTCGAGGAAATCTTTTAAGTGATGCGATCGAAGCTTCAACGCCAATCGTAATGAGTAACAAAAATACCGGCATTGTAGGCAAGATACGCAAGGCATGGGGGGTTGCCTTTGTCAATGCGGCAGGAACAATACCGATAAACAACCAAGCTAAAAGATACAGATCACTCACTTTTTTTCGCTTTAAAATGACTAAAAATCCAATGATTAAAAATACCGCATCCATGAAATATAACTGGCCAAAATACTGCACCGAGTGACGTAAGTTTTGATCACCATGTAAAAATAAAAATCCGGCATCAAAGTGAGTGAGGTAGTTTGCAATAAATTCTTTAGTATAAATAACATATCGGTGATAAAAAATTTTTGTAAGAAATGAATGATTGCTTTGTTCCTGATACGCGTTACTTTCTAGAACGACATGTCCATCTGCAAATAAACTTGTTTCCGAGAAACGTTCTTTC
Organism: Minisyncoccota bacterium; assembly: GCA_003173865.1. Lineage (GTDB taxonomy): Bacteria > Patescibacteriota > Microgenomatia > UBA1400 > PJMF01 > PJMF01. The sequence goes on from PJMF01000031.1 coordinate 9,102, forward strand.
GTATTTGGATCACGTAGTGAAATTAAGATCGGTAAGATGAGCAACGTAAAAAATATTCCAACCATCACGTGAGGCAAAAATTCTCTCACTTTTCTCAATCGATACACCTCCCAAATAACAAACATTCCAAGTGCCAAAAACGGCGCTATTACTCTTGTAGAGTGATACGTATACATTGATAAAGCAAACAAAACAAAAGAAAGGGCTCTCATTTGCCAGTTTTTCGCTCGCAGACCAAATACAACTGCCCAGACCACAAAACAGGTTGCTACGTTGACCTCCCAGGCAGCTCGGGAAAATTGAATTGCCCAAGGAGAAATGGCAGTTAAAAACATGGCTAAGATTTGCGCAAGATCTTTTCTTTTGTTGATTGTGTAGGTTCGTGCCAAAATCCCTACTCCGATCACAATGAACACACCCGCGATCATGGCTGGCAATCTGACAGAAAATTCATTTAAACCAAATGTCGCAATGCTGGGAATAAGAAGATAGAAATATAAAGCTGGTTTATAGTCCCCGTATGATTCAAAAGAAACGATATTAGGAAGGTTCCCTAAGTGATCATGACCAGTTTTTAATACTGAAAAAGCATCATAGCCTAATGCAATTTCTTCCCAATATAATGAAGGTGGATACGACGTCACGCGATAGAATCGCAAAAAGAGAGCAATCACTAGCACCGCTATAAAGGCAGCTCCAAAAAGCCAAGTTTTTCTTTTTTTCATACGTTATGGTTCTGTTTTGATAATCACAAACCTCACCTTGCCATCTGAGCCGAGTATTAATTTCTGACCAAACTTCGCCTCAATTTGATCTGGAGCGGCAACGATCAGTGTGTTTTTGCGACCAAAATCACCCGTCGAAATTTTATTCGTAAATTCGTATTTAATTTGCGAACCACCTTGATACCAAATTGGATTCGTTTTCGAAACCACTAATTGATAGATATATGGTTGACCATACTCACTTGTAAACAAAATCTTATCTACGCTGTTTTCCTGCGAATATACATACTTCATCGCTTCAATATATCCGTCGTCAAAGTCACTCGCTGATTGGGACGCAAAATCAGTATAGTAGTGGTGCAGATAACTACAGAAAAATAAACTCTCGACTAAGACTAAAACACCGATAACCGTTTTTAGTAATAAATCCTTTTCGCCATGACTTCCACGTAACTGAGCATTCAGTGTTGATTCTTTCAAAAAAGTACTTAATTGATCACACCCTGCAACGGCCAAAAGGATAAAGCCGCCTAAACTAAGCAATGTACGATTGCTATGAGGGACATCTTCACCAATTGCTCCAGGGAGTACTCCAATCACTACCCAAGCAATGCCAAGTAAGTAAATAACAACTTTATTTTTCCTTTGTAATGTATTTTGTTTTCGAAATGTAAAAAGAAACAAAAGGATACCCATCACAATCACAAATAAAGTGACCGGTGACAAAATCCCATACATGCCATCACCATGACGCAAACTTAAGGTAGAGCCAAAAATAAGGTACTGTAATGAAAAATGTTGCAAAAAGTTTTGTGTCAGTACCAAGCATTTTTGTGAAAAAGAGAGTTGCGAGGTCAAGATAGAGACTTGTGAAAATCGAGTAACTCCACCAGAAAAAAGTGAGTCCTTAATGAGTGGTAAAGAAAGTAACAGACTTCCTACTCCCGTTCCAAAGATAAACCATTTTTTTTGCCATGCTTCCTTCAAATAAAGAATCAGGATAACAGGAATAAGAAGTGGTAAAACAATTTTTGCGGCATGATATGTATATAAAGATGCAGTGAGGAACACTCCACTACAAGCGGCATACGTGACTAATTTCTCAAATTGAGGATCTTTTTGTTTAATAAGTTTTAATAAGAGATACATACCCCAAATTACAAACAGTAATGACAAACCACTTTCAAAAGCAATCCGCGAAAAGTGAATATGCCAAACAGAAATACAAAGTAAAAGTCCACCCAAAAGCGAAAAAATGCGTTGCTTTTCTTGAGTTTCATCTGCAAACAACAGGCGAATAAGTGCCATGATACCAACGACACTGAATACTCCTGCAAGTGCAAATGGCAAACGAATAGCCCATAAATTCAGTCCAAAAATTGACGTCACAAATGAACTTACATAAATAGCAAGCGGCGCTTTGTAATCACCAAAAGAGCGAAATGAAATGGGCATTTTTGCGAGCCACTCATCTCGATGTGTAGCCCAGATAGCATAGCCATTGTAGCCAATCGAAGCTTCGTCCCATGTCATCCCGTGTGGCACTTCCGCAAGCTTATAAAAACGCAGAAGTGTCGCGAGGGCAACAATTGTTAACCAACTGACGGCATATAATCTTTCTTGTTTTGACATCACTTTCCACCACCAGTATGGTTTCCACAGGAAAAACAACATTTTTTGTGTGAATGTACCGTGCTTCATAAGAAATGTTTCACCATTTTTCCAACTTACTTGGTCAATTTTTTGTTGACCAAAAACACTTTGATTTGTGGTTTCGTGATGATGCTCAACCACTGCTTTTTCATCGAATAAAACTTTCCAGCCATGCTTTTTGGCAGTAGCAGATAAATCAATATCTTCCCAGTATGCTGGATAAAAGCGAGGATCAAATCCTCCCAACTTCAACCACTTTTGCCGATCAAACAAACCACTTCCCCCACTTACCCAAGCCGTTTCTCCAGATGAAAAATCTTCTGCTCGTCTATGAATGAACCTTCCACGTAGAAAAGAAAGAACATTTTTCCCTCCCGTTTTCCCGTCCTCTTTTTCTAAACACCCAACTGCAAACACGGCGGGATCTTTGAAGTGTGTCAAGAGTTGATCCAGTATTTCTCCTTGAGGCGAGACATCACTATTAAGTAAAAATACATACTTACCTTTTGCAACCATCACACCGAGATTGCAGCTCACTGCAAAACGTTGATTAGTAAAATTACGAACAAGTGTGATCTGGATTTTTTTCCTTTCAAATGAAAAGCATTCGGAAATAACATCAGCATTTTCTTTTTCCAAGTGTTTTGGGGAGGCATGCAACAGCTCGAACGTGTCCAGTAACCACTCCCAGCTGTTATCAGTGCTCGCATCATCGACAATTACCAACTCATCATCGTTACGTAGTATTTTTAATACTGAAAAAATATGTTTTTCAAGTAATTTTTGACCGTTATAATTGGGAACAATGGCTGAAACAGTATGCATATCTAACTTTTTATCATCTTCAATAGCATATCGCGAAATCGATCAGGACTAAAGCGTTGTGATTGTTGCTGAGAAACAACTGCTAACTCTTGACGCCAAGCTTCTGAGCGAATGACTTCTAGTGATTTTTCAATACATTCGCCTGTCGTGTCCCAAAGCAAATGTTTTAACTTCTCTCCAAGTATTTCTTTTTGACCTCCCTTGCCAATCACGATCGGGACACAGCCATAAGACATTGCTTCGACTGTGCTAATCCCAAAATGCTCGACTTTTTCTGGATGATTTTTTTCATCAACTTCAAAACCCGTTGCATGCCAATACAAAGATGCTTTTGCATATTGGTCAAGCAACTCTTTTCTCGAGAGTGAGTGAAGTACTTCAATTGGATAACCTTCACTCGCTTTTCTAATTTCTTCTGCATAGAGCGGATCTTCCACTGACCCAACCAAATGGAGTTTCCACTCTTTCATTGCATCGGGAAAACGCAGAATCATTTCTTTAAAAACTTCTACGAGTACATCTTGGCGCTTAGCATGAAGCTGCTGAAAAAAACGACCTACATGTAAAATGATTTTTTCTTTATGGAGTTGAACCACGAGTTGGGACTGAACATCAACCATTGGGTAATGGACAAAAGGGATAGGAGTTCGCCAATGATCTTGAACAACTTGTTGAGTGAAGTGTGAGTTGGCGTTTTTAACTTGCCAATTCATTAACTTCAGTCGATCAATAAATGATTTCTTTTCATCAAGAAAAGGAACTTGCAGATGAAGAATATTTTTTCTAGCTAAACTAAAAAACAAACTTCCATCAGTCAAGTAATACAGCACATCGAATTTTTTAGTTGCAAGTAATTTTCCCCAAAAAGTCGCTTCAGAACCAATTGGCGTCACCTCAAAGTTCACTTGACTCAAACTCACATCAAGAAAAGCTTCATACTTCTTCTTTTGATCAGTGAGATCGAGATGATGATTTCCCGGTCTATCAGCAATTAAGACTGAGACAGCATGACCCTCTGCAGCTAAAACTCTAGCAACATCAAAGATGTATTTTTCACCGCCACCCATGTGCTTGGGAATATAAGGAGAATAGATACCAATCTTCATTTCTCTTCCTTCCACCAGTTACTAATCTCCAGTTCTTTTTTTTCATACTTTTCCGCAATTGGCGGTTTTTGTTGCATTTCCCACACTTGAATGTATACCAGCATCCGATTAATGCCCTGAACAATTGCCTCCACCCATCCTTCCATTCCGTCTTTATGTCCTTTTTTCAAAATCGCGCGGCGAATAAACTCCATCATCCCTTTGCGAAAAATAGTAAAGACAGTCACTGGAGGAATGTTTGATTCTGCAAGTAATTTTGCTTCAATCGGCGTCCAACTGATTGTTTTCTGTAAACCATCCACGGTATTTCGATGCGTTAAATGTAAAAGCGGAGTATGTAGAAGTGTCACTTCACCTTCAAAATTGGGACTTTCGTGAATATCACCAGTCCATCCCTTAAATGCAGAGACACGAAAGACACGATTTATTTCTTCTCGCCAACCCCCATACTCAAAAATTCTGCCATAAGCCATGTATAAACGATTAAATGCGAGTGCATTACTTTGGGTCGTTTCAATTTGCACGAGAATTTCCTTGGAAAGAGGTGGTGTCACTCGCTCATCTGCATCAATGTACATTACCCAATCGGTGGTGACATGGTTTAAAGCAGCATTACGTAAATCTGCAAAAGAAGAGATTGTTTTCTCAAACACGTGCGCATGAAGTTGTTTGGCAATACTCAACGTTTTATCATCAGAGCCGTTATCCATCACGATGACCTGATCACACCACCGCAAAGCCTCCAAACAATTTGCAATCATTTTTTCTTCGTTTTTTGTGATAATGACAGCTGTAATTGTTGGTCTCATAAAACCGCCTGTTTCCCCATTCTGCCAATTGCCCAATCAAGAACGGCCCTTCTTTCAAGCATAGATCCCCTCAAAAAAAGTTTTAATGCATACTTTAAAATGGTGAGGTGATGACGTGCTTTACCATACTTCGTAAAAAGAAAAAGCCGATTACGAGTTTGATAATACTGTTGAATTGCAGAACCAGCTCCACCAGTAGAACCAGCATTTTTATGCCAAATAACTGCTTGTTTGCAAAATAAAATGGAGTAACCAGCAGCTCGCACTCTCATCGAGAGATCGACATCTTCCAAGTAGAGAAAATACCTCTTATCAAAGCCACCAATTTGATCAATCACGCGTTTAGGAATTAACACACAACATCCTGTCGCAAAGTCAGAGGTTTTTTGCGAATCAAAATGACCACGATCAAGTTCATCAACTCCTCGATGAAACGCATCGAGATTCCGCCAGTCAATGCTCCCTCCGGCGTACCAAAATACATGACCAAGTTGCTGCTCAGTATAACTATCAGCATGGTATTCCCGGCCCTTCGAAAAATAAATTTTCGGTGCAATCATTCCCGCTTGGGGATTTGCCTCTGCACATGTAATCAATTCTTTAAGAAAGTTCGGATCGACCGTCGTGTCGTTATTGAGCAAGAGTAAGTAGTCGGGCTGTACTGTTTGAAGTGCTTGACGCATGCCAAGATTGTTTCCACTAGTAAATCCCAGGTTTGCGTCACTTCGCAAAATTGTCGTTTGAGGAGGCAATAATTTAGTTGGTACCTCTAGTGGATCTTTTGAGCCATTATCGACAACAAAAATGGAAACTTGGTGACCTGTTTTATTGACTTTTCGGAGAGATTGCAGGCACTCCAAGGTCTCTTGAGTCGAGTTGTAGTGCACGATAATAATGGCTATATTCGACATACCTCTCTATTGTACAGGATTTATTCTATATTTTGAGTTTTCGGCGAATTTGCCAGATAAATTGCATTGGCCCACTTGAATTTTTGACGTGCCAATCAGCCATCCAGTAAGCTAGATCTGATCGAAATTGCTTGAGTGTTTTTAGGGTTATCTTTTGATCATTATGGGTAGGTTGAAAACCCTGGTGCTCCCATTGCTTCAAGTAGGTGGTCATGACGTAAAATGCTTGGGTAAAAGACAAACTCGTACCATGTAAGCCTTCATCAATTCCTTTAGTCGCAAATAATCGTTGCCACAGTTCGCTACTAAAATTCACAATTAAATTTTCAGTGGTGAAGTCCATTATTTCATCTTTGTGAGATTTGACTTCTAGAGATGTATAACGATTCAAACGATCGATGTATTGATCAACTGTTTGGTAGTTGTGATGAAGAATAGCAAACTCTTCCTTAGCCGGAAAAAAAATTACTTTGCCTTTTACTTGTGGAGGTGTGTGTACTTTGTCTGTCCAGCTCGCGACACCATTTTTAAATAATCTCAGTTGATAATCTGGCCACCACCCAGTGTGCTGCATTTTTTTGCCAAAAATAATATTTTGGCGCGGTATCCAATATGCATCAGCAACAAAGTCTGCGGCGATTTTTTCATCAATAACTTCTTGAATCAGTTTAGCGAGTTCTGAACCTATTTCTTCATCTGCATCTAAAACCAAAATCCAGTCACCCTTCGCTTTACTTAAAGCAAAATTACGTGCAGGGTCGGCAAAACCTAAATCTTCGCCGTAGTGAAAAATATTTTCTGTGTATTTTTTTGCAATACTCAGGGTGTCGTCACTACTATTCATGTCTACAATCACAACTTCTCCTGCGAGCGATTGTACGCTCACAAGCGTTTTTTCAAGTGTCTCGGCCATGTTTTTGGTGTTAATGACTACTGAAAGTCGCATACAATAACTATACCATTACTAGAGATTATTTTTTCTTTAAACTTCTGACTTCAGCTAAAACTTTCTCTCTCCCAATGCCAAAAAGAAAAAGCAGATAAATAAGACCAGACAATATCATTCCCACGAACATAAAAAGTAAATTTCTAGACCATACGGGGATCAATAACCCACCAACAGTTCCCATTATAATTGCAGCAAATAACTGTCTCCACACACTTTCCCAGACATTAAGCTCGATGGTTTTACGCACATAATAAATCGGCAAGATCGACGTAAAGGAAATTAAAAATGTTGCTAAAGCCACACCATTGAAGCCCCAAAAATGGACTAAGATTGGAGTTAAACCCCAGTCAAGCAGCGTCCACATCACCATCAACTTGAGTGTTTTATTAATTTGCCCAATTGCATTCAGCGTATTAGTAAGTGGGGTAGAAATTGCTGACCAACCGATTGCTAAAGTAAAAAGAACAAATGTCATCGCTGCGGGCTGCCA
>PJMF01000008.1 GCA_003173865.1 Minisyncoccota bacterium
AAAAACATGCGTAAAATTTATCATGTCTTTTCGATTGAAGATCCTTTTCAAGAAGATGATTGGGACAGTTGGAAAACCCTCACGGTTGAAATTGGTGAAACAACACGCATCATTGGTGATGCCTTACTTGCAGGCAATCGCGCACGTGTACAACGGGCAATTAATGAAAAAGTATGTAACGCCATCTTGATTAAGTTAAACGAAGTCGGCACTGTGAGCGAGACAATTGAAGTCATTAAAATGGCGCAAGCTGCACAGTGGCAAGTCATCGTTTCACATCGTAGTGGAGAGACAAACGACGACTTTATTGCTGATTTTGCCGTGGGAATTGGGGCAAACTCCACCAAGTTTGGTCCACCAAATCGGGGGGAGCGCATTGCAAAGTACAATCGTTTGTCCCAAATTTATCAAGAATTAAATCAAGTGGCACCGCAAACGTAGTGAGCTTTTATGGACTTTCACACGCTCAACCTTTCGCCAATTACTGCCGGTGCCCCATTTAGCACGACGATGCCTCGCCAGCACTACACTGGACCAAGACCAATCGTGCTCTTAATTTTGGATGGATGGGGCATCGGTCCGAACAATGCCGGCAATGCAATTTTGCGGGCAGAAACGCCAAACATGAAGAAATACTGGTTGACGTTTCCACACACGCAGCTGACGGCTAGTGGTGAAGGAGTTGGACTTCCGCATGGAGAAGACGGCAATACAGAAACAGGACATTTAAATATCGGCGCGGGTTTTATTGTGTATCAAGATTTACCACGAATTAATATGGCAATTGCAGATGGCTCGTTTTACACGAACTCGGCGTTTCAAAAAGCCATCGAACACACGCGTCGCTTCAACTCAACGCTACATATCATGGGACTGATCGGTGCCGGAGGGGTGCACTCAAATATCGAACATCTCTTTGCTTTATTACAGTTATGCGCTCAGCAAAAAGTTACAAACGTCTCTATTCACGGCTTTACAGATGGTCGAGACTCTCCACCTACTTCGAGCCCGACGTATATTCACTCCATTCAACAAACTTGTCAGCAACTTGGAGTGGGAAAAATTGCGACGTTGATGGGGCGTTTTTACGCAATGGACCGTGACAAACGTTGGGAACGAATTCAAAAAGCATATGATGCTTTAACGTTAGGAAGTTCGATCTGTGTTACTGATCCAGTTGAAGCTATTCAAGAACAATATGCCAAAGGCATTACCGATGAGTTCATTGAACCTGTAAGCATTTGTGACAACGATGGTCAAACTCGCATTATTCAAGATAACGACGCAGTGATCTTTTTTAATTACCGCATCGACCGACCGCGTGAACTCACACGTGCATTTGTCTTGCCAGACTTTGAGACAAGTACAAAGGCTGAAAGTTTTGACCCCTATGCAATTAAGTATGAAAAATCACATATTAAACAATCTGTTCCTGGAGAAACATTTCAACGGAAAAAAGTGCTCAAGAATTTATGTTTCGTAACGATGACCATGTATGAAGATGACTTTCCAGTTGACATCGCGTTTCCACCTCAACCAGTACAACAACCCCTTGGGAAAGTGCTTTCTGATTATGGACTTCACCAACTTCGCATGGCCGAAACTGAAAAAGAGCGCTTTGTCACGTACTACATGAATGGCCAACGTGAAGTGATTTTTCCTGGTGAGGATCGAATTATCTTGCCCTCAAAGGGAGCGAAATCTTACGATGAAGTTCCGGAAATGAGTGCCCGCGAAATTTCATATCACATGATTCAACAAATTCAGCGAAGTGCGTATGATGTGATTATCTGTAATTTTGCAAACGCAGATATGGTGGCCCACACCGGAAATTTAGAAGCATCAATTAAAGCCTGCGAAGTGCTCGATGAAGTCATCGGACAAATTGTGAAGGAAGTGGGGAATCGCGGCGGAGTGGTTTTTATCACTGCTGATCATGGAAACTGTGAAGAACTGATTAATAACGAAACTGGAGAAAAAGATACGGAACACTCCACCTATCCAGTTCCTTTTATAATCATTGGAAAACAATTTCTTGGTAGGAATATGATGTTACCAAGTGGCATACTCGCAGATGTTGCACCAACTATCTTATCAATCATGGGCATTCCCAAACCTGAGAAAATGACGGGGAGAGCATTACTATGAATGACGTCACTGCAGTTTTTCACCCTCGTTCGATCGCGATTATTGGTGCGTCTCATCATAAGGAAAAAGTTGGCCATCAAGTACTGCGCAACTTAAAATCAGCCGAGGCAAAGTACACTTTATTTCCGATTAACCCCACTTCATCAACCATTCTTGGCATCAAAGCATTTCCCGATCTGAGCGTTGTCACGGAAGTCATCGATGTAGTTATTATTGCAACTCCGGCGGCGACTGTCATGAAGTTAATTGATCAAGTCATTGATCGCAATCTTCACGCTGATAAAAACCAAAAAGTAAAAGCAGTCATCGTTATTACGGCTGGATTTGCCGAACTCGGACAAGAAGGGAAAGAAATCCAAAATATTATCTCTGCCAAACTCAAACTCGCGGGAATCCTTTTACTGGGTCCAAATACACTCGGCATTCTTAATCCCCACACTCATCTTAACGCGAGTTTTGCACAGCATGATATTCCTCAGGGTAATTTAGGAGTAATTTCACAGTCAGGAGCTATTTTGACTGCGCTTTTTGATGCCTTCCAATCTGAACACTGCGGCATATCTTTTGCCGTGTCTTTAGGAAACAAAGCTGGACTGAATGAAAATGATTTTCTCGAATACGCCGAACATGACCCACACACTGAAGCGATACTTCTTTATCTTGAGTCGTTTACGGATCTTCCTATCTTTTTTGAACTTGCCAGTCGTATCAGCAAGAAAAAACCCATTATTATTTTAAAAGGCGGGACCTCTGAGCGCGGGCAACAAGCATCAGGATCACACACTGCGGCACTTGCGACCAACCAAGTACTTTTAAAAGCCGCGGCGTTACAGATGGGTTTCACGCTTGTTGAGAACTTAGAAGAGTTCGTGCACGTCGCTACATTTCTCGCTAAACATCATCAATTACCTGAGCACGTTTTAGTGATGACCAATGCGGGTGGTCCGGCTGTGAATACGATTGATGAACTTGCGAAAGCAAATGTTGCTCTTGCTGAGTGGTCCTCAACATCACTTCCTGAACTTAAAGATGTGCTGCCCAACATTCCCGCACACAATCCTCTCGATTTACTCGGAGACGCTTCGCCAGAACGATTTCGTCTCGCACTCCAAATCGCACAGAGAGATGTAAACATCGAAGCTGTCGTCGTCCTGGTCACTCCCCAAGCGATGACCGATATTCCCGGTATTGCAGAGGTGCTCATTCAGCACAAAGGTCGCAAGCCAATTTTTGCGTCATTCATTGGGGGAGAACACTTAGAAAAAACTCGACAACATCTCCGCAGCCAAGGCATTTTTTGCGCTCCATTTCCAAATGAAGTTGTTGATGTATTGAAGTTAATGAGAAAAATTTGTCAAACAAAGTATAAAAAAGACGTATTTACACCTGTAAAAAGAATGCCTGCCGTCAATAATCCTGTCGCACCAAACATTTCAACCGTTTTTGAGTTACTTGGGCAGTATCACTTTCGCTTACCAAGATACTCACTGATCACCCAACACAATATCGAAAGTCTCTCGTCACTTCACTACCCCCTCTTTGCCAAAACAGCGAATCTCGCTCTGCTTCACAAAAAACAAGTTGGGGGAGTGTATGGCGTCGTCAACACTCCATCAGAAGCCGAAAAAGCATTTTATGCATTGAATAAATTCAGTGATGAAGTACTTTACCAAGAAGTTCTGGAAATTGAGCATGAAATTCTGCTCGGTGCAGTGAACGACCCACAGTTTGGCCTTTATATGACAATCGGATTAGGGGGAAGTTATACAAATCTAATCGCCGATCGAGTATATATTTTCTTACCAGCAACCAAAACTCAACTCAAGGCTGCATGGATGGAAACAAAAGCATTTCAAGCAATCAAAGCAACTCCGCAACTGACCGATGAGGTATTTGCAAACATGGTGAGTATGCAAACGCTCTTAACAGAACATCCCGAAGTGATGAGTATGGAAGTGAATCCTTTAGTAGTGAATCAAGACGGAATCTGGGCCGCAGATATTAAAATGCTCACTCAAATGGTAAAATAAGCGCATGTCGAAAGACTTGACTGTGAGTGCTGACCCAGTGACCGTTTATAAGCAAACGACAATCCAAACTTTTTCCTCGGAAGAAGAACTTTCACATTTAGTGAAAAAGGGTGAGTGGGAACTCATCTTAGCAAACGAAACATTTCAAAAAAGATCTGCTGAGTCACAAGTTCAAATTTTTCAGCAGGCAATCGACGAACGCATTGTGCTTCTCCGCAAGAGTCTCTACTACTTAATCAATCGTGGACCCAAGCAGCGGGCAGCTTCAATGGGAGTGTTGCAACGCATTCGCAAACTGGAAGAACTCCGTGACGACGCAATCAAGACATTTTATGAAAAAGGCCCTCGTGCTTTAGCAGAAAAAGCTGGGGTCAAAATTGAGTTTTATTAGTCTATAATGATGGGGAGTTACATGGATTTTGAGAAACGATGATCGCACCAAAGTAGCTGCAAATACTCACACAGCTCTCAAGTCTCTCAAAATCCATGTAACTCCTAATTAATGCAAATGATTAACTCTAATCCTCAATCAATTAACTGGAAAGTTGCCGGTCGTGCCGGTGAAGGTATTGACGTGACTGGCATCATGTTCGGTAAACTCTGCATGCGTCACGGTATGAATGTCTTCGCGTATCGAGAGTATCCGTCACTGATCCGCGGCGGCCATAACACGCATCAAGTCCATGCCTCATTTGACCCAAAAACTTCTCAACAAAAACATATTGACTTGCTCATCGCACTCAATGAAGAAGGTATTTCGCTGCATAAAAATGAACTCAATGAACATTCAGTGGTCTTTTGTGAAGCGAAACAAGATGGATATGACATTGCCAAGTATCAAGATACTGGTGCCACTTTTTATGACATCCCGATGACGAATATGTCTCGCGAAGAGACAGGTCATTTTCTCGCACAAAACGTGGTTTCTCTGGGAGCAAGTGCGTGGCTCATGGGGCTCGATATAGAAATTTTAAAGGCTGTTATTCACGATGCATTTCATGATAAAGGGGAAACTATTATCGAAGCGAATCACCGCGCAATGCAACGAGGGTATGACTACGCGAAAGAGCATTGCAAACCAATCAAAGAAACTTTCGCTAAAAAAGAAAATAACCAGATTCTGCTCACCGGAAACCACGCAGTCGCTATGGGTGCAATCTCTGCCGGCGTACAGTACTTTAGTGCGTATCCAATGACACCAACTTCGGAAATATTGAGTAGCCTTGCCGCGCAGCAGGTAAACTACAATCTCGTTGTCAAACACGCGGAAGATGAAATTTCTGCGATTAATCAAGCAATTGGTGCATCTTATGCGGGAGCTCGCGCTATGACCGCATCGGCAACCGGAGGGTATGCTTTGATGGTTGAAGCTACTTCACTGGCAGGCGTAATGGAAACGCCACTTGTGATTTGTGTTGGCCAACGGCCTGGTCCGGCAACGGGTTTGCCAACGTGGACGTGTCAATCTGATTTGCAGTTTATTATTAACGCTGGGCATGGCGAAGTACCACGCGTTGTGCTCACTCCCGGAAGTGTCCAGGAACATTTTGAGTTAACTAGACTAGCCTTTTATTTAGCAGAAAAATATCAACTTGTTGTATTTGTGCTCTCAGATAAATACGGCCTAGAATCATACGAAACTATGCCCCGTCCTGCAGATGAGTATCACAATCAACGTTACGGTCTGATAGAAGAAGCACTTCCCAGTGACGACTCTTATCGCCGTTTCGTCGTGACAGAAGAAGGGTACTCACCTCGTTCTATTCCTGGTCAAGCTCATGGTTTAAGTGTCACGAATAGTTATGAGCACGATGAGTTTGGGTACGCAACGGAAGACGCTCAAATGACAAAAACCATGAACGAAAAACGCCATCGCAAAATAAAAGGAGTAGCGACTGAAGTTCCTCAACCAATCTTAATTGGTCCCGCTGAAGCTGATATCACTTTAGTAGGTTGGGGATCGACCAGATTGGTTTTGGAAGAGGTGGTGCGGCAAGCAAGTACTGTTGGAAAATCTGTGAACTGTATTCACATTCCATGTGCATGGCCATTTCCTGTGGAGAGTTTTACAAAACTGGCTCGTACAGCAAAGAAGTTAATCATGGTTGAAGGAAATTTAAACGGCCAGATGGAAAGTGTTATCAAACAAGAAACAGATATGAAGTTTGCAGATCATATTCGTCGTTACGATGGCCGACCATTTTATGCTGAAGAAATTTTGGAAACGTTATGACAGACAATCAACACAACTATATCTCAAAAGCATCCCTTGCATCACCATACTTTCCAACGTGGTGCCCTGGTTGTGGAAACTTTGGTGTGTGGACTGCATTTAAAAATGCGCTCAGTGAGCTGCAAATTCCGGAAGAACAAGTTGTCATTGTGTATGGAGTTGGATGTAGTGGCAACATGGCAGATTTTAATCGCGTTTATGGATTTCATGCCCTGCACGGTCGAGCTATTCCTAATGCAGTTGCAATTAAATTAGCGAATCATCGACTCAAGGTAGTGGTGGTAGCAGGGGATGGCGACACATACGGCGAAGGTCTCAATCACTTTATCTCTGCCATGCGTGGCAATCATGACATCACGTTACTCGTCCATGATAATCAAGTGTATGGACTCACGACAGGACAAACTGCACCTACCACTGAAAAAGGCACCAAAACCAAGTCAACTCCGTTTGGGGCTCCCGAAATTCAAATCAATCCCATTGGCCTTGCTTTAACGTGCGATGCGACGTATATTGCGCGGGGCTTTGCCGGTGATATTCGTCATCTTACATCATTGATCAAACAGGCCATTTTGCACGAAGGCTTTTCACTCGTCGATATGTTCCAACCTTGTTTTACGTTTAATAAACACAACACTTATCACTACTTCAAAGAACGTGTGTATAACTTGCAAGAGCAAGGCTTTACTGCTGATAATAAAGTTGCGGCATGGGAAAAAACGTACGAGCACGATAAATTGCCGATTGGCCTTTTTTATCAAGATCCCCATAGCGTTGCTTTTCACAAAACACTTTCGCAGTTAGACGAAAAGATGTTAATCGAACACTCTATCGAGACAATTGCCATGGAAAAAGCAGTATCAGCATTTCGCTAAAGTACACCTCAAACTGATCTATTTAGATTCATAAAGATCCAATTGAAACTTCGGCTTCCCTTCGGATAAAGTAATAGTAATTCGGGAAACATACGCCCAAATAAAAAACGGAGGTTCATGCCAATCACTTTATATAAGCGTCAACGACAAATTGTTGATTTTATTGCTCAGTACATCCAAAAAAACGGCTACTCTCCAACCTTACAAGAAATTGCTAACTCAATTGGTGTTTCTTCGCTCGCAACTGTACACGAACATCTCCAAGCACTGCAACGCAAAAAAGTGATTAAGAAGTTTGAAGGCGCTGTGCGTGGAATTGAGTTGTTAGATCGCACTTATTTGCATATTACTGATAGTGTGGATTTACCTTTGCTTGGCTTTATTGCTGCTGGTTCACCTATTGAGCCTCATACCGATCCAAACGCCACGTTTAAAGTTTCTCCTGAAATGATTAGTGGAAAAAAACGTTCTTACGTCCTCAAAGTCAAAGGAACGTCGATGATCGAAGATCACATCGCTGATGGCGACTATGTCGTGATTGAAGAAACCAAAGATGTGAATAATGGTGATATCGTTGTGGCTTTATTAGATAACGGTCTCGCAACATTGAAAAGATTTTATAAAGAAGCCACTCGCGTCCGTCTTGAGCCAGCGAACTCAACCATGAGTCCTATCTACGCCACGAATGTGCAAGTGCAGGGGAAGGTGGTGGGGTTGATTAGGAAGTTTCAGTATTAGTGTCTTGTTTGTCAATAAATCAAAATCAGCTTTTTCACTAGCTCTTTATGTCTGTAGAGCCATTAAACAATAATTTGATTGTTTTTAAAAGTCTGAAACAGCGTATAGTTAATAGTGAATGATTAAACTTCATTCTCTTCGCCTTCTTTTTCTAATTTTGGTTGGAGTGGTTTTTCTTTTTGCTTTAGCTGTGTTTAGCTCTTTTTTTCCAATTGAAGAAAAAAATAAGCCAGAAAACTCACACGTCCTCGGCTGGCGTAGCTATTAATTCATGGTACACTTCGATTCATGAAACGCATTGTTCCGCCATTTCGAGCTCAAATTAATGACACACCGACAAAAACGCCACCACTGCTGACGTATCGCCAGGGCCCGTTACTCACTCAAGTAGAAATCTGCACCATTTTTTGGGGAGTTGCGTGGAAACAAAATTCGTTAAGCTCTATCATCCAGGGGATAAATCAATTTTTTGTTGATGTTTTGGCCAGTTCATATATTACCCAACTGCAAGAATATGATGTGCCTGGGCAAGCAATTACTAACGGCCAATTAACGGATAGTTTAACGATGGTCAGCCCTAATTTGCCATCGAGTTTTTTGGGATATACATTAATTTTTGATAACGCGATTCAGAAAGCATTGCAAGATGCTATCGATCAACATGTCGTTCCCGAGCCTTCTGCAAATCGTCTGTACTTTATGTTTCTGCCACCTAAGTCGGTGATTGTGAAGGGAAATCAAGTTTCAGGCATTCATTTTTCCGGATATCACGAACAAATCAATAATAAGATTTTTTATGCAGTTGTGCCATATCCATCGTGGCCAATGAACGTTGGCAATCTTTCGCCACTTGATGCAATGAAGTCAATTAGTTCACACGAACTCTGCGAAGCAATTACTGATCCGATCCCTGGCCAAGGCTGGTACGATGACGCAAATGGTGAAATCGGTGATATGTGCGCGTGGAATAATAAGCAAGTGAATGGACATGTGGTCCAAAAAGAGTGGTCCAATCAACAAAATCAATGCGTGTAAAAAATTATTCTTTGTTTTTGAATTGACGCTCGTGATATTTTTCTTGGCTATTCACATAACACCGCAACACATAGAGATAATCTGAAAGACGATTCATATATTGATAGATGAGTGGCGAGATTTTTTGATCCTTCGCGTATTTTATGACTAGTCGTTCGAAACGGCGTGCAATTGTGCGAGCTACATCTAGTGTGGCCGCTGCTTCGTTTCCGCCAGGGTAGAGGAACTTCGTTGTCCAGTTCGCTTCCATGCTTTGCTGAAGTTTTTCGGATGCTTCTTCAAGTTTTTTTAAACGCTCTGCTTTCATTTTCGCTTTTGGTGAACGCGCTAACTCAGCTCCAATATAGAAGAGAGTCTCCTGAATCTCAGTGAGGAATTTCTTATGTTCGGCAAAGTATTCGGGAAGTTTCGCAATTGATAAACCGAGCCAAGAATTAAGTTCATCTTGAGTACCAAGCACCTCAAACACAAAGTCGTCTTTCCCAAGTCGCTGACCATTTGCTAAACCAGACTCACCCGTATCACCAGTTTTCGTCGAAATTGAGTTCATGAATTCAAGTATACTATACGTATGAATCTTGAGGTGTTGAGTGATCCGAATTGTTTCCGAACTCTCGCACAGGAGTGGCTCAATCTTTTGGGCAACGCTACGACCAATCACATCTTTTTGACGCCACAATTTCAGGCAGCGTGGTGGAAACATTTTGCAACAGGGGAGTTATACATTATTACTTTGCGAAGTGATCGCGGTGAGTTAATTGGAGTTGCCCCGTTTTATCGCCAAGATAAAACTTTACACCTTTTGGGCAGCCATGAAGTCTCCGATTATCTCGACGTGATTGTGCATCAGGATTTTGTCAATGATTTTTTGAACGCGCTATTCAATCACTTTGAAGAAAACAATTTGAGCGAAATACACTGTATCAGCTTGCCACAGAGTTCTCAGCTACTTCAATTAATTAAAGTGGAGAGTTGGCGCGTAGAAAAAACTCAGCAAACAGTCTGTCCGGTCATTTCTTTACCAAAAACTTGGGATGAATACTTGACTCAAATTGGCAAAAAACAACGTCACGAAATTAAACGCAAATGGAAAAATCTCGAAGAGCAACTTCATCCAACTTTTTCGATCATCACAAATGAAGAAGAAATAGATACTCATCTCAACGACTTTATTCGATTACATGCGCTTTCTAGTACCGAAAAATCTGCCTTTTGGACCCCAACCCAAACTGAATACTTCCATGAGTTGATGACGATTTGTGCTCAACAAGGATGGCTGAAACTTTTTTTCTTATCCGTCAACGATTATCGCGCAGCCACGATGCTTTGTTTTGACTACAACAATCAATTCTTGCTCTACAATTCGGGGTTTGATCCACAAAAATTTGCCGGTCTTAGTGTTGGCAATGTCCTCACATCGTATACGATTAAACATGCAATTGAGTTGTGTCGTTCACGTTACGATTTCCTACGTGGGGATGAAGAATATAAATTTCGCTATGGTGCAGTTGCTGAACCAATTTTTGACTTAACATTCACTCATTCACTTGCTTAAAAACAGCATGCTTCGCTAGTAATTCTTGACCTTCTTTTGTCGCAAAAACGAGTTGATACAACTCATCTGATTTTTCACCCTTTTGCAATTTCTCGATTGTTGAGAGCATGGTAACTGAGTTTAATTGTGATGCGTGAGCTTGAATTGCTTGAATTTTGATTTCTTTGACTGGCAAAGCATTTACTGTATGCGTAACTGGAAATTCCTCCGGAAAAACGTACTTCCACTTTGAGCCAACACTTTTTACAAAACTCAGCAACAAACCTTTTGGTCGATGGCTTGATTGACGGAAAGCTGTCGTCGCCGCAATTGAAACTGCGACATGATCCAAGTGAAAATACCATCCAGTGTGATCGTATGTCACAACAAAATCTGGTTTGTATTGATCAATCAAATCAATAAAATCAGCTGTCATCTTTCCCCAAACTTGACTATTCGTGATTTCACCATCCACATAGTCCAAAATCCGCAACTCTGCAATTTTGAGCAACTCTGAAACTTTTTTTAACTCCCGTCGTCGCAATGCACCCAGCGAACCGAGCCTTTGTACATCTTCTGCAGCACTTGCATGCACTTCACCTCCATTGCCATCAGTAGCGCTGATTAAAATGACTTCGTCACCTTGATTAGTTAATTGCTTTATCGTGCCAGCACATGCAATTGTCTCATCATCAGGATGAGCAAAAAGAAAGAGATACTTCATAAGATGCCTCCTTCACCTTTCTTCCAATCAGCTTGTAATAACAATGGAGCATAGGCATCATCTTCCAGTTCGATGTGCAAATCTGCCAATTCCTCAGCAGTTGGGACTTGATCTTGAAAAACGATGTCTTTGATATCTTCGATTAGACCTAACGGCGTTGATTCTGCACCTTCACCCATTTCAAGCACCGCCGCAACTGTCACGCTCTGCATCATATTTACTTGTTCCATCTTTATCTCACGACCAAATAAATCTTTTTTCCCAATATAACTTTTGAGTGGCTCAAAGCCGCAATACGCAATTGCGTGACCAATCACCCCCCAATTCAGTGGCATACTTTTGCTATCTGACATCGTCACGCCAACTTCTTTGATGCCATAGTGCTCGCGTAAAAAGTTCCAGATTTCATTCACTGATTTTTGTGGATCTTTTGGCCACAAAATATATTGATTATTGGCATTTGATTCATCGATACCTGCATTCACAAACATCCAATTGCGCTTGATCGTCAGCATCATGTTGTACTTCGAAGAATGCGGCTCTAGATACAACTCTGCTTCTCTTTTGACGAGTTCGTGTTTTTCATTTTTATCTTCGGTCGTTCTTGGGACAAATCGATTCTCGCAGGTACTCACAATTTTTGAGGAAATAACGAGGATGCTGCGTTCAGGGATCGAGCTGATAGAAGCAGCGATAACTTGCGTAATATCTTCATTGGGTTGAATGAGGTGAGTTTTGTAGGCCGTGACTTTCATAGCAGAATTTTAGCACCGATTTCGAGTTATAATACCTTCATGCAGTTTGAACTCTCTTCACAATACCAGCCCACCGGTGATCAACCAAAAGCAATTGAGCAGTTGGTGCGTGGTTACCAAAATAATAAGCATTTGCAAACTTTGTTGGGTGTTACGGGTTCTGGGAAGAGTATTGGATATTATGATCCAGTTTTTATTATTGAAGAGAAGGTTGGTCAAAAAACTTCGAAAATTCTACCGATTGGTGCACTTGTTGATTCCTATATTGAAGAATCAAATAAAACAGAGAAGTCATCTACTGATCAAGAGACACAGGTCTTTCACTTGAGCTCAAAGAAAATTCGTTACTACACTCAAGCTTACAATCCAAAAAATGGAGAAGTTGATCTTTTTCCAGTCAGTGCATTTACTAGACACAAATCCCCTCAGAACATGTATCTGCTTGAAACTTCCTGTGGCAGGTCTATTACGCTTACTGGTGACCATAACCTTTGGGTATTACGAGAAGGTAAATTAGAGCTCATCAAAACTACTGAAGTCAAGTTATCTGATGCAGTTCCAGTTCCTAAACAATTGTTAGCAGATGGAAATTACTATCTCATTGACACACTTAGCGAATTAGCTGGACATAAACTTTTTGTAAATGCCTCCACAGTGATTCAAGATTTCGTTTCTAAAAAGGGAGTCAAAGCATTTGCTCAAGCGTTTTCTAAAAGTAGTGAAGTACATCCATATCCAAAACTCTTTGCAATTCGTAGAAATATGAAGGGTCAAGGCATCCAAATTGATGCTTTTCTTGAGTTACTTAAAGAAACGAATAACTTTGATGGTCAGTGGGATCCACAAGAGATCAATATTGGTGCAAAACACAAAGAGTGCGATCTACCCGCTCAAATAACACTCACTGAAAGTTGGCTTCGTTTTATTGGCTACTTTTTAGCGGAAGGGTGTTGTCAAAAAAGATATATTGTTTTATCGAATTATAACGTTCAAGTTCGCAAAGAAGTTGAAAAATTTTTAACAGACTTAAAGATGCCCTTCCATGTGCGTCCTAGTTCTGACTATCAAATCTCCTCTCTATCTCTAACATCATTGATGAGCATTTTTTGTGGTTACGTTGCGAGAAATAAGCATTTACCAACATTTTGGTCTCAATTAAGTAAACCTCATTTAGCAATTCTTTTAAGTGCTTACTTTGACGGAGATGGTACAGTCAGCAAAAAAGGAGAAGTCTATGCTGCTACTGTAAGTCAACAATTAGCTTCTGACTTAACATATGCATTACTCCAATTTGGAATTTGGGCTAGAATAAAAAAGAAGTGGAAGCGAGCCACGAATACTGATCACAAAGGTAACTGGTATTACTACGTTATAATTACTGGACAGGAGAATCTACACAAATTCTACGATCAAATCAATTTTAGTATTTTGTACAAAAAGGAACGCCTTCAACAATTTTTGAGCAAAATTGAGAATACAAATAGAGATGTGATTACAGGAATTGGGAATCAGCTTTTTGAACTTCGCACTCAGCTCGCTCTCTCTCAAAGTAAGCTTGCAGAAAGAAGCTCTCTTGTTCGAAGTGCAATATCTTTAATTGAACATAATCACCGTTCTCCAAGTCAAAAAAATTTCTCGGCATTACTTGCTGCATTAGAAACAAAAGCGATCCAAAAAAATCATACAGATATTAAGTGGTGGGAAACTTGGAGAGAACTAAAAAAACTAACTACAGTTCACTGGACTTCAATCAAATCCATAGAAAAAGTCGATTATCAACATCCTTATGTATATGATTTTACTGTTCCGGCTGCAGAAACTTTTTTGGCCGGTAACGGCGGACTTTTTGTTCACAACACATTCACCATGGCCAACGTCATTCAACAAACCCAACTTCCAACTCTCGTCATCGCGCATAACAAAACTCTGGCTGGCCAACTTTACCAAGAGTTTCGTGATTTTTTCCCACATAACGCCGTCAGTTACTTTGTTTCTTACTATGACTACTACCAACCTGAAGCGTACATTCCAACCACTGACACCTACATTGAAAAAGAATCGACGATTAATGATGAAATCGACAAATTGCGTTTGGCGACTACGACAAATTTACTTACGCGGCCTGACTGTATTGTGATCGCGTCTGTCTCCTGTATTTATAACCTCGGCTCTCCAGTTGAGTATGGAAAGTATGTCCTCGAAATTATCGAAGGAGAAGTCATCTCACGTGAGACTCTTCTCATGCAACTCGATAATCTCCAGTACCAACGCTCTGATATGGAGTTTCATCGTGGCAGTTATCGGATGCGTGGTGACACGATCCAGTTGTGGCCGGCTTCTGAAGACACGGCTTTAAATATCGAAACGCTCGAAAATAAAATCACTTCAATTAAACGAATTGATCCCATCTCTGGTAACCCAATTGATGATACAGCCGAAAAAAGAGCGATGTGGAATGAACGTCGTGAAACACAGATGCCCAAGCGTTTCGTTATTTATCCCGCAAAGCATTACATGACCAATCCGAAAACTCAAGGTCAAGCGCTTCAAGAAATTGAACATGATTTAAATGAACGCCTAGCCGATCTGCGCAGTCGTGGCAAAATTGTCGAGGCATATCGTCTCGAACAAAAAGTTCGCTATGACATCGATATGATTCGAGAACTAGGATTTGTGAATGGTATCGAAAATTACTCTCGTTACTTCGATGGTCGAAAACCAGGCGAAGCACCATTTAGTTTGATCGAGTACTTCCATGAAAATGCCAAAATTTTTAATAAAAACTCTTTTCTCACCATCATTGATGAAAGTCATATTTCCGTACCGCAAATTCGGGCAATGTACAACGGCGATCAAGCCCGCAAACAGACCTTAATTGAGTACGGTTTTCGTCTCCCATCTGCTTTAGATAATCGACCTCTCAAGTTCAATGAGTTCATGGGCAAGATGAAGGACATGTTATTTGTTTCCGCAACACCAAATGAGTGGGAAATTTCGATGTCAAATAACGAAACGGTTGAACAACTCATCCGTCCAACGGGTTTACTTGACCCCACGATTGAGTTGCGCCCCACCAAAGGCCAGATTGAAGACTTGATTATCGAAATCATTCGTCGCAAACAACTTGGTCAACGAACCATCGTGACTACATTGACGAAAAAAATGGCCGAAGCACTCACTGAATACCTGAACGATCCAGAAAAAGTGGCAAAATTATTACAACAACACCAAGAAAAAGATGATGCTGTCGCACAGAGTGATCGCTCAGAAAGGATTTACTATCAAGGCGACCAACTTCCTATTGATGAAATGGAAATTGCAGCCATCGATCAAAAATTTTTTACACGCGCGAGTACAATCACAACCAATCTTTCGAGTACCGCCTATCCTAAAGTTGCTTATTTACACTCCGACATCGAAACAATCGAGCGTTCTGACATCTTAGATGATTTGCGTCGAGGGGAGTATGATGTTGTGGTCGGTATTAACTTACTTCGTGAAGGTCTAGATTTACCAGAAGTTACTCTAGTCGCCATCTTAGATGCAGACAAAGAGGGGTTTTTACGCTCTGCAACAAGTCTCATTCAAACGATTGGACGCGCAGCACGTCACGAAGCAGGCCACGTTATTATGTACGCTGACCACCTCACTCGGTCAATGCAGCAAGCCATTAGCGAAACACAACGCCGGCGCCAGATTCAGTGGCAGTACAACCAAGATCATCACATCACTGCAAAAACAATCTATAAACCAATTCGGGAACGGATGATCGCTAAGGTGGAAGAGGAAGAGGGTACCTACGCTGCTGCATCACCGAAACGACATGGATCGGTGAGCCAAACAGACAGCCGAAAGCCAAAAGCTCCCCCCAAACACCTTATTCAACTCAGTAAGAAAGAATTTATTGACCTCGCTAAAATCGACAAAGATGCCTTAACTCCAGGTGAACTGAACAAGTTAGTCGCAAAACTTCGTCGCCGGATGAAACAGGCCGCTAACGAGATGGATTTTGAGCTGGCTGCGGAGTTAAGAGATGTCATACAGAGATTAGAGCAACCCTAGTCTTTTCGCGTCTTCTTCGCTATACTGTTTCTTCTCGTTTACTTTGTTCTATCAGTACTTATGTCCTCAGAATTTATCCAAATTACAGGCGCCAGACAACACAATCTTAAAAACGTGTCCATGGCCATTCCAAAGAATCGACTCGTCGTTTTGACTGGCATGTCAGGAAGCGGCAAAAGTTCGCTGGCTTTCGACACACTCTATGCCGAAGGACAGCGCCGGTACGTGGAGAGTTTAAGCTCGTATGCACGCCAGTTCCTGGGAGTCATGGGCAAGCCTGAAGTAGATCACATCGAGGGCCTGTCACCCGCCATCTCGATTGATCAAAAAACCACTTCACACAATCCTCGTTCTACCGTCGGTACCATTACTGAAATTTATGACTATTTGCGTTTACTTTTCGCACGTGTTGGCCATCCCCATTGTCCCAATTGTGGGCGCGAAATTGCTTCACAGAGCGTAGATCAAATTGTTAATCACGTCATGGATGAGCTAGAAGTACGTGCAAAACAAACTCCTGCACGTATCATGGTGATGTCGCCAGTCGTTCGCGACCGCAAAGGTGAGTTTTCTTCTTTATTTGTTTCCTTACAGAAAAAAGGATACCAGCGGGTGCGCATTGACCACAAACTGTACGATCTCAATGAAAATTTTTCACTCATTAAAACAAACAAACATACGATCGAAGCTGTCATCGATCGTCTCTCGACTTTTAAGAAAGAACTCGATAATCCAGAGATGCGTAAAACATTTCGCAGTCGCCTTTCGCAGTCAATTGAAGAAGCGCTGAAACTCGCTGACGGTCTAGTTACGATTTCCTTTATTGAAGATGCTTCGCTGGATTTTCCAACGACACCAAAAGAGTTTACTGATCGTTTATTTAGTGAAAAATTTGCGTGCAGCGAGTGCGGCATCTCATTACCGGAAATTGAACCACGTCTATTTTCTTTTAACTCGCCGCACGGTGCGTGTGAAGTGTGTAGTGGCTTAGGTTCTCTGTTAAAAATCGATGAACAAAAAGTCGTTGCAGCTAGCCTAACACTCAGCGAGGGAGCAATTATTCCTTTCGCCCGCATGATGGGAAATGATACGTGGTGGTCTCGTCTTGTTCAAACCGTTGTGGAATCTGAAGGATATGACTTCCGCAAAACTCCTTTTCAAGAAATGAGTGAAGAAGCACAACGTACATTACTGTACGGTTCAGAACACATCTACGAAGTAGAGGGTGAAAATCGCTTCGGTCGCCAAACCACGATTGAAGAAAAGTTTGAAGGTTTCATTCACAACTTAGAACGTCGCTACCAAGAAACAGATTCTGAGTTTATCCGCAAAGAAATTGAGCAGTACATGGAAAGACAAATTTGCGAGAAATGTCACGGCACGCGTCTCAAGCCTGAAGCGTTAGCAATTACGATTGATAAGAAAAATATTGCGCAAATTACTGAGTTAGCAATTGTCAAAACATTTACTTGGATTGAAACACTTCAGCCTCTCCTCTCCGAAAAAGAAAATGCGATCGGCTCATCTATTCTCAAAGAAATTAGTGCGCGTTTGCGTTTTTTAATTTCAGTTGGACTTGATTACTTAACACTCAACCGCGAAGCCGGCACGCTCGCGGGAGGTGAAGCACAACGCATTCGCTTAGCTTCACAAATTGGAACTGGTTTGACTGGTGTACTGTACGTTTTAGATGAGCCCACTATTGGTTTACACCAACGTGATAATCATCAGCTCATTGAAACTCTTAAAAATTTGCGTGATAAGGGCAACTCAGTTGTAGTAGTTGAACATGACCGCGACTTAATGCTTGCGGCAGATTACATTTTTGACTTCGGTCCCCACGCAGGAAAACATGGGGGTGAAATTGTCGCAGAAGGTACCCCTGAACAAATTATGTCGAATAAAAAATCCGTGACCGGAAAGTATCTCTCGCGCAAAAAAGATGTTGAACGCTCTATAAAACAAAAAAATGGTGGCAGTGCTTCACTTGAATTTTCTATTCATACTCCAGAATTAATTGTCCCCCCAGATTCAGAAGCAATCACTACGGGCACTCAACCTGCAATTAGAATTTACGGTGCTTCGCACAACAATCTTAAATCTATCGATGTAAGCTTCCCCCTGCGAACACTGACATGTATCACTGGTGTTTCGGGATCAGGCAAATCAACTCTACTGCACGACACACTGTACTATAACGTTGCGAAAAACTTGGCCAAAGCCATCGACCAACAACCAGGAAAAATTGACTCTATTGTGATTCCCGATGAGGTAAAACGCATCACTTTAATTGATCAAAGTCCCATCGGCAAAACCCCACGCTCAAATCCGGGAACCTACACGAAAATTTTTGATTACATTCGCACCGTGTTTGCAAACACGAAAGACGCCCGAACACGTGGTTATACATCTGGACGATTTAGTTTTAATGTCAAAGGGGGCCGCTGCGAAACATGCCAAGGAGATGGCCAACTTAAAATTGAGATGCAGTTTTTACCTGATATTTATGTTACGTGTGAAGTGTGTAAAGGCTCGCGTTATAACGAAGAAACACTCGCCGTTAAGTACAAAGAGAAAAGTATCGCCGATGTTCTTCACATGACTGTTGATGAAGCCGTGGAGTTTTTCAGTGGCCACTCAACGTTACGGAAAAAACTGACTACTCTTCAAGAAGTGGGACTGGGGTACATTGAACTGGGCCAGCCCGCACCTACCCTGAGTGGCGGCGAGGCCCAGCGCGTTAAACTGTCGCGCGAACTTTCCGTGCGCACTTCTGAACATTGTGTGTACTTACTTGATGAACCTACTACCGGACTTCACTTTGAAGATATTCAAAAGCTGCTTCATGTTCTTGATCAACTCGTCGCGCAAAATAATACCGTGATTTTAATTGAACATAATCTTGATGTAATTAAAAATGCGGATTGGCTCATCGATCTCGGTCCAGAAGGGGGAGAGCGAGGCGGTGATATTATCGCCACTGGCACACCCCAGCACATTGCACACACTGCGAATTCATATACGGGTAAGTTCTTAAAAGAAGAGTATGCAGCTGCGTAAAGATAAATTTTTTTTGTTTCTGGGTGTGAGCGCCGTTCTTCATTTTTTTTCGCTTGCGCTTCCTTTTATCGTTCAAGCAAATCAAGACTTTGATGTTTCTCTTCACTCAACATATAACGTAAACTCAAATG
The DNA here is from genome assembly GCA_003173865.1 of Minisyncoccota bacterium. Taxonomy (GTDB): domain Bacteria; phylum Patescibacteriota; class Microgenomatia; order UBA1400; family PJMF01; genus PJMF01. The sequence goes on from PJMF01000008.1 coordinate 19,326, forward strand.
GCATTACTTTTATTCAACAAAAATTTGAGTTAACAAATAAACAACCTACTACGTTTGCAAAACAATATTCTTTAGAAGTAAATAGTACTCGTTTACGCAATATACGTGCACTCAACGAGAAGGGAAGTGAAATCCCCAGTGATGTTGCCACCACTCCCACGAAAACAAGCATTACTCTTAATTTTCCAGATCAATTAGTCGGTGAAGGAAAAAAGAGAAACTTCACGATTCAATTTGAGAACCCCGACACAGCTATTATCAGTGGCAGTATTCTCGAAGTCTCGATTCCGAAACTTCTTAATCCACAAGATTACACTCAATATGACGTCACCCTGCATGTCCCCAGTCAATTTGGTAAACCCGTACGTATGAGCCCCTTGCAGACATCTCTCACATCAGATTCGTCTCTCTTGACGCTGGAGTTTACTAAAGTAGGAAGTCAAAGTATTTCAGCATTGTTTGGGCAAAAACAAAACTTTGACTTTGCGCTGAAGTACAACTTAGAAAACTCCACTGGCAATACAGGCATTATGCAAATTGCCTTACCGCCAGATACTCAACAACAAAAAGTTTTTTATCAATCACTTGATCCACCACCAAAAGAAATGACTCGCGATGCAGATGGCAACTGGATTGCCACGTATGAAATTGCTGCCGAAAAAAACTTAGACGTTAACTTAACTGGCAAAGCAAGTATTTTTTTGGATTTTCTTGATAATCCTCAAACAGAAGTTCCTCACACCGACTTGACGAAGGCACAGTCGTATTGGGAAAGCAATGATGTGCGAATTCAACAACTTGCCAAACAGTATCACACGCCGAAAGATATTTACGACTACGTTGTCACACACCTCAAGTACAACTACGACATCACCACCGTAACTTCGAATCGCCTCGGAGCAATTGGCGCACTCAATGCACCAAGTAATGCAAACTGTCAAGAATTCACCGATCTTTTTATTGCGATCGCTCGCGCAGCTGGAATTCCTGCTCGGAGAGTGACGGGCTTTGCCTACACCGTAAATAGCAGGCTGCGGCCACTTAGCTTAATTGAAGACGTCTTACATGCTTGGCCTGAGTATTACGATCAATCCACCCAAAGATGGGTTCCTGTTGATCCCACATGGGGCAACACAACCGGTGGAATTAATTACTTTGATCAATTTGATTTTAATCATTTTGTGTTCGCAATGAATGGAACTTCCAGTACAACTCCCTTTGCAGCGGGCTCCTACAAACGCAGTAACGAAAACACGAAAGATGTAGATGTGAAGTTTGGCAGTGAAGCTCCTCCAATTCCACTAGATTTATCACTTCAATTCATTAAAGTGCCATCTCTTCTTTGGCCATATCAAGAAAATTATCAAATGGTCATCGTCAATAAGACTGGCCAAGCTTGGTACAACTTACCAATTCAACTCACCACTGATGAAGACAATGTTGAAGTCATACACGCCCCAGATAAAGTTGATTATCTCTTGCCATTCCAAACCAAAACACTGACCTTTTCTATCAAAACACACAAACCAATCTCGAACATCGCGTTTCACTTGACAGCAAAGATAGGTAGCCTATCATCAAGTCATGACCTCACCGCCGGTTTCATCTTCACGGAAATTATCGAAAACCCCATCGCTCCAATTATCTTGGTCGGATGTGTGGTCATCATTGCCCTCATCGCCGGGAGTATATTGGTTTCTCGACGAAAACGATAACGTCCTCTATGTTGGCAAAGCCAAAAATATCAAAAACCGAATCGCCTCGTATAAGCAGTGGCAACAAACATTTGGGAAGACGCGCCGACTCGTCTTTGCCGCAAAAAAACTAAAGCACCAAATCCTTGAGAGCGAGCTTGAAGCTTTACTCGTCGAAGCAGAACTCATTCGTACTCATCAACCTCCTTTCAACATTCTTTTAAAAGATGACAAATCGCCACTGTATATTCACATTACAGAAGACATCTTTCCTAAAGTTTTGACGATTCGCAAAAAAGAAATAGAAAAAGGTCAACTGAAAGGTATGGTGTTGGGGCCGTTTCCGAGTGCTTTTCAATTAAATGAAGTACTACAAATTGCGCGACGCATCTTTCCGTGGTGTAACGGTTCAACAAGCGGGAAGAACTCACCGTGTTTTTATTATCACTTAGATCTTTGTCCCGGAGTGTGTGTCGGCGAAGTTTCTCCAGAACAGTATCAGGAAAACATTCAACAATTAGTCATGTTTTTGAAAGGCAAGAAAAAAAATGTAGTGAAGGAAATCGAAAACGAAATGAAAGAAGCTGCTGCCCAAGAAAATTACGAGTATGCCGCTGAACTGAGAGATAAAGTTCAATTAATTAAAGCGGTAACAGAAAAGTCATACAAGCTCAAACCTGATCTACAGATGCAGTTACCAAAATTGAAAGAATCGCTCCGCGAAGAAGGAATCATTTATTTACGCCGTATTCTGACAACTCATTTTGCTTTGCCCAAAAACTATCCACTCAAAAAGATTGAGTGCTACGATGTCAGTAACATTCAAGGCACCAATGCAACTGTAGCTCTCGTCAGTTTTACCGATGGAGCTCCAGATAAAAAAGATTATCGATTGTTTAATATTAAAACTCCGCAAACTCCCAATGACTTTGCCATGCTCCAAGAGGCAGTCATCCGTCGACAAAATCATCTCGAGTGGGGAGTGCCTAGCCTTCTCTTGATTGATGGTGGGAAAGGACAGCTGCGCGCCGTTCTAAAAGTTTGGCAGTGGAGCGTTCCCGTCATCTCGATTGCGAAAAAACCTGACCGCATTATTATTCCACTCTTACCAGAGCGTGACAAAAACGAGGAATTAATTTCTTTGGTAAACCTTAAGTACCACGAGCTCGCACTCGAAGAAGGGCATCCAGCGCTTACCATCCTTCAGCAGCTACGGGATGAAGCACATCGATTTTCTAAACAACAACACACAAGACTTCGGAACAAGAATATGTTTAACTAATGTTATGGGTATTTTGAAACCAATCATCGTCACCTTACTGTCTTTAGCAATCTTAGCTTTTTTGCTTCCTTCGGTGAGTTATGGCAACTTTGCCACTTTAGTTGTGGCAAGCATCGTCCTTACGCTCCTCCAGAAAATCGTCAGGCCTATTTTGCAAATATTGTTTTTGCCAATCAATATCATTACTTTGGGGCTCTTTGCCTGGGTCGTCAATGTTTTGATCCTCTGGCTCACCATCTTGATAGTTCCCGGGTTTCATATTGACCTCGTTAACTTATTGGGCCTCAAGCTGAATTGGCTTCTCAGCTTGCTGTTCACCTCATTTGCCATTAGTCTCATCCAGTCCCTGATCGAGTTTTTGTTCTAAATTCTCCTACACGCTTCTCCGTTCACTGGATTAACGGGTCTTTGATGCACCGCGAGTGAACGGAGAAGCCTGGTATAATACACCCATGAAAAAATGGATTCCTGCGCCAATCATTTTGTTTGCTTTTTTTGTGGTGGTTTCTCCTGTTTCCGCCAAGACTGCCAGTAGTTCGGCTGCAAAAGTTGCTTTACCACTGATTGCCACTTCATCTACAGTCGTCGCCCCAGCTGCCACTGCAGAGGCTAACCAATCAAGTCCATCCGCCAGCATCATTCAAAAAATTCAAGAAAAGAAAGACCAGGATATTACGGATACTGAAGGCACCCAAAAAGATCGTCTCCTTTCGTATCTAGACCAGAATCCCATTGCTCCCCTAAGTTGGTACAACTTTTTGGCCCATGCTATCAGATCTTCTATCCGCCAAGGCGTCCCACCCAATATTATCGTGTTAGTGCTGCTTTTCCCCTTGATTGCTTCTATTATTGCTGCATCTCGGCATATTATTGGTTTACGTGGTTTTGGAATTTATATTCCCGCAGTGCTCTCTGTGGCTTTAGTTTCAACAGGCCCGGTAGTCGGTATGATTATTTTCTTAGCAATTATCTCGGTTGCAGTGTTCTCGAAACGCATTTTAAAAGTGCTTCATCTTTCGTATTTACCGAGAACTGCACTACTCTTGTGGATGATCTCGATGAGTATTTTATTCGTTTTGCTCTTGGCACCGTTCTTGAATTTAGCAAGTCTCATGACAATCAATATTTTCCCAATTTTGATTTTAGTTTTACTATCTGAGAATTTTTTGGACGCACAGACAAGCACGAAGCCAGCCGATGCATTTGCACTTGCTCTCGAGACAATCGCTTTAGCTTTTGTTTCTGGTTTCTTTCTACGATGGGAGTTCATGCAAAAATTGGCACTTCTACAGCCAGAGTTACTTATTCTTTTCACATTTGTGTTTAACATCTTGGTGGGTCGGTTTGTTGGTTTGAGAGTGACCGAGTGGTTGCGTTTTAGACCAATTATCGAAGAGTAATATGGCAACCAAACCATCACATATTCTGGGGATGAATGCTCGGTACAGATATACGAGCCTCAATCCTTCTTCTGCAAAGCGTTACGGATTTTCTAAGCTGCGTACTAAAAAGTTACTTGAAGAGCATCATCTTCCTACTGCTGCCATTTACCAAATTTTTGATCACGTCGATCAGCTCGACCAAGTAATCTGGGAAAATATTCCCGTTCCTTTTGTCATTAAGCCTGCCAGTGGTAGCGCAGGAAAAGGTATTTGGGTCATCACGAAAAAAATTCCTGACCAAAAAACATGGGTAGACTCAGATGGGGAAGAAGTGAGTGAACAGGATTTAAAACTGCACACACGCAACATCTTGGACGGTGAGTTTAGTACGTGGGGGAGTGATCATAAAGCGCTGATTGAAGAAATGATCGTCTCACATCCGAAGTTGGCAAAGTATTCATATCGAGGCACACCAGATATTCGGGTCATTGTGTTTAATTCTGTTCCGGTAATGGCCATGATTCGCTTGCCAACGCGCGAGTCGCACGGTCGAGCAAACTTAGATAAAGGAGCCCTTGGATTAGGTATTGATTTAGCGACCGGTGTCACGACATATGGATTACGAGGGAAGGCAGAACGCATTAGCCGTTTTCCTTACTCGAAACGTAAAGTAAATGGCATCATTATTCCTCATTGGAAAAAAGTGCTCGAAACCGCCGTGGAAGCTGCCAATGTGGCAGGGTATACCTTTATGGGTGCCGACATGTTTGTCCATGAAGAACGAGGTCCCATTATTGTCGAACTCAATGGTTTTCCGGGGCTTTCTATTCAGTTAGCGAATCGTGCGGGACTGAAAAAAAGAATAGATAGAGTTGAAGGTTTAGAAGTACGGGACGCCGTTCATGGCGTCAAAATTGCGCAGGCGCTTTTTGCCGAAAGTTTTGCCGACAAAATCAAAGCTGAGGAAGGTTTGCTGATTATCTCCAATCGGCCAACAATTGGCGTTATGGATGATCATAAAAAACCACATACCATCCAAGCGATGTCGAACACTGGCCGCTCACGTTCCGTGATTAGTGAGGCACTTGCTGAAGAGCTTGGCCTCGTTGATTTGGAAGATTTACTTTGGCGTCAACAAGAAGGAATTGAGGGGAAATTGCCAGTGGTTGAAGTGAGTTTTAAATTAAAAAATCTCGTCATTACTACAGGTATGATTGTAAGTAAACGTCTAAATAAAACTGCACACAAAGTTGAACTTGGTCGTCGTGACCTACAAGGATTTTTGATTGGGGAGATTGAGGCATGAGTCTTCTGCAAAAACTTTCTCCCACTAATTTACTTGCGGAAAAAGAAAAGTTTTTTGCGGATGAAACATATAACCCGCAGTTTCTTTACGAAGAAAAAATTACTGTGCAAGATCTTACAAAGTACGGATCTCCGCAAAAGAAATATGTTGACATCGCTGAAGCAATTTTAGAAAAAAGCTATTTTAGTCGAAACGAACAAGATCTTTTTATGATGGAAGGAAATAAAGTTGATCAACATGGGGTTACTCAAAAAGTGCAAACTTTTTTAGAGATTCATAACTTAGAAAAACGTTTCGATATTTTATGGTCATCTTCTTTTATTTCAAGAGCATCGATTACTACCAATGCAATTAAGCTGCGACTACCGGTAGATTTCAGAGATGAGGGGCTGATCGGCATGATCTATCATGAAATTGGCACACACGCTCTTCGCCGCATCAATTATGAGAAACAACCTTGGTTCAAGAAAAAAAAACAATACGGATTTGGTGACCACTTGGTCACTGAAGAAGGTCTTGCTGTTCTTCATGCGTTAATTCCCCATAGCTTTAAATCTGCTTTTATCGCTGCCATTCGTTATCTTGCCATTACGTTCGCACAAGATCATTCTTTTGCAGAAGTATGGAAGTTTTTGGGTACATATGTTCAAGATCCTGAACGTCGTTGGATCATTACATTTCGTGCCAAACGTGGCTTAGAAGATACTTCCTTTCCAGGAGGTTTTACAAAAGATTTGGTCTACTTACAGGGAATGGTCGACGTGTGGGATTGGCTAAACACACATGATTTTGACATCACACCTCTTTATTACGGGAAGATAGCAGTGGAGGATGTGGACAAAGCAGTACCACTGAATTTCGACTTTCAACCATTACTTCCGAGTTTTTTTACTTTAAATAAAGAAAAGTACATCTCAGAAATAAATAAAATCGGCGAGTTTAATTTACTTGCATACTCAAAATGAATACACTTGATTTAACACCACTACATATTCAACGTCCAGAAAAGATCAGCTGGTGGTTCTCTGAAATTGATCCTCATGTTCCTACGTGGAAATATATACGAAGTAAAGGACTGCGAAAGCAACTCAAAAATTATCAACAGATTGCAAATGAAAATAATATCAATTGGGAAATTCGAGTTCTTCCTGAGTCAGAGTTCGATGAATGGATTCTTTTTTATGAAGAACAAATGACTACACTTCATTACGATCTCTTAGCGAAAAAATCCACATTTCAAAATTACTTGCAAGATGGTTGGGACGTCTACACCATTGATTTTTTTCAAGATCATAAAGTAATTGGAAGAATGCTTGGTACCGTCAAAGGGGATGTTTTTATCTCTCGCTTTAAGGCTACGAAACACATTGATAATATCGCAAAGCATTGCTCGTTTGGAGCGTTTTGTGATTACGTAAAAATAAATGAGTTTCGACTACAAAAAAACATTCAGCATTTTTCCTTTGGTAAATCACGAAATCTGTTTGGTGTTGTTAATAAAACTGGATATCTCGAATACAAGTTTCAGTTTGGACAAATTGCAAAAATGATTGAAGAACCAATTTTACTTTCAGCTGCAGAAGTGAATGAAGATGGCTTCGCCTTTTTTTTCGGATGCAAAGAGAACCATTTTTCTCTCTATGCGATAGCTCCAAAAATACCAAATGAGAAGTACGAAAAAGTAAAAAAAATATGCACAGTTCCAATTACAGAGCTCACGATATGAAAACATTATTCTCTTCTAACTCCATGTTTGCTGAAGAAATTTTCCTTTTCTATCAACAAAACAAATCTCAACTGCATGAAAAGGAATTCCATTTCATGACGCGTTTATATCTTTGGTCAAATGGTAAGATGTGTGGTAATGAAATAAAAAAATTTCAAAAATCTTTTTTAAGGAAAGGATTTTTACAAGAGCCTTACACGATAAAAGAAGAGATTTTAAAAAAATTCACTCCAGAAAGAAAAAATAAATTAGAACAATTTCTTGAACTCTTAAAGTATCATGACATTCTTCTCCAAACACTGTATGCCAGAACTCTTTATGAGAAGGATTACACTGCTTCTGCAAAAGATCTCCTTCCAGAAAGTTTAATAACTTCTTTTGAGCGAAATTTGTTCAAAGATCAACGTGCTGTCGCAACACTTTCCACCTTTGCAGTCACATTTATTTATCTTGTTCATCGAATTTTATGGACTAACTTGCCATTTGATGTTCCTTCCTTACTCTCCATTGCTCAAAAGCATTTAGATCCAACAAAACCTGATGAATTGAGCATGCTTATTTATTTTTATACTCACTGCATTATTGGCGAATCATTATTTTATTCGCGCGAAATTCCTTCAGATTTACTTCCAGTTTATAAAGATGTCATCCAAACCTTGGAGCACATTTTTATGGAAAACTATACAAACACAAGTTTAGACCATAAATTTGAGTTTTTAGTCTGCTGCAGGATTTGTCATTATCAAACTAAAGTAGAAACTCGCATCATGGATGAAACAACGCACTCACTGTCTCCAGATGGATTTTTTCTCATCGACTCAAAAAATTATTACGCGGGCAAAAAGGACACTTCTGTGTATGGTGCAGAACACCAGAATGTTCTTTATTTATTAACTACCATTCCATGGCAAAAATTATGAAAAAGAAAGTCGCTCTCGGCATGTCGGGTGGGGTGGATTCATCACTGAGCGCCCACCTTCTCAAAGAGCAAGGATACGACGTTACTGGCATTTACTTGGAGTGCTGGCGCGCACCAGGCTGTCGCACTGAAGAAGATCGCAAAGATGCACTTGCCGTTGCGTTACAGCTGGGAATTCCATTTCAAGTACTTGATTTTAAGCAGGCGTATAAAGATAAAGTTGTTGAGTATTTTTTTACTGAGTATCAACAAGGTCGAACGCCAAACCCTGATGTCATGTGTAATAAAGAAATTAAGTTTGGGCTTTTTTATGACTGGGCGATGGCAAATGGTTTTGACTACGTTGGGACTGGCCACTATGCACAAACTGACCATCAGCACTTACTTACGAGCAAAGATGAACACAAAGATCAAACCTATTTCTTGTATCGATTGTGCGCAGAACAGCTCAAACATACTTTATTTCCGATTGGCCATCTGACTAAAACTAAAGTTCGTGAGGAAGCTAAAAAACGACATCTAAGTGTGGCAAATAAAAAGGACTCTGTGGGCATTTGCTTTATTGGAGATATTAATGTGCATCAGTTCTTAAAGGATCGACTTGGCGAAAATCCTGGTCCAGTTGTAGATATGCAGGGCAACATTATTGGGGTACATCAAGGCCTGTGGTTTTATACCGTCGGTCAGCGTCACGGATTTACCATTTTTCCGCGCACTTTAATTAATCAAAGCGATGGCACCACGATTGATAAACACAATATTCCGCCTTTTTATGTGATTAAGAAAAATCCTGAGCGCAATGAGCTTGTTGTCGGATTCGGCAGAGAGACGTTTCAAAAGGAATTTTTTGTTAATGAATTACATTTGATTAATAATGAAGCAGCATTAGAAAGTGAGACTGAACTCTTCGTACGCATCCGTCACACGGGTCAATTGTTGCACTGCACCATTGAAAAAACTAATAGCCATCTGCGAGTCATCTTCGATGAAGCTATGCGTGGCATTGCTGAGGGACAGTCGGCGGTGTTTTATGTAAAGGCACCAAAAGAGTTTGTTTGTTTAGGTGGTGGAATGATCCTCGGTTTGTGATTCAAACAAGGGAATTATAATTTCGGTCACGGCACCTCCGCCAACCAATGTTCCCATTTTCATATCTCCACCAAACTCTTTGATATAGGCTCTAAGCTCGACCAATCCAATTCCTTCACCAGGAATATCTACTTTATTTTCCAAATTCTCAGATTCTTGAACGTTCCACTTCGTACGACCAAGTTTGGGGAAGTAAGGAAAGTAGTGTTTTCCACCCGCAACAGTTTTCATCTTTACCAACGAATTCAACATTGTATCTGAGAATCGTCTCCTAAGTGGGAAACCAGGACCCTTATCGGTGATTGATATAATAAGAAAATACTGTTCTCCTTGGGATTGAAGATTGATATCGCAATTCATTTCCACAACGAGAGAACTCAGCATATCCTTATCAAGGACTGTAGTAGCCATGGCTTTACGTGCATTTGAAAGCAAATTGAAAAACACTCTGATTAGTAACCACACATCAAAGTGAGATTCATAAGCCGCAAGCTGTTCGTAGAGTTGATCAGTGAGATGAGACGAGATCTTGACTGGTAATTCTTGTACATCTGAAACTCTTCCCCTTTTAGACATCAAAGCAGACCGAGAATTTGTTTCTGACATTAAACTCGTTAAATACGTAAGTACCGACTGCACAGATTCACTCCCTGGTATGGCTTCTCCTTTTTCTAAATTAAAACGAGAAAGGAAAATTTCAAATTTTTCTAAAACATTTCTAATATTTTTTACAGTCTCTCGATTAGAGTAGAGATAGTCTGCCAATGTCTGCTTTCCATCAAGATTCTCAGTATCAGCAATATCTCCAGACTCTAAATCTGACAACAACCCCGAAGTAATAGAATAAAGACCTTCAGGATTTAAAAAGGGAATAAAATGTTGTGTATCGTGAAGAAAATAGCGAATCAATGCCTTTGTCATCGGATTTTCAAAAGAGACATTAGGCATTGAATCGGGCAAATCAAACGAGAAATTCTCTGAATCAGGATCTTGTAGTGTCTGAGCAATAACTTTCTTTAAGTCTAACTCTCGATCAGCAATCACTTTCTTGTGATACTCTTTAAAAAAATCAATCTCTTCAGGTCTTATTGATTTTAGTTCAGCAGCCTGACTAGCAGGGAGCATATAGAAATCAACGATCATTTTCTGAATCTGTGCTAGCTGTTTAAAGCCTTGTAATTGATTTATACGTCCCTCCACAGTCAAGAGATGATTCCCATTAGTACTCCTCCCACGTTGCAACTCAACAAAGCTACGCATGTACTTCGCCAACCAAATCATTGCTTGCTCAGGAGTAAAATGTGCTTCCTCCACCCAAATTTCTACAGCTGATCTGTGCTCGTGTTTTGTAATAGTTTCACTAGACATAAGTTTCAATTTCCGATATTTATTTCCCACCCACAAATGGATTTTGGGCTGTGAACAGCTCAGTTAAGTGAACTAGGGAACGATTTCGACCCAAGATGTCGTGAGTTTTAAGCTTCTTTAGAATTCTTGTAACCTTCATTGCCAAAGAACTTTTCTCCTGAGCATCACTTTCTTCTGTGTAAAGCAAAGAGAGTGCAAAAACAATACGAACAATTTCGAGCATATCCTGATCTGCTTCCTGATCTTGATCTACTACTTCCTGGGAGTTTCTAAGAAGATCCAGTGCCCGATTAGAGATCGTATCAAAGGAATTTTCTATCAATTGTTGTTCAACAAGATGACGTTCAGCGTATTTGTTATATCTTAATTGTACCTCTTCTGCCAAATCTCCAGCAACAATTTGCTCGACTTGATCTCTTAGTTCTGTAAAAGATACCATATGGTCCTTCTTCACTATAAATCAATATTTTTTTCTCTATTATGGAGTATAACAAGGCCTCATCCCATTTTCACCTTTGACATTCTTCAGGTTTTTGGTAACATACTACTCCCTCAAGAAAACAAGTCCGGCGAGGTTCGCCAGGAAACTGTTTTTCCAAGTCTAAAGATTCAATTCAGGTTGCCAACCGGCGATTTAGGTTGTTTTTTTACGTTCTTTGACAAGTGAAGACCTCTGGCTGTATATAGCAATACAGCAGAGAACAATGATTTTTTAACAAAAAATCATCTGAAACAAACATGGTGGTAGAACATCGAAGGATTGTCTACCATCATTGATGGTAAGTACAATCCGTTAATTTTTTTGAATAAGTAAATTGAGCCAAAACTCAAACTTTTTTTGAGAGTTTGATCCTGGCTCAGGATGAACGCTGGCGGTGTGCCTTAAGCA
>PJMF01000007.1 GCA_003173865.1 Minisyncoccota bacterium
CCGCGTAGCTCAGTTGGTTAGAGCGCCACATTGACATTGTGGAGGCCAGGGGTTCGAGTCCCTTCGCGGTCACATCTGACGATAATGACTTTTGTCCAACTCTGGAATAACTGGTTATTCAGTATAGCTTTCAATAAACTTGTTCATACTTTTTTATAAACTGATGAGGCGGTTAGTTGTGTTTGGAAGAAAGAACTTTCCCTGGAAAAATAGGATTGGTGACTTTCTTTCGTAATGTTCCCCGTTTGAGTAAAAACGCCGGTCTATTTTCTTTTTCGTAAATGTATGCTGTACCTATATGCTTGTGACACTGCGGGCATATCAGAAGTGCAGAGTGGGGGTCTATTCCCTGATCGACAGCCAAAATTCTATCTACATACAATCGTTTCAAGATACCACCGCCATCTTTTTGATATAAAAGAAGTGGTTGAGGGCAGTCCTTATAATACAATGTCAAAAATTTTGATGTCCCTCCCCTTGCTTTTCGATATTGATCATTCTTTAATTTGTAGAGGGTTGTACTCATAAGATGCCGAAATTGAAGTAATTTGATATAATTACAGTAATTTATCTGGTTAAGGTACAGTTTATGTCACAAAAACGCAATCCGGAACTGGCTTTTATTCCGCTTTTTATAGGAGTGGTTTTACTCTCTCAATCTCCCCAACCACGGCGCAGTGATCGCTAACATCACAGACAACTTGCACATTTTTAACTTGATACTCTGCAGAAGTAAAAAGGACATCGACGACGTACTGAATTCCCTTCACCTTGTGGAGATTTTGGTCAATGGTGGTAGTAATGTCAGCAGGAATATTATCTTGATACATCTGACTTAATTCGGTGAATACTGCACCACCTCGTGGCGCGTTAAAGTCACCGCATAAAATAATTTCCGGAATTTGGGTGAGAACTTTTTTCAATGAGATAAGATCACGTTTTTGCTCATCAGTCGCTTCCATGCCGAGCGCCCACGTAAAATGGGTTGTCGCAACAGTAAATTGCTGTCCGTCTTTCGTAACTTTTCCCCAAAGAATGGCACGGCTGAGTGAGTTATGCACATGCAAAACATGATGTGGTGTGTCTTCATTACCAAAGCGAAAATAGTACTCGAACAGTACATCGTTTAAAGGCAAACGGCTTAAAATTGCAATGCCCCATTTTTCAAAATCACCATTATTGCCTGGTCTGTTTTGTTTTACGTAGGCTATCGGAACCCAAGTTCCTTCCATCTGAAGCTGAGTTTTTATTTGCGGGAAATCACTCTCAAATACTTCTTGGAGACACACGACATCAGGGCGCTGCTCGCGCACAAATGCAGTCACTTCGGTTAAGTGTTTACTTCCTTCGATGTTGATTGAGATAAGTTTGAGAGCGTTATTCATTAGCTACCAGAGTAAGCATTCGATCGTTCATGGTGCATATGATCGTACACAGTTTTGGTTTGTTCGTATTGTTGTCCAGCAATTTCCATGCCTTTTTTGCCTTTTTTCTTTTTCTTGCTGTTCATAGCAGTAGACCAGGTGCGAGCGCTGTGGATTTTGGCACGCAGGAGCATGATAAACTCACGCAGTTTTTGGAAGAAAGTGAGATAGTACTTTCCATCAAGACCGGGGTCAGCAACGTTTGACATAATACTGATCTCAATATCTTGATTAAACGCTGCAACTTCTTGGCTCAGTAACTTCAGTTCGTGGCGAATATTATCAATTTCTTTTTTAATACGCTCTTCTTGAGCGTTAAAGACATCACGAGCCTCGACCGGATTCACTTGACGATGGAGTTGCTGACGGAGACGTTCACGTTTTTGTTGTTCAATTTGGAGGCGTTGCTGTTCTTCGAGGCTTTGTAGATTTTGAGAAGTTGAGAGATTCGGGTTGCGCGGTGCAAACTCAGACTGTTCACCAGAAAGGCCTTGATTGCCTCGTGCTTCAGCTAAAGCTCGAGCAAAAGGATTAACGCCTTGGCTAGCTTGTGGTCTGGAGCTGTGTGATTGTAAAGAATTGTTCATGTACGCAAATAAACTCCTCTAGCGATCCCTTTTGTATTATAGGACTCTACTATCGAGAAGTCAAACAAAGTTAGTATACCCCAGATCAGCAAAAAGTCAGGAGGGAATTTAGAGGGCAAGAAGGTGTTTGACCACTTTTTGCTTGAGAAGCGTGCTGAAAATATAGCTTCTGTAATCTGGATTCTGTTTTTGCTGGACAGGGAGCTTGCCATCTGCAATCTTGTCGAGCGTTTCTTCAATCTCTTTGTCTACAACGGTCAGCTTCAAGTCTTTGGCTATTTCAGCCAGGATGAATTCAAGTTGGAGGCTGGTCAACGCACTTGCTGCATACTCTTGCTGAAGCTGTTGACCGGTCATTTGACGAGACTTGAGATAGTCTTCAACTTTTAAGTTCAACTGGCGCAGTTGATCCACTAGGGTCTGAACTTGACGGTTCACTTCCTCTCGTACCAGCAGTTCCTGTACCTTCGGTTTGATGGAAGCAATTAATTTTTGAAATACATGTTTGAGCTGAATATCCTCTTTTTGATGTTCAGTGATTTCTTTTTTTTCAGCTTTCAGTTTGGTTTCGAGTTCTTTAACTTCCTTCTCGGCGTCTTTCAAGACAGCTTTGACTTCGGCTTGATACTTGCCAAGTTCAACTGGTTGCTGCTCAGCAAAGTACACATTCAGTACCCAATCTTTGCCCTTTTCCATCTCTACGGGCTCGATTTCTGGACGCGTGATAGGTAATTTCTTCAAGTCCTGGATCACTTTGCTGTATGCTGGGGGAAGTACTTGCTGGAGGGTCTCTTCGAACAAAGCTTGTTGAGAAATCATTTTTTCGGCCATTGCCGGTGGAACTTTTCCTTTGCGGAATCCATCTGCTTTGACATGTTGCGCGGCTTTGTTGAGGACTTTGTTGTACGCTGGCTCGACACTTGACCACGGCAGTGTCACCGTGACTTTTGAGTTTTCGATAATGAGTGACTCTTCTTGGGCTTTTTGAGGAGTGGTTTTTTGCGTTGATTTTTTAGGCATGGTGGGGATTATACACTAGATCAGGTTTGGTGCAAAAAAAGCCCCCTTTATGAATAAAGGAGGCTTTTTGGGTTTTGTTACTCTACGGAGTAGATGCGATTAGTAATCGCGACGTGGTCCGCGGTTGTAACCTCCTCGGTCACCACCTCGATCTCCACCTCTGTAACCACCACCACGACGGTCGTTGTATCCGCCACTTCTGCGCTCTTCGCGTGGGCGAGGAGGCTGTGCAACGTTAACAACGATGTTGCGGCCGTCAACTTCCTTCTCGTTCAAGCCATCAATAGCGGCTTGAGCTTCCTCGTCAGTTGACATGGTCACAAATCCAAATCCTTTAGAACGACCGGAAAACTTATCGCTTAACACGATAGCGTCTTCAACGGTTCCAAACTCAGCAAAAAGCTGGCGCAAATCCTCGGAAGTTAAGTTCCAACTCAAATTGCCAACAAAGAGCTTTCGTGGATTCACAGTTTGGTTATTCTGTGAGTTCATTCCTTGATTTTGTTGATCCATAAAAATACTCACCTCATTTCAAAAGAAAAGAGGCAATGCGAACGGAGTTTGCGGACATCGAACGGATGAGATCATCACCTGCTGAAGACAAAACGAACTGCATTTGCCCTGTTCTACACTACATATCGACACATTCTTACGAAGGGAAGACAGCGAGCGCGAACGCTATAAATACTAAGCCCTATTATACAGTACTTCCGAGTAGATCATAGTCCCAAGCTGGTTGTGGCAAATGTGGAGATGAGCATTGTATAATTTCCGCTTGTGATGAAAGAGCGCTGACCGGAGCAATGAGCCGAGGCAGGAGCGACTTCATAAGGAGGTACGATGCAAGGAAAAAAGTTCCTTCACGTAGTACTAGATTACGCCCCAAGTGGCCTGGAGTTTGGTGAAATCATCCAAAGTCTCCACTACCAACTTGACGACCCCGACTCCGTGAGAATCCACCAAACGTCTGTTCCCCCACTCGATACAATGGCAATTGGATTTGTGACAGCACAGTATGCCTTTGCCCCATCTGCTGAAAAAATGATGATTTATGGCAATGCGGCGCCTCGCCGTGACAAAAACAAAGCCAAGAAAGAAAATGTCGATGAAGGTATCAAGTACGCTCGCCTTGATAATGGCGTCGAGATTGTCAACGTCAACTCCGAGTACGCGTTTGGTTTTGTTAAAGACAGAATTGTTGAGTTTCGTGAAATTAATTCCCCAAATAAGGGTTCCCAATTTCGCTCAAGGGACTTCTTCCCAGAAGCAGTTGCACGCTTAATTAATGGTGATCGCTCGATGTTAAGCACGGAGCTTAAAGTAGAAGACATTCCAAATATCCCTCACAACCTCGTGGCATGGACAGATGGCTTCGGCAACATTAAGACCACCATGCGTAAATCAGATATTAAGAACTTCAAGATGGGTCAAAAGGTCCAAGTGATTCTAAATGGAGTCAGTATGCTGGGTGTGATGGCCGTGGGAGGATTTACAGTTGATCGTGGTGTCTTAGCGGTCAACGCAGGTTCTTCTGGGTTTGACGATCCATTTATTGAGTTATTTTTACGTGTGCACCACATGACTGAAAAAACTGCCGCTGTCCGTTTTGATTATCCTTTAGGTGGTACTCCATTTGAAATCAAAGCGTTAAAGTAAGATTGTATGGATGATCAACTGCAATTTTTTGTAAAAACACATACGCCTTTAATTCAGCACGAGTTAGAGGCGTATTTTAAATCAAAAAAACAAGAGGCTACTGCGCTCTCCCCTCACTTGCTTGACTCTCTTACCCACATTGAAGAATTTTCACTGCGGGGCGGCAAGTACATTCGTTCTCTTTTAGTGGTACTTGCATATCAATTAGCTAGTGGGGAAAAAAAAGCAATTTATAAAATCGCGGCTGCGGTTGAGCTTTTTCACAAATATATTTTAAATGTGGATGACATTGCTGATCGTGATGAGTTGCGATATGGTGGACCAACGCTGTGGCAGTTTTATCAAGAGCACTTTAGTCAATTGAAGTGGTCGGATTATGAGCACCATGGTCGTACGTTTGCAGAGATTGATGGTGTGCTGATGGCATCGTTTGTGACTGAGTTGGTGAGAACAGCAGATTTTTCGGCCGAAAAACTTTTGGAAATTCTGAGCGTGATTGATCAGTTAATGTACTGGCAGACGATTGCTGGTTGGCAGATACATTACTTTCAGAATAATGAACGATTACGCAACGCAAGTGAGACAGAATACTTAAAAGGTTTAGAGTTAGTCACTGGCTACTATACATTTGTCGCACCGTTAAAAATTGGTATATTACT
Source organism: Minisyncoccota bacterium (assembly GCA_003173865.1). Classification (GTDB taxonomy): domain Bacteria; phylum Patescibacteriota; class Microgenomatia; order UBA1400; family PJMF01; genus PJMF01. Next base: position 5,347 of record PJMF01000007.1, read on the forward strand.
TGGAGCAAAAAATGATCAGCAACGCCATGAACTGACGCACCTTCTGACTGAGTATGGAGTGCATGTCGGTCGAGCTTTTCAACTTCAAGATGATATCTTAGGTGTGTTTGGAAATAGTAAAGAAACTGGTAAGCCCGTTGGCAATGATGTTCGCGAAGGAAAAAAAACGGTACTTATGCAGTACGCGTATCGGCATTCCGGTGAAGACGATCAAGAATTTTTAGAGGATATCTGTGGTAGAGAGTTGCAAAGCGGTGAGTTAGAAAGAGTGCGCGAGATCATGCGAGCAAGTGGTGCTCTGCAGTATGTTGAAAAAATTGCCCAAGATTCGATTGAAAAAGCATTAGCAATTCTAGATAAATTAGGTGTTCAGGATTCCAAGAATGAAGTGAATGTACTCAGGGATGTAGCGAAATTTGTAATGAAAAGAAAAAAGTAAAAAACGAGGCACGGGCGGGATTCGAACCCGCGAACCAAGGTTTTGCAGACCCGGCCATTAACCACTCTGGTACCGCGCCACTTTCTCTCCGCTGAGTCACCTCTGCTCGAGCATCTATTCTAACAAAGTTTCCTTCTGAAGGGCACAGGCAAAAGTACTTATTATTTGGTAAAATACTCCAGATGAAAAGGTTAAAAAAGACGTACTACATCCATACTTTTGGTTGCCAATCAAATAAAAGCGACTCTGAACGCGTCGCAGGTGATTACGAAGCTCGGGGATATTTAGAAGCAAAAGATTGGCACTCATGCGATGAGTTGATAGTGAATACGTGTGCAATTCGCCAACGGGCAGAAGATAAAGCGCGCGGCTTTTTGCACAACGTTGTGGTCTACTTCAATCAGCAAGGAAAACGGCGACCGAAAATTATCTTGACGGGCTGCATGACACATCACGGGAACGATAAGCTTTACGCCATGTTACCAATGGTCGACGAAATTTTACCGATCAACGAAGTGGGCTTTAATCAGGCTGCCATCCGCAAAGACTCTCTCACTGCAGAAGGCAAAAAACACGCATGGATTCCAATTTCGGCAGGCTGTAACTCATTCTGTACATACTGCATTGTCCCCTACTCGCGTGGCCGTGAGCAGTCACGCAGCTTTGAATCGATTATGGAAGAAGTAGAACGTTTAGTTGCCGAGGGGTACAGCGAAGTTTCTTTACTCGGTCAAAATGTAAATTCGTGGGGACTAGAAAAAGTTGGTATTGGTTTTCGCAAGTTAATGATGGAACGCAAAGATTTTACGCGAGATGATTTGCCCGAAAACCAATCACAGTACTTAACTCCTGAAGGTACTCCACCATTTGTGAAGTTACTGCAAGCCATCTCTGCCTATCCACAAATTGAAAAAATTCGTTTTTTAACGAGTAATCCGTGGGATTTTCATGATGAGTTGATTGCCGAAATTGGCAAAAATAAAAAAATCGATCGGTTTGTACATTTACCAGTGCAGTCAGGGAGTAATGCTGTTCTTTATCGAATGAATCGGGGGTATACGCGTGAACGATACGTCGAAGTGGTGAATAAACTGCGCGCGGTAGATCCCGATATTACGATTGGTACCGATATTATTGTCGGCTTTGCTGGTGAGACAGATGCAGAGTTTCAAGAAACGGTACAACTTGCTCAAGAAATGGACTGGAAGGTCGGTTTTGTAGCGATTTATTCTCCACGACCTGGTACAGCAAGTTGGCGAATTTATCCAGATGATATTCCTCACTCTGTTAAGAAAAAACGGTGGGAAGTACTTGATCAAATTATTAATAAAGATAATTTGTCGATTCGCCCCAAAATAGTTTAAGCGCGTATGCACCCGTATATTTCAATTATCGGTCCAACTGCAACTGGTAAGACTGCTTTCGCACTTCAATTAATTAAAGTGCTCCAAAAAAACTTCACGCAAATACAGGTAATCTCTGTTGATTCACGGCAAGTGTACAAAGGAATGGAAATTGGCACCGGTGTGGATCTGCCTGTGGATCATCAGTTAGAGTATCCCAATGTGTTTTTTCACGGAGTTTCCGTGATTCGACCTAACCAAGAGTGGTCCGTTGCACATTTTCACAATTTAGTAAAAAGTGTTTTGGCCAATATCAAAGCTGAACATTACGTAGTGTTTTTTGTGGGAGGAACTGGTTTGTATCATAAACATCTTTTTAATGATGATCCAATGTTATTTATCCCACCGAATAAAGAGCTTCGCCAAATAGCAGAGAGTATGAGTGTGGAAGCGCTGCAGCAGTGGTTGAACCAAGTCAATCCTGCTCGGTTAGCGAACATGAATAACTCTGATAGGCAAAACGCGCGGCGACTTATTCGAGCTATCGAAGTTGAGACAGAGCTTGCTACTCATCAGAATGGTCGTCAGCACGTGAGTAGTATTCGAAGTACCGTACAGCCTGTGACCATCGGACTGACGGACTCGCTTGAGCACATTCGTCAGAAAATTCAGCAACGTATCACTGCACGGATTCAAATGGGAGCAATTGAAGAAACAAAAACGCTGATGGCTCAATACTCAGCAGCTGAGTGGAATATGCCCGCATTTACTTCAACAGGATATCAGGAAATTAAAGCATACCTGCACGGAACGTTGAGTGAAACACAGATGCAAGAGAAGTGGTTACTGCGTGAACTTCAATACGCGAAACGCCAACTGACATGGTGGAAGAAGGATGATCAAGTGCATTGGTTTGATGTGAGTTCGCTCGGTTGGCAGAAAAATGCGATTGACTTGGTTCAGCAGAAAATAGAGAATCAAGTAAGTCATGAGAAAACTTTTTAGTAGTGATCACTCCGTTTCAATTTCTCCGAGCTCAATTGTGTTTGGTGTGCTTTTTATTTTAGGTTTAGTATTTCTGTACTACGTTCAAGAAATCGTTTTCACCGTTTTTTTGGCATTTATTTTAATGTCGGCTTTAAATCCAGGAGTGACGTGGTTAGAAAAGAAACTAAAGTTTCCGCGTGTGGTTGGTATTTTGACGTTGTACTTACTGTTGATTGCCGTGATTGCGTTTGCGTTTAGTTTAATCATTCCCCCCTTATTTGCTGAAGTACCAAATCTTATTAACTCACTGCACTTGCCAAGTCTTCCTGAGCATATCCGAAACTTTCACTTCACAATGTCTGAAATAAATGACTTTTTGTCTCAAATGTATAACTCATTTGGCACTATTTATGCAATTTTAACCTCAACCTTTAACGGCATCTTAGGTTTCTTAACCATCCTCGTTATGGCTGCGTACATGTTAATTGATGAAGCAAATTTACATAAAAAAGTAGTGTGGTTTTCGCGCGAGAATCGCCATTTGTTACTTGCCCGCGAGTTTTTGGAGTCATTAGAAATTCAACTTGGAAGTTGGGTGCGTGGGCAGTTACTGTTGATGATTACGATTGGTATTTTAGTGTATATCGGACTCTCACTTCTTTCTGTTCCGTATGCATTACC
>PJMF01000032.1 GCA_003173865.1 Minisyncoccota bacterium
CGGGGCGTAGTTCAGATGGCTAGAATACACGCATGGGGTGCGTGAGGTCGCACGTTCGAGTCGTGTCGCCCCGACATTGATAGCGAGATGGCTAGAATACCCCGCCGGGGCGGGGAGGTCGCACGTTCGAGTCGTGTCGCCCCGACATAGAGACCTACTTCAAATTTTTATTGTATAATAATAGCTCAAATATTATCATTTAACTAAAGCATGATGCCAGAAAAAAACCTGCCTTTATATCAACCGTACCAAGAAGCTTTTTGGGACTCCTTGTCCAAGAAGAACGACCGCCAACCTTTGGGAGATATCTCTTCCAAGAGACAGTATCGCGCAGAATTAAGAACTACCGAAAAGCTATATCTCCAAGATTCCTTAACCATGACCGAATTACGAAAGTGGCGAAAAAACAACCCAGTTGCACAAGGAATTATTTTAGGAATATTGGATCAAATGAAGTTGACGCTGAGAGTTGCGCAAGAACTTGGTTTCACGCATTATAAAGAAATATGGTCTAACCCCAAACCTCTATGGTTCACAGGATCAGCTGATGATTTTGCGGAATGGATGATATGTGATCACTTGAAAAAAGGTTATTTCATTGTGGTTGTTATTCCCACACAGGCAATGACCTTTGTGCTTAAGCATAGAGAATGTACAAAAGTATTTTCATTTGAGATGTCTCTGTTCAAAGATATTCTTGAAGGGACCGGTGAAATGAAAAAGTATAGTGATCAAATCATTTTTGTTGATAGCCGTTCGGTCCTGGAAAATGGACCCACCTCGGTCTTCCCTACAGATCTGTAATATAGTGGTTTGGTTCACGAACTTTGTTGAAGTTGAACAACACTTCGTGAGCACCACATCGCACACTGCGCTATTATCCAGTTCGAGATGTCGTAGTCCCGAGCAATTTCCTCTCACTGCACAACTCTTCAATCTCAACAAAAATTGATCTCTTTATAAAAAAATGTTTTAATGTGTTTTAGTAAAAATAAAAAGTTTACTCAATTGGAGGCTCATTTATGTCAAACAGTACAAAAAATCCAGTGGTTCATTTTGAGATGCCGTATAAAGATCAGAAGCGTGTATCGCAATTTTACCAAGATGTGATTGGATGGGAGATGAATGATACAGGTCCAGCAATGGGCAACTATGTCGTCGCTCATACCGCGCAGACTGACCAAAACAATATGGTGCAGACTCCAGGTACTATTAATGGTGGGTTTTATCCATTTAAACAGGATTCTCCTGAACCTTCAGTCGTTATTTCAGTTGATGATTTGAATGCGAGTATCGAAATGGTGAAAAAGGCTGGCGGACAAATTTTGGGTGAACCTCAAGATATTCCGGGTATTGGCATGTGGGTTTCTTTCAGAGATACGGAAGGGAATAGAGTGAGTATGCTGCAACCAGCGCGCAAATAAAAAGTTTTCCTTACACACTTCTTACTGCTCGCATTCTTACAAAGTGGTACACTACAATCAAACAAAAAGGAATCTATGCTTGAAGTTATTCTCGTGCTTTTAGTTCTTCTTTGGTTAACCGGAAATCTCCATATTAATGGAATTACTTTTCCAAATGCGGTGTTATTTTCGATTAATGGTCAGGCAATTACATTGATTAATGTCTTGATTTTCTTCATTATTGTGTCGGCAATTGGTTTACTCCCAACTCCTTTTAGAGAAGTAGCTGGAGTACTTTTTGTACTGTGGTTGCTCTCTATTTTAGGTTTTTTAGCAATTGCTGGTTTGTCCAACATTATCGTGATTGCCATTATTATTGGGGTGGTGATTGCAGTGCTTGGCAAGTAAAATAAGGACATGGCACTCAAGTCCTCTTCGGCGTTTGAGAGCGCGTATGCGGCGCTTAATTCTCAACAAAAAATTGCGGTAGATACTCTGGAAGGTCCGGTGATGGTGCTTGCGGGTCCTGGAACTGGTAAGACTCAGATTTTAGCTGCGCGCATTGCTAATATTTTGCGCAAGACAGACACAAATCCATACAACATTTTGGCGTTAACGTTTACAGAGTCTGCGGCAAAAAATATGCGCGAGCGTTTGATTCAGTTAATTGGCCCCACGGCGTATGCAGTTCATGTTCAGACGTTTCATGCATTTTGTGAAGAAGTGATTCGCAGTTATCCTGAGTTTTTTCCGATCAATCGTGAGAGTCAAGTATTGAGCGATCTAGAGCGCTATGAGCTCATGGAAGAACTTCTTCAAAGCCCTCGTTTAAAAGCCCTGCGGACAGTGAACTCGCCATTTCATTACTTAAAAGCAGTGATTAAAGCAATTTCGGACTTAAAACGCGAAGGCGTCACGGTCAAAAAATTTGACATTCTTGTCGCTGCTGAAGAAGCAAAATTTGAAACTCAAAAAGCTGATCTCAGAAAAACCGAACTTTTGCGACGGCAACGCGCTCTTGAAAAACAAAAGGAACTGGCTTTGATTTATACCCAATATCAGGAAGAACTCCAAAAGCGACTGCGCTACGACTATGATGACATGATCACGTTAGTCACAGAAGCATTTCAAAAAGAAGAGTCACTCCTTTTAGACTATCAAGAAAAACTAACGTACTTTCTGGTTGATGAGTATCAAGATACAAATACAGTTCAAAACACTGTAGTCGATCTCTTAGCTTCTTTTTGGGGAGAACGCGCAAATATTTTTGTGGTTGGTGATCCACACCAATCTATTTATCGTTTTCAAGGTGCCTCGCTAGAAAACACGATGAACTTCATCGAGCGTTACTCCACCGCGACGGTGATTACATTGGAGACTGGATATCGTTGCCCACAAGCAGTCTACGACGTTGCCGCAGAGATTATTCACAGTGAGTCTGGTCCGCTTCATAGTATCCACTCGGATGGTGAGAAAGTGCAGGTGTATAAAGCAGCAACTTCTCCGCTCGAAACAATTTTTATTGCTGAAGAAATCCAAAGTCTAATTAAAAAAGGTGTCAAACCAAGTGAAGTTGCGGTGTTGTATCGCAATAATGCTGATGCGGTTGAGCTGCAAACGGCTTTAAGTAAATGGCAAATTCCTTACGCGGTGGATGGCGGGAACGATGTTTTGCATAGCGAGGTAGTGTTGCAGTTTTTGACGTTGTGTAAAGTGATTGCGGACATTGGCACTGCGACTGAAGGACATGAATTATTCGAAGTGATGAGCTATCCGTGGTTACATTTAGATCATGCAGTTGTGATTGCGGTGGCACGTGCAGCAGGGAAGACGAATATGTCACTGTTTGAACGCATCACGAAAGGGTACGTGAACTTAAGTAAACTGCAGTTTTGTGAGCAGATTACCGCGATAGATTTTGCCATAATCGAAGACTTCATGAATAAACTACAAGTGTGGGTGCAGCAAGATGCAGAGCTGCCTTTCCCACTGTGGTTTGAAACGATTCTGACGGAATCGGGTTTTTTAGATTGGGTGCTGGCGCAGCCTGAAAAAATTCTTTTCTTACATCAAATCAATGCCCTTTTTCGAGAAGTGAAAAATTTTGCACAGCAAGATCATCAAATGAATCTTCAACGTTTTTTACAAAGGATCGAAGTGATGCGTCAACATGGGATTCAGATTGCGTCAGAAGAAGTAAAACAAAGTGAAGAAACAGTGACGTTATCAACTGTACATAAAGCAAAAGGTCAGGAATGGGAGTATGTGTTTCTGGCAAAGTGTATTGATGGCAAGTGGGGAAATACGCGGATGCCAACGGAGTTGCCGTTACCAGAGGGAATTTTGCAGCACCAACATCAAGATGTCACACGAGAAGATCGTGACGATGACGATCGGCGTTTATTTTATGTTGCTCTCACGCGTGCCAAAAAACGTTTTACAGTGAGTTATCCCGAAGCAGTCATCGGAAGTATGTTTATTGAAGAAATTCCCGAAAACTTAAAAGTAATCGTCAACAAACCCGAACTGCAAGATAACTCTGATGAACATTTACAGAAGCTTCTTCAGCCAGCGCCGCCGCGCCTAGTTGGCCAGAGCGAAGAAGTTTTCTTTAAAAAAGTAGTGAGCGATTTTTCTCTCTCGGTTTCTTCGTTAAATACGTATTTACGATCACCGGAAGATTTTGTCGAAAATGTTTTACTCAAAGTTCCGCGTGCCAAAGAGCCGTTTATGGCATTTGGGACTGCAGTGCATACAGCGCTGGAAAAAATGTTTCGCTCCTTTGAAGAAAACAAAAAATACCCCGATGCAGATCTAGTGTTAGATACTTTTGAAGCTGCGCTGAAACGAGAAGTGTTGGCCGAAAATGAGTTTGAACTGCGCTTAGAGTATGGTCGACAAATGCTCTCCCAGTATATTCAGCACTATGCATATGATATGAAGGAAGTTCCACATCCCGTATTTATTGAAAGATTTTTTGGCGGCAACTGGAGTAAAGCAATGCTTGGAGATATTTCATTGACAGGAAGAGTTGATCGCATTGATCTCATTGACGCTGAAAAAAAATTAGGACGAGTGATTGATTACAAAACCGGACGTGCGCGCACAATCAACGAGATCGAAGGTAAAGTTGCGACGGCTGAATTTTCTGAGCGAGAACTACAATTACCAGAAAATATTCGCGGGCCGTATAAACGGCAGTTACTGTTTTATAAATTACTTACACACCTCGATCACACCTTTCCGCTCACAATTACAGAAGGGATGTTTGATTTTGTGGAACCCGATCGCGATGGAAAATTTGTGCGGCGTCATTTTGCTTTATTGGATGAAGACGTAGAAACACTTAAAGAATTAATTCAAGAAGTTATTTCTGAGATTCGTGATTTACGATTCTTAGTATAAAATATATTTTATGCCAGGAACATGGAGTTCTGAACATTATCACGATTTGCGGGACATACCTGATCTAGATGTCATGGATCGAGCAGAAAGAGAGCTCATAAAAAATGAAGTGATTCAGGGAATGCCTAAAGAAGAGTTGCTGAAAAAACATGAGAAGAAAAAAATTATTTACGCGCTAAAAGAAGTTATTTTTACCCAAGTAGTCAAACAATTGGTTACAAGACACTATCAGAATGGAGAATCTCTCAATACACAACGTGATTTGCAAGATGATCAGGGAAGTCCGAACTTTCATGAAATTGAAGCATATTTAAAGGAAGTTATTCGGAACGAAGCGGTAGGTGTCATGAATAATTTGTTGGCAATGCCACCAGATCATTCACGCATAGTAAACATGTTAATGGAAATTACGGAAAAGAAAGAACCCGTGGATCTAGTAATATCGGTTGATTTAGGGATTGAAAACATCGTTGCTGCCGGCGTTACACTTTATTCTGACACTGAAGTTCCCCGAGCAGAATTAGCTGAATACATGGAACATTCTTTAGCGACTTTATATTTGCTCGCCGCACAAAACATTCAAGGAGTTGGTGATCCTAAATTAATGGATCAGTATGGTCTGGTTCATTCAGATCCTAACGACCAAAACTCGCCGAGGAAACTTTCTCCTGAATATTTTGCAATTGATAGAGAAAGGAAAGCAATTGTACTTAGAACCACCATGAATGAAATAGAGATCGAGGGTGAAAAGTATCCTGAGGGAACGCCGCTTCTATTTTTAGTTATTGATACACATACTTTTGGTCAACCTTACATACAAAGAGAGAACGATTACTCGAAATTAGATCCCATACTCCGATGTGTAGGAATGACCTCACAATTTGCTTTACCGAGCGAAGAGAAAATTCCTTTTCCTTTTTCTAAAAGTAAAGTGGATGTGATTGCCCTTGTTGCTGCTCTGATGGTTGAAATTTTGAAACAAGAAAAAAAGTAACTACTTCCAACTTGGCACAGCAAAATAGACGGCATCAGCAAACTTTGTTGGAACTTCAATTCCAGTCCAGTTCGGATAAAAAATTACAAAACAAATAAAAATGAGTAGTACTGAGATGAGAAGTAATATGAGACCCCAATCTAAACCTCGTTTTTCTTGATAAGCTTTGTTTAAAGTAACGAGCCAATACGAAAGAATAATCGCTAGGAGTGGCACTGCCGGCGTGTAGTGATAGAAAAACATAATGCGGGGCGAAAGTTGCCAGGGTAGCCAAACCATAAAGTACGCAAAAAGAAGAAAAAATAATGGAAACGTTTTTTTGCGCTTTGCGATGCATGCAATGCAGTAAATAATTGATGCGACGACTGCGACATCGCCGAACCAAAACAATACTGGATTTCCTTGTGCATATATATTTGCTTCGGTGTCACCATCATAATGTGCATAAAACCACACTGGTCGCAGATCTAAAAACCATTGCCACGGTCGCGATTGAAAAGAGTGTGTAGCTTTCAAGTTAGTTTGGTACCACCAGATTTGGTGATGAAGCTCCGCGAAGTGGGAAATGAGTTGTTTGCAGCCGCCGCGTGCTTCCATTGCTTCCCACTCCGCACTTCGTGACGGCCAAATTTTTTTCAATACATCTACACCAAAAGAAGAATCTTGTGAGCAGTAACACTTTCCTTGTTCAACTTCATTACCTTCACAGATTAAGGTTTTTCCTTGTAAAAACATATGCGTGTAACTTAAAACGTAGATGCAGGAGGGTAAGGCTGCGAGTAAAAGTACACGTGGCAGCCAGTGTCTTATACTCAAAAAAGTTTTGCGCGAAGAGAGAAAAAGTTCAAATGCCCAAATGACCACTAACCCAAAAATTCCTGACCATTTACTGCCCATTGCTAAACCTGCACACACGCCAGTTAAAAATAAAAACCAACGCGCTGCAGGATTTTTTTCGCTTAACGCATGGCGCAACTTTACATAAAACAACAGTGTTAACAAGATAAAAAAAGTGACGTGAATGTCATTCATCGCAATGCGCGATTGGGTGAGCAAAAGTCCATCGCACGCAGCCAGAAATGCAGCAAGCAACGCAATTTTTTTACTCTTAAATAACTCATCGGCGAGAAAAGCAGTTGCGATGATGACGAACGTGCCAAAGATAGCACTGCTGAAACGCCAGCCAAAACTATTTTCACCAAAAATATCCATGCTTAACGCTTGTGTGTATTTTGCGAACGGGGGATGCAGCCAATCAACAGCAGTATCTGGTTCAACTGGTGGATTCCACCACTCATATGCCCGGGGATCATTTCGGCGAATGAGTTTGGCAGTTACTGCGTGATATACCTCATCAAAAATATATTCTTTTGGTACACCGATCCGATATATCCGAGTGATAAAAGCGAAAACCACAATCACTGACAACCAAAACCAGTAGTTGCTTTTCAGTTTAGAGAACATAAATGACAACCATGATAATGACGCCCAACAGACACGTGGCAGTAAGAAGTGGACGATCACGAAGTAAAACTTTTTCAGGAGACTCACCTTTATTATCTTCGTACACTAACTGTAAGTAACGCATCACACCGAAGATGACGAACGGCACACTTAACATCAGTAACTTTTGTGATTGTAACGTTTTTGGCAGTACGGTGAAGACGCGCAAAAAACTGCCTTCTGGTTGGACACTCTCACGTTCGAAAGTAAAAATGGCATATGTCAACCAAGTTGCATTTGCAAACATGCCCGTATATTGATCGAGAAGACGTTCACTGTAGCGTTTCAACGTGCGACGCGTCTCACCAATTTCTTTCCCTTTTAACAAAGTCCGTTCACTTTGTCTTTTACCCACCGCCAAGAAAAGTGACGCGGAAATAACGGTTAATAAAAACCACACACTTAAGTGCAAATTCACTACGACTGCTCCCGCGTAAATGCGCAGTAAAAATCCAGTTGCAATCGAAAGCAGATCCAAAATCGCAATGTTTTTTGTTTGCGTGGCGTACAAAATTTGTAAAGCAAAATAGGCAATGATCGTTAACGCGAAAAACGGATTACCCACTAAAAATAAACCAAGCACAACACATCCCAAAGAGATACACACAGCAGAAACCGCTGTGTTTACAGAGAGCTTTCCCGATGCAATTGGGCGGCGGCTTTTAAATGGATGAAGTTGGTCTTCTCTACGATCGATGATGTCATTAATAATGTAAATTGATGACGTTAAAAAACAAAAAATAATAAAAGCAATTGTCACCGTGACAAAGTAAGGTAACTCACCACTTGGTGCATAAAAAAAGAAACCAGAAAAAACCAGTGCAGCATAAAGAGCAATATTTTTTAGCCACTGACGGGGGCGGGCCGATTTAAAAAGCAAATAAAGTGTGTTATTTTCCATAATCTGCTGATGACTTTAATTTGGCCCAAATTAAAAAACCAAACACCAAAATCATGACTATGCCCATTGTAACGACCTTACCCAATGTATTCAAATACAAAGAGAGCATGCCCATCAACAACGTCGTTGACCAATAAAAGATGGCGATACGTCGGCGTCCCCAGCCAAGCACATCCATTAGTTTATGATGCAAGTGACCGCGATCTCCCCATAATGGAGATTTTCCCGCAGCAAGACGTCGAAAAATCGTAAAAATGGCGTCTGCGGTGGGAATAGCTAAAACCATCACGGTGGTTGCAATTTTTGCGCCGGATAAGATTGAAAGAACTGCCAAAAAATAACCGGCTAAAGAACCGGCACCGTATCCAGCCATGATTTTTTGCGGATAAAAATTCCAAAATAAAAATCCAATAAAAGCGCCGGCCACGATGAATGCGAGCGTCGTTGTATTGAACTGCGTTGGATCATCGATAAATCGCTCAGCTAAAATACCTACAAAAACTAACGCAATCGCCACGAACCCCGGCATTTGGCCATCAACTCCTTTTGACCAGTTCACGATGTTCATGTTCCACAAAATAAACACAACCGCCAGCGCATCTGCGAGCACCCACACTTGATGAGTTTCGCCATTCCATTGCAGGGTTAAACGCGGTTGATCCAAGTTAATAACTCCCGGATGAAATGGATTGGTGACATACGCAATTCCCACACCACTTCCTACCACGATCATGGCAGCAATCAAACCAGTGATCAAGCGAATGACTGGATGAATGTCCCAAATATCATCGACAAATCCAATGGCTGCTAGTAATCCCGCCCCAATGAGCACACCCACAGCATAGTGATCAAAGTGCAAGAAAAAAAGACTCGTAAGAAAAACTGCACCAAAAATAACTACGCCTCCTCCACGAGGAACGGTTTGAGTATGAGTAACCTTGACGTGCTTTTGCTCGTGGGGATTTTCTAACCAGTGATGGCGCAGATAAAGACGAATGACGAAAGGCGTAATACCTGCGGCTAAAAACAAAGCAAAAAGAAATGGCGTAATGAATGACATATCTTAACTCACAATAAAAATGATTCTAAAAAAAGCAATCATGAGCAGCACTTGCATGAGCACAGTCATCCATGCAAAGAGTTGTTGAATGACTTTTTCATATTGCCGTAAGTAATGGAGAAGATACAGATGGACGAAAGTAATCAGAAATGAAGTGACGGGAAAAACGAGAAGCCACTCTTTGGGAGCGAGATAATTCTCTGGTTGCGAGAGCGAGTAAAAAATTGGCACGACTGGCTGCAAGATAACGTAAAAAATCAAAAATGATAAAAACACGACACACGTACACAAAAAGGAGAGTAAAAAAGGGGTTCGCAAAAAGCGAGGGATACTTTTCTGCCAATGTAAAAAGCGCTTCATTAAGGGATAATTATAACGATAAACTTCATGAGTAGCAAACTAACTTCCTTTTATCGTTACTTTCTTCTCTTGCTCTGCATGTGTGTGTTTTTGGGCTTGAGTTATCACCTGGGACGTCCCAATCTGTGGCGCGATGAGTCTTTTACGGTCAATGTCGCAAAACAATCATTTGGTCGCATTACCCAAGTCAATACACAAGACTTTAATCCTCCCCTACACATGTACTTACTCCACGTATGGATGATGATTTTTGGTGACAGTGAAGTGGCAGTCAGAATGCCATCTGTTCTTTTTCACTTACTAACGATCGTCTTGAGTTTCTGGCTCGGCAAAGCAGTATTTAAAAAATTGCCGTATCAACTTTTATTCACCGGATTTGTGGCGACGACGCCGTTATTACTTTACTACGCTACCGAAGCGAGGCAGTATAGTATGTTGGTCGCCTTTACGACTGGCGCACTTCTTTGCAGTGTCCATTTGCTTCGGAAGTTTTCTTTTCCATGGGCGCTGGGTTTTATTCTTTTTGCAGTGCTGGGATTGTACACGCATACGATTTTCGTCTTAATTCTCGCAAGTCTTTTTTTCTGGCAACTGGGAGTAGTTGTTCGGCGAAAACACTTGACGTTTCAAACGGTTATCCAGTTTTTTGGTATGTATGCCGTGATTGGCTTTTTGTTTGCGCCGTGGCTGTTTGAGTTAGTTGGACAACTGACCCATCGAGTGAACGAGGGTACGTGGCTGCAGTTTCATCCAGTTGAGGATGTTGCCCAAAGTGTGAAACAGTTTTTTGTAAGTGACCGCATTGATCCAAATTTAACCCCTTTCACGCAACCAATTGCGAAGTATGTGTACTTAGTGGGATTAGGAATGACTCTCATCGGAATTGTATGCACTAAACTCAAGTCGCGAGAAGAGTTATTCTGGCCGATTTTGTTAGGTTTATTTTTGCTAAGTGTGATTGTTATTTCGTTTAAGACACCCCTCTACTATATTCGTTACTTAATTTTTGTCTTACCTGTCATTGGTATTCTTTTTACAAAAGGAGTGGAAGCATGTAATGAAAAGACACAACACAAACTGTGTGACATATTGATTGTCATTGTGGGTTTGTTTTTATGGGGAAATCTTTATCTTTTTGTTGGCAATATTTTGCAAAATCCAAATTTAAAATCAAATTATGTTGACGAAATGCGTTACATTAATGCGCACTGGAAACAGGGTGACTTGATTTTGCATTCACACGCTTATACCTTGCATAGCTTTATCTATTACTCAAATCATCCAGGAGTACTTTATGATCCGCCGCACAAGTTGCCAGAATACGAAGGTATTGCGGCGTTATCTCCTCGAGATTACTTTCATGGAAACTTAATGGACTATAGACGTATTTGGGTACCATATCACTGGGCAGATAACGACTTCGATCAAGTGCTCATCAACCGTCATTTTCGCAAAATCCAACAAACGAGTTTTGCTGGTGATGTAAGTTTAGATTTGTGGGTCCAGTGAGTTCAGACTTTCTCAGTCACTTTATACTCAATATACTTTCCCAACATCAACCGTGTGTGGGCATCAATGCCCGGTAATGCAGAAAAGAAAAATCCAATAATTGGCAGTAACAAAAACTCCAAGGGTTGGAAAATATACGAAAAAATGTTTCGACGATGTGGACGGGGGGGACGATTAATCGCATCGATAATGAAAATGACCACCATCGAAATGAGTGAGAGCGTGAGTAAAATGGACGTCGTTTGAGGTAAAGTTTTTCCAATTGTTGTGCGGCCAAATTGTGAGTTTAAAAGCGGCGGTAAAATGGCAGAAGTTGTAATCGCGAACCAGTTCACAGGCCATAAAAAATGATCTTCGATAGTCTTGAAAACGCGAATGGTTTTGTCCCAAAAAGGTACGCCTTCGGCCAAGATGTATTGTTTAATAATGTATGCATCGTCACTTGCACCCCATGCCCAGCGTTGGAGTTGTTGATATTGATTATGCATCGAACCAAAAAAACTTTTTGCCTCAGGAGCATCCGCGTAAATTGGTAAGAAAATTGGTTCCACTTCAAAGTCTCCTTTTTTGGCAAAGTATGACTTAAAAAATAAGCGGTAATCTTCTGGAATTACATCTGTATCCCAGTACCCAATTTCGTCGACGTGTTTAAGTGAAGTTGAGTACGTAGAGAAATTCACTAAACGATCTTTGCGCATTAAAATATAAATTTGTGTCACTGAAAAAACCGAAGCGAGTACACGAATTGGGGGAGGAACTTTCCAAATGTTGTTATAAAACACAATCCCGCCTTGCCAAATTGTGTTGTACGGTTTTGCAATTGACAGAAATGACTCTGTTAAAGCCGCGAAGTAGTGATGATGAAATAATGCATCGGCGTCTTCACTCGTAATTGTCACTGATTCAATTGGAAGTCCTTTTTCATCGATCAACAGTTTTTTTGCTTGTTTGGCTCCCCAACTGGTGTTTGACGATTTGCCTTTTACTTCACCGTGAATATCGGGATGAAGGGTTGTCCAGAGATCACCAAAGATGCCGGCAAACTCTGTTTTGAGTTGAGTAGATTTTTCGAGAGCAGCTTCACCCTCGCGCTCTTCAAACGACAACATAATATGTAAGTTACTCAACGGGTACGATTGTTTGGTCAATGAAGTCAGTGTGCGTTGTAAAGTAGAAAGAGGTTCTTGATATGTCGGAATTACAATAATGTGGTGAAGCGAGTCCCACTTTTGTGGAAAGTCTTTCTTGATATCAGCAACCCAGTCAAACTTCATGGAAGCTTTAATTTTAAAGTGAGCAACTGTTGAGAGAACCGCGATGGAGAGTGAGCGATAAAGCCAATACACAGCAAATGTAATGACGTAGTAGGCCACAAGTTCAGGAAAGAGAAATGAGCCCCAAAAAGGAAATAAAATCAGCGACCACGACACAAATCCAGGGAGGATTTCTAAAAAGCGTTGCGTTTTGACCGGATGCCGACGGATGTAGGTTCTAATCATGGCAGAATTTTATTATATCAGCTTAAAAAGCGAAGAAGCATTGAGTGCGAGTTGTTCACTTTCAATCGAAAGTTCCTTTTGTAAAAACGCAGCAGTTTGCGAGATCATCCACGGTTCACATACTTGGCCCCGATATTGAGTGGGTGGAAGGTAGGGAGCATCGGTCTCGAGTAAAAGATGATCGAATGAAGTTGCTCGTACTAAATTGCGGATTGCTTCGGCGCTTTTATATGTGACGTTTCCAGCGACGCCGACGTAGGCGCCCCTATGAAGCGCTTCTTTAAGGTAAGCAATTGGTCCAAAAACGCAGTGCAATACAAAAGTGCCAGAAAATTTTTCTTCTTTAAGTATGCCGAGGATATCCCAATATGCTTGTTCGGATTTGTCGCGGACATGAAGAATGAGGATTTTTTGAAATTTCTTTGCCAAAGAAATTTGCATACGCAAGCCACTTTTTTGCAATTCGATAATTTCGTTGCGCCGCGAAGTATTTTCTAAATGAAAGTAATCCAAACCTGCTTCGCCGATGGCAACTATTTTGGGTTGAGACATCAGTGATTCTAATTGGCTGTACTGCTCAGTAATATCAGTGAGTGAACCTTCTTCTATCGCATCTTGGTAAACATGTGGATGAATGCCAATTGTGCAAAAAAGATTTTTTTCTTGTTGCGCAATATGAATGGCTAATTGGCTCGTCTCAACACTTGTTCCAACGACGATCGATTTCTTTACACCAAACTCTTGTGCCTTTTTCCAGTGTGATTGCCAATTTTCGGAAAGTGGCGGTAGATTGTAGTGACAGTGAGTGTCGATGATCATGATTACTTCATTCGGGCAATCTGGGAAATAAAGGCTGCATCGAGGTAATTTTAGGTTCTGAAAAATGTTTCAAAATATGTGCCGCTGTCTGTGGCATAAATGGTTGAAGTAGCCATGCAATTTCCGTAATTTTTTCTACCGCCGACTGTAAAATTGAGATCTGCGCTTCACCAATTTTTTGCCATGGTTTTTGATCACTCAGATACTGGTCAGCATCGGATATCGCTTGTGTCACTTGTCGTAGCGCGGTACTCAAATTAAAGTTATTCATTTTTTTCGTAAATGCACTGGGAAAACTTCTTCCCTTAGCAGGAGAAAAAGAAACATCAGTATTTGCTTGCAGCTTTTCGCACATCTTTGCGACGCGTGAACATAAATTTCCTAAACCGTTACTGAGATCAGCTGTGTACTGCGCATCTAAGCGTTTCTTACTCACATCCATGTCTTCGCCGAAACTACCGAGTCCTACCAGTAAGTAGCGTGTAGCATCAATTCCATATCGATCAACCAATTCCTTAGGGCTAATTACATTTCCCAAACTTTTGCTCATTTTTTGACCGTCGACGCTAATAAAACCGTTAATCAAAATTTGTTTAGAGTTTGGCAAACCTGCAGAAAACAGCATCGCTTGCCACATTGCAGACTGCTGACGCAGGTTATCTTTGCCGGCAAGTTGGATGACTGGCCAAAATTTCTCAAAGTTTTCAATATCATTTGGCCAGCCAAGTGTTGAAATATAATTGACGAGTGCGTCAAACCAGACGTACATCACATGGTCAGGGTCATGTGGGACAGCAACGCCCCAAGGCATTTTGCTCTTGAGACGAGAAATACTAAAATCTTCTAAACCGTTTTGCACAAAACTTTGAATTTCTTTGAGTTTGGTTGGAGGTTTTACAAAATCAGGGTTATCTTTATATAACTTAAGCAATTGATCTTGAAATGCTGAAAACTTGAAGAAATAATTTTCTTCGTCAATGAGTTCAATTTCAAGATTTGGATGGAGTGGACATTTGCCATTGACTAAATCAGACTCGGTTTTTTCGAGTTCACAACCGACGCAGTACTTTACTTGATAATTTTTTTTATAAATATGGCCGTTTTGCAAACAACGATTCCAAAACTCTTGAGCAGCTGCCTTATGTTTAGGATCAGTGGTGCGGATAAAGTGATCGTAACTGAGATTGAGAAGGGACTTGAGTTCCGAAAACTTGGCAGCATATTCATCGCAATACGCTTGTGGATCAACGCCTTTTTCCAAAGCTTTGCGATAAATTTTTAAACCATGCTCATCTGTGCCAGTATTAAATATGACTTCCTTTTTCATGAGTCGCTGGTAACGAGCGATCACGTCGGCCTCGACAATTTCGAGTGCAAAGCCAATATGAGGTTCGGCGTTCACGTATGGTAAAGTGGTGGTGATGTAGAAGGTGTTTTGAGATTTGGGCACAGGGAGATTATAACAGCTAAGAAAATACTTATATTATATTCTCTTTAGAATGACTACTTTTCTGTTTATTTGACCAGGGTACCAATCGAGTTTACTCTCTTCTTGGCTAGGTGACCAATTTTTTTCTTCAATAATCGTAAATTTTCCCTGAACAGCGTGTTTTACATCTTCTTCTGAAATCTTGAAAAAAGGTGGGCCAAATCTAACTGGCACACCACTATCCGCTATCGCAGACAACTGTAAGATATCGTGAAGATACTGAGCAAAATTATCAATTTTAACTGCAGACATAGCACCATAAGCATATTTATAGTACTCGCTTTTTGATCGGGGATTGTAAGTTACTACACATAAACCATCATGTTTGACCACGCGATGCAGTTCATTAAAAAAACGTTCTAAATTTGGGAAATGCATGATTGCATCTTTACAATGGACAAAATCCACACTCCCATTAGCGTAAGGCATTTGATCTGCAGAATGCAGAATGGGTAACATTTTATGTGGTTGTTCCGTGACAGAATGAAGTGCTGCAGCACTAATGTCGTTGACAAGTATTTTTGCTGAAGGAAGATTATCTAGTATATATTTCGAAGTTTCACCACGGCCTGCTGCAATATCTAAAATAATGGGTGACTCACTATCGCGCGATTGTATTTCTGAGATAAAAGATTTAAGGACTTGATCAATATAACTCTGAGGTAATGGGACAGATAATTCGTGTTTAGTTGTCGTTCCTTTATAGTCGTACATATCTGCTACTGAAACAGGAAAATTTTGTTTATTGATATTGGTCAAAGATTGTTCTCTCACATCTTTTTGCATACGCTCATTTTACTTAATTTTTTGAAAATTGAAGCGGTCAATAAGTTTGCTGTACATTTAGCAGATATCCACATCCTCGAGTTGGCAAGTAGCTCTTTTGGGCCCTATATACATCCTGATTTCCAGCGAGTATACTCTCCGGTTGACAAATTTTGATCTACTTTGAGATACAACTTCTCTCTAGTCGATTGACAGTTTTGTCAGCTCATTAACAAGCGAAGATTCTTACTGGACAGAGAGTATGGCTCGAGAATAGGCCCAAAAAGGCATTATCGCGTGTCATATTCTCTGTCCAGTATTTTTTACTTCTTGAGGGAGGAGTAAAAAGTGTTGGTTGGGAAATCGTTGGAATGTAAGTTAAAGGCAAAAAATCATGAGACGGGTAATTCAAACAATCTTGTCCCACAAGTGGGTGGTTTTTGGGACAGTAGTGGTTTTTGTGATTCAGTCGGTTTTTGTAAGTTCGTTTGTGTACTTTACGTACCACCCAGAGCAAAAACCGTCATTTTTCCCAAAATTAGCGGTTGATTTGGAAACTCTTGTAGAGTGTAACAAAAATGTAAAGGCAGGTAAATCCCCCTACATTCCAAAGGGAGAATATTGGACTGAGTATAAACCTGATCAACCATACCTGAATTGCAGGTATGATCTAAGCTTAATCGAGTTGTATGGGTTAATCCCAATGAATTCATCGGGATATAAAGCTTTTCAAGCTCTAAGCTTCGTAGTGCTTTGGTTAATTTACGTCTCTGTGTGCCTGCTCTTGGTCCAAGTTGCAATAGTCAGTTTGAAACGCAAAAGCGCCATAAACTATTTGCCCCTTCTGATAGGGGCAACACCACCTATTGGTGCAACATTGTTTATCAACACTGACGTGGTTATGTTTGCTGCTGTGGTCGTCATGCTTTGGGCGACGTTGAGGGAAAAACCTCTTGTGACAGTTATAGCGTTAACGGCGGCCGTGGTGATTGGAACAAAGGAGCCACAGTATATGGTGCTGTGGATTATTCCATTGGGCGTATTAGGCATTCAGCCATTTCTCAGAATGGTTTTTCTGACAATAGCATTTTACTCTCTACGCTTTGGGCTTGGTTGCTTGTTCTTTCCGGAGGGGCCAGTGGCAGGTTTTGAGGTTAACATGGACCGCTTTCGTTTTGGCCGGGAAGCATTTTCCCACATGCCATGGGGGTTAGTACCTCACCACGAACAAGAAAATGCAATTCTGCAAGTTTTGTTAAACTGGTTTGGGCCAGTATGGTGGGTTCCAGGTCTGATGGCAACAGTGACCGCGATTACTGTTGTGGTGCCAAGTGTCCTATTAAGAAAGCTTACAAGACAATTCCGAGGTAAATTACTGTGGATTCTTATTGGATTGTTGTTGTATGCAATCGTCAATACCAGTTTGCCTCAGATAGAATATGCTGCTGGCGTAATCTTAATCTACTTTTTCCTGTCTTTAGCAGGAGACTACCCGCGTCGGTTGGGGAGATATTTGATGCTCATCTACATCGTATCCCAGATTTTGATTCTAATGTATCAACCGGGAATGCCAGCATGGCTGAACGTGGTAAATCAGCCTACTGTATTATTTGCACTACTGATTTCAGTTTGGCAAATAACAGAGGCCATCTTGTGGATGGCAAAACACACCGATCAAATTGAATCTCTTGCTTAGTTTTTTATGCACCTTCTTCTCCCTCAAAAGGAGGTGCAAATCTTTTCTCAATACACATCAAAAATATTTCTTTGTGGACAAAGTATATACAAGGGTGTAGCATCGCTTTTACCTTTTTATATTTAGAAACGAAGTTAAAGGATTCTTATGCAACCAGAACTACGTTCGCCACAATCAAGTCAAACGGAAGTAACACATAGAGTGATTGTGGTTGATGACAATCCAGACTTTTTTCCCCAAGTTGAGCTTTATATTCTTGCTGCCTATGCTGCTATCGGTATATCTGATACTCAGGTAAAAATAAAAAATTATGATAAACCAGTAAAAGCAATGCAGAGTTTTCTTGCAGATTCGGCCATTCCAGATGTAGTTATTTCTGATGTACAGATGCCTCTCGTTGATGGAACAGCTGTGGTTGATGTGGCGCTTAGTCAATACACTAGGCTCAATGATCCCCAGTCTAGTGCAATAATTCTTGCTGTTTCGTCTGCAAACAGACCTGAAGAGCTTAGAGAAAGTGTTTCTTTCGTGTGCAAAAGTCAATTAAATGAAGAACTTCTGCCTAAGTTAACAGACCAATTAAGGAAAAAATATCCTCCCCAATCAGAGCAATTTCCTGCGGCAACACCAGAAAAAGCAATGCTGAGTAGAGCAAAAGAAGCAATCGAGAAAATTGACTATCGTGGCGATCAGGTTGCACGCGCATTGGCAATAAATATTGTGCAAGTGTTAAGTGAGTCTCCTAATTTCTCGATGACATCACAAGCAATTAAAGGAAAACTTGATGAATCAAGAGAAGAACAAGGAAAAACTCTACTCCTTGCAGTAGATGACGAACTTTCTAGGCTAGTAAGTGCAGGAGTTCTTGTGCGCGATAAACAAATAACAGGTTCCAGCTACAGCTTAGTTTAAAATAATTATATGATTATTAACAATTCATCATCTGAAGGAACAGGACTAGATTGGGCAGCAATTGGTCGGGAAGCAATTGAAGCTTCTGATCGTAAGGAAGAAGAAAGAGTTGAGAGAGCATTTGAAGAACAAATTCTAGCAGTACTAAAAAAGTCTGATCAACCAATGAAATCATCGGATATCATGATAGAAGTAAATCAATTGAGATCAAAATTGAGGTTAGATGAGGTCACTTTGATAAAAGTAATCATGAAACTGCAAAGTCTTGTGCAGTTAGATGGGGCGCCAGGAGAAAAAATTGTACGCAGTGGAAGTCCGGATGAATTTAAGTATAGCCTTGAATAATTTTACTTAGGTCTTGTCCTTACACGCGAGCTCCGAACATCCTACTCACTTTACTCGCCCACTTCTCCGCCCACTCGTCTTCTTGAATTTTTTGTAAGGCCGTAACTATGCCTGGTTTGATGAGCATTTCGGCTACTGCAGAAATGGTCGCACTTGAAACGTTCAGTGACTTTGCTATTTCGCCATACGGTTTTCCTTTGTGAAGTAGTATTGCTATAGCCAATCTTTTTGCCAAGACTACTTTTTCTGTTTCACTAAAAAAATCTTCAAAAAAGGTAGTTGCATCACTATGACCAAGATCTGCGAGCAACTGCACGAACTGTGATTGAATTTTTGCTGTTTCAACTTTAGAGAGATTTTGTGAGGAAATTTGCATACTGCATTATCCTTTTCTTTCCATGAAGGTCAAGGGGAGTTCGATCATCAGTGGAGGAATGGCACAGAGTAATACAATCGACCAAGTGAGAACCTCTTGAAGTTGCAAAAAAAGCAGCAGTGTCAAGTATAAACTCACTAATATCCCTCGCCGCGACTTGAGAAACAAAAATGAAAAGAAAAAATAATGAGCGACTGCTGTGGCAATGAGGAGTGGCAAATACGTGTTCGGCACTACAACATCTTTTATTTTTTCAGGCTCAATTCGCTGCA
Source organism: Minisyncoccota bacterium (assembly GCA_003173865.1). Lineage (GTDB taxonomy): Bacteria > Patescibacteriota > Microgenomatia > UBA1400 > PJMF01 > PJMF01. The sequence goes on from PJMF01000032.1 coordinate 19,309, forward strand.
TGAGATAAAAAATCACTCCATATAAGCAGACACTGATAATCAGTAATCCAATCCTGGAAAGATGAGAAGGTGTATGTGCAGCGGCTTTTACTGATTGAAATGAGGTGCTGTTATTTTTATGTGTAGTAACATACTTTTCAGACAACCAATCAGTTTTGACAGAGTGAGAATGTTTCTTTAAAAGATTTTGCATGACTTTTCCAGTATACTTTACTGTATGACGCAAGAGCTAATGATTATTCTCGTTACATTAATTGCAGGTTTTGGAGTGCTGTTTGTGCTGCTTAAAAAAGCAGTTACTCCTCAAGCAAATCAGCGACAGCTCGAAGATACGGTAAATAAAATTTTTGGGATGACCACGCAAAAAATTGCTGAACAGAGTCGCGAAATTTTACAAGCTGAGAAAGCTGTCATTCATAATGATTTAAATAACAAGCAACAAGCAATCGAAAAATTAGTTGATAACTTACAGCGTGACTTGCGAGAACGACAACAAGAACTCCGTAACTTAGAGCAAGATAGAACCAAAAAGTTTAGTGAACTTACTGCAGCTCTAGATCAGCATCGTCAACTTTCCGATGAGTTGAGAATTTCAACTCAGCAACTCGCAAGTGTGCTCTCAAATAATCAAGCTCGCGGTGGCTGGGGTGAACGCATTATTGAAGATCTTTTGCAGTCGAATGGACTGATTGAGGGTGTGCACTACGCGAAACAAACAGCGCTTCATGCAACCACACTTCGGCCGGATATTACATTGCTTCTGCCAAATAATCGTAACGTGCCTGTTGATGTGAAGTTTCCTTATGCCGAAATTCAAAAAATGTCAGTCGCGGAAACAAAGTCCGCAAAAGATATGCACTTCAAACAGTTTGCAATTGACTTGCGTACGAAAGTCAATAAAGTTGCTGAGTATATTAATCCTGAGTTTCATACGCTTGATTACGCGATTTTATTTGTCCCAAACGAAATGATTTTTTCATTTATTAATCAAAAATTTCCTGATATTGTCGATGAAGCAATTGGGAAACGAGTCATGATTGTGTCGCCGTTTACATTTTTGATCGTGGCGCGCACGGTGATAGAAAGTTATCGCAACTTCATGATGGAAGATCGGTTGAAAGAAATTATTCAGTTTGTTCAGGAGTTTACTAATGAGTGGAGTGTTTTCAATGAAGAATTTTTAAAGTTTGGCAGGTCTCTTGATACTCTTAAAGTTGGCTACGATAAGTTAACGACCACACGTGCTCTCCAAATGAATCGAAAAATTAAGAAAATCGAAGGTTACACTCAGGGGACTTTAGGAAAAGGAAAATAGATACATATAGATTTTATTAGCTAATAGTTTATAATATATTTATAAGAAATCTTCGGCCCGAGATCTTTGAATCTCCACTTGGCGGAAGATTTTTTTATTTGACAGGAAACACCGAAATACATGGAAGAGTTTTGTTACGAATAATTTGTTTAATCTGGACAATAAAGATGAAATCATCGACCGTACGACCATAAAATCGATAAAACATTTCTTTTTTATTCTTAGGATTGATTTTGACTTCTGGTTTATATTTGGATTTTTGAATAACTTCAATTGCACAAGGTAATAAGCGAAGTCGCCTCACTCTATCCGGTTGTCTTTTCTCCAACAAATGCGGCCAAAAATAATCAAAAAATACCTTCTGTTTTTTGAAGTAGGCAGATTTGAGATGAATTTTTCTTTTTGTTGTGCTCTTCATCTCTACAAAAATTTGCCGAGCGTATTTACTAACATCTTTATAGCTTGTTCCTGATAATGGTAATCTTTTATATAGATATATAAATAACAACGCCCCTCACGGGGCGTTGTAGCTATCTCTATGAAGAGAACTTTTTTATTTCTTTTCTTTTACCACTTCACCTTCAATGATACCTGCACCCTTGTACAGTGGTTTCATTTCAAAAAGAACATACAAACCGATCACTGCGCCAAGGACCATGCCAAAAATTGAAGTTGGATTGCCTCCAAATAATGATAAGACTCCAGAAACAATACTAAGCATATTGACCCAGAAAAGGTAGATCCATCCAACCATTTCCTGTTTTTGGAGTGGGCCAAATGCTTTCAGCAAAAGCACAGCATTTACGAGTGTAATAATTGCCATTACCACCGTTGAGATGACTAACAGAGGATTTAAAGTAATTAAACTTAAAACACTTACTAAAGCGATGACTGGTCCAGCAATTAAACTCAGGATGATCTCTAAAAGTGCGACCCAAGGGGCAATTTTAACTAAGAATGCTGGAATACCTTTAGGCAAATGAGGGAGATCTTTAAACAACGCCTCAACTTTTGCAATAAACTCCATTGCATCTTTATCTGTAAGCTTATCGAACATACGACTCCTTTTTGCTGTATTTAACAAGATAAATTGAGTATAACACCTTTTAAGGTTTTTCTAACTGGAAATACCCAAGCGCAAAAGAAACACTAAAAGGAAACGCTCGCACATTCAAAATTCCTAGATAGTGATTTGGTGTAACTTCAACGATCTCATCAACCACAGGACGAAGCCAAAGCGGATTCTGTTTGACATTGTAATCAATTTTAATAACCTGCAGATGCTGGTCCTGGAGACTCACGTCGACTGAAGTTTTAAATGGATATAACTTGACTGGAGAGCTATTGACTTCAAAAAGATTAATACCCGTAGCACTTGGTGCATCAAATTCTTTTCCTTGCCATGAGTGTTGCTGGCTACCAGGAACTTTTCCCTGATAAAAACCGTTTGGCATCGCTTCTGGTACATGACCTCCAAGAAAAGATCGGTATAGCGGGCTTTTCTGTGTTTTGTATGTGAAATAGGTCAATACACTTAACATAACAACTAACCCTACAACTAAAAAAAGAATCAAAATTTTCACCAAAGAAAATATCATTTCTTCAGTATAATACTTCGCAGTTATGAAAGAACGCTTAAAATCACTCGATGGTTTACGCGGACTCGCAGCTTTAGGTGTGTTTCTTTCTCATACTGGTTTTGAAGTTTCTTTATTAACGCATTCTGCAGCTTTGATTGCTGCGTATCACACCTTGGCAGTTGGCCCAAACTCTGTCCAAATTTTGTTTGTGTTAAGTGGATTCTTAATGGCCTATTTATATCCGATCATTCCTTTTCCATGGCAGTTTATTCAAAAGAGATATGCCAGAGTTATTCCCGTCTACAGTGTTGTAGTGATCTATTTATGGTTGACGGTTTTAGAGAAGTTTGTGCGAGTGTGGTATTTGCAGGTTGTGTTACTTTTTGTGCTCGCGTTGGGTTTTAGACTCATCTGGTTGCTTCTACAACGAGTTTCACCAAAAAGTGGCAAGTTCCTTTTTTCTTGTTTTCTTTTTCTGCAAATTATCATGTTTCTGATCAATTTTTTCTTCGTCCCACACGTAGTGCAAAATGATCAAATAATTCTCCCTTTGCATATTAAAAATGTGATTATTGGGTTATCAAATCTGACTCTCACAACTCCTTTTGCCAAAGACATTATTCGCATGGGTGGAGTGTTTTGGAGTCTAGCACCAGAAGTGTTGTTTTATCTGCTTTATCCTTTTCTCGTAATTCCGTTAGTGAGATTGGGAAAAAAATGGGGAGTGCTGGCCACCATTTTAATTGCGATTGGCGTCATTAAAATGTTATTTGATCTTGATCATGTATTTATGTCATTGGCAGGCTTCCAAAGTATGAACGTTGCTCGGGCAAGTGGGTTTGTGGTGGGAGTGATCATTGGCTCACTGTATCAAGAACGTGGCCAAATTTGGCAAAAAGTGGAGCGCTTATTTCAGTTGCCACTCATGAATATCTTATTGATCACGGCATTTTTATTTGTACAGTGGGCTGATTGGGGAATCAAAAATGGTCAAAGTGTGATATTTCAAAATTACTACTACTTAACTTCAAGTGTAATTATTGGACTCGTGGTGGTGGCTGCAATTATTCCGGTCAGCTTACTCAGTCGGCTTCTGAGCCACAAATGGCTCACATTTTTAGGTCTCATCAGTTACTCTCTGTACTTGATTCATGCGGAAGTCATGGACTGGATTCCGGGAGTACTGTCGCCGGTGATGCCATTTCTGCCGACGCCACAACTTGCGGCAGTTGTAGTGTTAATTGTGACAATCGTCGCTGTTATCGCCACTTCATATATGCTTTATCAACTTGTTGAGTCACTTTATTTTGCTCACAAACATCTTGCGAAGAAAAAAAAGAAAGTTTTGCCACTTCGTTTTCCCCCAAAAAATTCGTTGATTGGAGTGGGTGTGGTGATTGTATTCTTGGTGATGGTATATGCTGGGAGCTATGCACCTTCTTTATCCGTAGTGAGACATCCATTCGAAGGAATCAACTCGTTTAACTCGCATGAAGTGTCAATCTTGCAACAGCCATTACAGGTGCCATTTCAAGCTAAGTATGACCGTTTGAGTATCATTGCAATGAATTTACGTTATGCTCAAGATGCCCAGACCACTCTTCAAACAAAACAACATCCAGCTCAACTTGTCTTCAAGCTTTACGACGCGCAAACAAAACAAAAATTGTTTGAGTCTTCGCGAAATGCGTATATAGTGGAAGGACAAACGGCTTTTCCTTTTGGCTTTCCCACAATTGCTGACTCATCGGGAAAGAATTATGTAGCAGAAGTTTCTCTGGAAAATGGTTCTGAGAATGATCAAATCTTCGTAGATACATCTTCCACCAGTTTAGTGAGTGAGTATATTAATCCCAAATCACTTTCGGTTTCGAATATAATTCGATTACTAGGAAATCGTCTTATTTTCGCTTTTACCAACCCGAGTTTGTGGTTCGCACTGGGATTTATCGGTTTATTATGTGGTCTAATGATTAAACAACCAAAGCATGATAGACTTACAACATTATGAAACATACTTTCTTCAACAAACACAAAGTCTTGATTATTTCTTTTGCAGCAGCAGTGGTTTTAGCAGGGTGTGCTGGCCAAAAAATGGCAACACCGACGCCAACACCAAGTACTTCCCTGAGTGCAAAGGATATTCGAACTGCAATTGATACAGGAGCGGCGGCTCGCGAAAAAGGCGACTACCAAACGGGTGAAACCCAACTCGCCCAAGCATTTGAGTCTGCTATTAATCTCAAGGATAAGGCTCTCAGTATTGAGGCAGGAAATAATCTATCAATTCAATACCGCTTAAGCGCAGGTCGCGCGAACCGGAACGGCAAACTTGCTAATGCTCAAAACTTTAGTACTCAATCTTTGGGTGTATACAAACGTTTGAAAGATCTTGGTTGGTTCGACGAAAAAGATCCAAACATCGCGCGAAATTGGGCACATGCCTTACTGTATGCCGGAAAAGTAGATCAAGCTATTCCTGCTTTGAAGGCATCTTTGGCATTGCAAACGAATGCAGCTGCAAAAGGTGATGAGATGGATCACTTAGCTGCGGCAGCGTTGAGTCAAAACAGAATTAAAGATGCACAAAATTTCTCTAATCAAGGTATTCGGTTAATTGAGCAGAACAAAGGTTCTAAAGTCTGGGAAACTTTTGGCTTGATGGTTCAAGCCACTTTACTCTCAAAAGGGAATAATGGTGCACAAGCAAAAATGTTACTCCAACACGCACTCGATATTGCAACACAAAACGCCCTCGCAGTACGCCAAGAGGAGTTAAAGTACTTGATCGCACAACCAGTCAACAACATTAATGTACTGCAATCTGTTGGGACACCGAGCTAAATGCTAAAATGAGAGACCGAGACGGTCTTCAATCCGGTCGAGTCGTTTCCACTGATTCATTTGTTCTCCATCAAGTAACTCTAACATAACGGATTGATCTTTTTTGAGAGACCTAAGAGATCGAGTGTGGTTCTTGAGTATTTTCTCGTGTTGTTGAAACTCTTGGGTAAGATTACCCAGAGCCCTCGTGTGATTCTGGAGTATTTGTGTATGTGCATCCAGTCTTTGTGTTACATCGTTCAAAATCTTAGTGTGAATGTCTAGTGTTTTTTCATGATTATGAAGAATTTGTGTATGCCCGTTGAGAATTTTCTTATGTTCATTGAGTTCCAAGTGAATCGGAGCGAGTTTCTGATCCAGCTTTTCATCCAGCATGTGCGAGAGTAATTGTACATCCGATTGAGTGAGCATGAGCGCTTTATATCACAAATTTGAATGTGATTGCAAATGTAACCATAACTGCACTATAGGGTCTCCAAAATCAAATCTGCGCCAATAATTGACGAGTTTTGGTACTGTTGGATAAGGACCAGACGCTGCACTCAACTTGTAAATAATCAAGTGAGATGAAGGATCTACTTCTTTGTATTCGGTAAAGGAATACTTGGATAGAAGCGGCTGTAAAATAAATGGTTTTTGGTATGACAACGAAAGCGTATGGAGGTACGGTCCGGCATATAGAGCATAAGGCTCTGAAAGTGCTTGCGAAGTTACAAATACTTTATTTCCCTTCGCTAAAAAAACATCAATTTGTTGCGTCAAGTGATCGACTTGCCAACCGGGTTCGTCGACGTAAATTAATGTGCGCCCCGTAACTTTTTGAGTTTGTGGTCGAGCAAAGTGTGACTCAATTATCAGTGAATTTTCTGGAAGAGATTGCAACTGAGTGCTTTCTGTAACATCTGGAATCGGTAAACGAAGTAAGAGCATCGCGTATAAACTTACAAAAAGCACGTAACCAATGGTCAGACACTTTAATTTATTCCCCTCTGCCAGGGAAACGCTTGCCGTAAAACAAATGCCAATGCCAGCAATCAACGCATGTCGTCCGTACCAGAGAGAATCCCACCATTGATTAACAAAAAATGCTGGAATGATCCACACAATCTTGAGTAAGAAAAGCGTACGATTTTTTCGCCACAAACTCCATATGCCAACACAGGCGAGAGCGCATACTCCGATCGTGTTATTTCGTAGTAAAGGTATAAAGGCGTTGCGACTCCAAATAGCTAAGCCTTTCAGAGAAATATTGAAAGCAGACTGTTCACCGAGTTTAGAAAGTAAAAGAGTTCGGGAACTCTCCCAAAATGAGTTTTGCAGAGAAATATGAATGAAAAAAGTTGACAACAAAAAACTTGCCAAGAAGCTTACCCCATAAACGAGCAAAACTACTAGAAACTGCTTTTTATTTTTCAAAAGAACCGTTGAGAGAAGAAGCGGAATCCACAAAAGGACAAAAACGTGTGTCAAAGTCGCTAGAGCCAAAAAAATTCCACTGTAACAAAGATAAACAACTTTATTTTTTCGTAAAAAAAGTAACAAAGAGTACCACGCTGCCACGAAACTAAAAAGATATGTGGTCTCCATCATGATCGTCTCGTTACTTAACCAGAATAAGGGATTGATGGACCAAAGAAGAGCTGTGGTTTGAGCCACTTGTTGATTTTCTGTAATCCAGAAAATGATCCAATAGAGCATCCAAACAATGAAAAGTGCAAGTGCGATTTGCACCATGAGCACTGTCATAAGAGGTGGTAAAGACATCACGCTCGCAGCATGATATATCGGCCAAAAAAGAAGTATGTAACCGCTATGTAAGGGAACGTGTCCCCGTGTCAGTGCTGCAATAAACTGAGGATTCTGTAGCCGCTCAATATACTCAGGAGAATCAAAAAACACTGGTTGAGAGTTTAAAAAAATGAGCCGAGAAAAGCCAAATAAAACGGCAATGAACAAGAAAGAACGCCTGCGCATTATCTCCAAAGTATATCAGGGAAGATTACTCAACTTCAGCTACGAGTTGCTTTTCAGAAGAACGTCGTGATTTTGAGACCAAAAATACGCCGGCGATGATAAAGCTAAGTCCAGCAGCGGCAATCAAATTTTGGCGCGCTGTCCCAGTGTCAGCCAATCCAAGTACTTCACCACCAGGATCAGAAATGCCCAATACTGCACCACCGGTACCGCATGTATAGTTTGAGTTGTGTGTCATGTACGGACCAGAGTCTAATCCCCAGAGTTTACCGTCAGGGATAAAGACCCAGCCGCTGCGACGTAAGAAGTCAAGGTCTCCATCGCTGTACCCAGTTACATTGAGCCAGTCGGTTTGAATACCGTGACTGTCAGTACCACAGAAACATTGAGTTGCTTGAGCTTTACCAGAAACACTATAGACAATATCTGTGCCTGTGTGATCTGAGTTACTGCCGGCAATACCGTGATTTCCTTGGCCATTAGACGCTAACACTGAGCCATGGGGGGTTTCACACGCTGGAAAGGTAGGAAGAGTCAATGCAAAAGCCGAAGTTGTACTCGCAAGTAACGACACCACTAAAGTAGCGGAAAAAAGGCTGGTGCGAAGGACTTTATTTCTCATCTTAGGTAACTAATATCCTTCAAGATATAGTTATCGGCCTATTATACGCCCAGAGCGGCCTATTTGCAACAATCTGTATCATTACTATATATTCAGGCGAATTTGGTTGTCAACTAGGCGTTATACCTTTTTAGGCATTAGGATTTGGGGAAGGTTGTCTTGATTGGAGCTCGGCTTGGGGGATGGCTAAATTTGCATCCATCATGGCTCGTAGCAGATCTGCTTCTGCCGACTCATATCTTGCGTCTAGTCGATTTCTTTTTGCGGTGAGTTTGTTAAAAAGCTCACGATCAGTCAAAAGTTGATCAATTTCTCTTAAACCTTGTAAAGCTTCAAGCGACTTTTTCTCCTCATCGATGAGTGCGGGTAAGTCAAGCAAGGCACGTCCGACGTCCACACGTTGTTGAATCGCACTTATGAAACGGTGAACTGTGAGACCTTGGGAATATTCCCAGGGAATAAATATATTCGGAAAAGAAAGAGTTCCTTGTAGCCTATCAAAAAAATCTTTTCGTTGTGGGTAATGTCTTCTAACTTTTTGACCTTCTAAAAATTCGGCAAGATGTTCCTGATCGGGAATTTGCGTTCCTCCTAAACTCCCTATGTGTACTCGACGTATAGAGAGTAATTCCTTCGCTTCTTCGAGTTCACGTTTGTAAAGCTCAATGTCTGTCGTAACATCCTTAGGAAGGACACTCATTAACATGATCTTTTTTTCTTTTTCTAATAAATTTACATCGTTAGAAAAAAGCTCTGAAAAAATAGTTTTATCGTCTTGAGTTTGAAGTGCTTTTAGCTCGTCTAACTCTTGTTCAAGATTTAGGACAGTATCTTTACTACGCTTGAATCTACGCAAAATTTTTACTCTTCTAGAGAGGTCATTACGAATATAAATGGCATATTTGGTGATTGTATCTTGAGGGTAATGAGCCAGAATGTGTCCTAGTTCCACTTGACTTCTGAGGTCGAGTTCCCACTTTGGCTTCGGAAGTGTTCGATCATGGGTGCGAGCAAGTTCTTGCAGATGAGTAAGTTCTTTTAGCACTTCTTTAGATTTAGAGTTTAGTTTAGCGAGAGCGGGAATACTGTGACCAAATCCGTCCAGAAATTCAAGAGGAGTATCTGGAGTAAGAAAAAGATTCCTGATAAGTGATTCTAACTTCTTAATTTTCTCTTCCAGCATTCCAATACTGTTATCGTCTTTTGTGTAATCAGAGAATTCGAAGTACTCAGCGTATTCTGGAAATAGACCACTCATAATATCGAGAAGGTCCGTGCCATGCTCAGCTTCGCCCCGACTTTGGTTTAAATAATCTCTCTCTTTATCAAGTGACGATTCAACACTGTTAATTCGATTTCGCAGAGCGACATGAAGGAATTCATGGTAAGTACCTGTACCATCACCGCCTAATATACGCTGCATTTCAGTATTGAGAGCAAAAGCCGTTCTAAGCTGATTTATTTGGAACTGAGTTTTTCTTAGTTTCTTCCTTGCCAACAATCTATTCTGATAGACTTCGTTTTTGGATGGTGTCCGAGGAGGAAGTTCCGTTTTGTCGAGTGACGCAATTTTTGCTTCTAACAAACCTCTCTTCTCTTGATAAGTTGATTTTAAGTTCAAGTAAGAAGTCCATGCTGAGAGGCCATTGAATAAACTTTTGTTTCTTATTTCTGAATAATCGATTTGCTTAGACTGTTGGACAAGCGTTCGCGCAATAACGAGATCGCGAGGAGAAGGAATACACCACTCTACGTTATTACTCGTTAAGACCTTTCCGAAAGTCCATATATGCGCTCTATCAGTAAGAGGTATACCGTGAGGGAGTTCTCGTAATTCTTTACCACTAAACACAAACTGTGCCCCAAGAACCAAGGGATCAAGTGGCAATAAATCGAAGTTATTTCTCTTTATGACCCAGAAGTCTGGATCTTCTTCTGTGTACTTAGGCAATTGTTCGATGCTTAACCAAGTTTTGATTTGATTCATAATCTGAGTGACATAGCTGGTTAGGAGTTCTGTCAATACTTTGACTTCTTCGGCTGAATATAAACCTAACGCTTGAATAAAAGAGGTTATTCTTTTTTCTACTTTTCCAAGCATTTGTGGATCACGAATGTTTTCTCGACCGAAAGAAATGAGTTGTTGCAATTCTTGGTCTGAGACAATGAGGGGATTAAAAGTTGGACTCTCTGCTACAAACGAAAGCAGAATTTCTTTGCACAAACCACGTAATACGATGGATTGTTCATGAAGATGTCGCATATGTTCATCAATGAGTCTTCTATTTGTAATGTCTCCGACGGTGGTATCCACAACTTTGGTAGCGAGATTATATAAAAGAAACTGACGACTTTGAAATGAGTGTACGACCGCTTTTACTTGAGGAAAAGTAATTTGTAGTGATGTGTATTTCATTTCTTCCAATGCGGCATTCACTTCTTGTAGCGATATGCCCAAATCATACGCTACTGTTGTGGGCCAAAAGCTTTCTCTTCTCCTCACAACAAGATCTGAAGACGAATCAGAATAATCCGAGTATGTATTCACAGGAAAAACTGCGCCTTTACTATATGATCTAAGAATCTGTAGTATCAAACGAGATTGAGTGAGAAAATTGGCGCGAAGTTCTTTTCCTGTTGTGATAGCTTTTTGAGTAGTATGTTGATTAAGTTTTAGATTTTTTTTTGATAGCGTTGTCCATCCTTCTACAAACATTTGCCAGGTGATTTGTTGTGCGATCTCAAATTTTTTTATAGTGATGTCGTTTTTAGAAGCATAACTTACTGCAGCGGAGAGAATTACTGCTTTGATATCTTCAGGAAGATTATCGAAATCAAATGTCTCCGATTCTGTATGAGGATCGGGAGGACTTTGGGGTACAGGTAGCTTTTCGTTACTATTTTTTTTAGGCATTAGTCGTCGGTATCAACGCGATAATTGTCTTCTCTGTAATCGAAGTAATCTTCATCCTCATCGGGTCTTTCAAACCAAGTATCCATTAGCTGCAGGAATAGTGATGCGTTCTCCCAGCCTTTTTTGGCCATCCATTCTAATGTCGCTTTATTATCCGCAAAAAAATCTTGCTCTTTTATTGCTTTTTTCATCTGTTCAGAAAAATCATCCTCAATGGAGCTTGTGTCCACTTCCTCTAGCCTTTCCACAATGGTTCCTAAAAGGTAATCAGTCTCTTCTAATAGGCCATGTAGAGTGACAGTTGCTTTCTCTGATTGAGTGTCTTGATTCACTGAAATTCTTTTTTGTTTGTCTTGTCTAAGATCAGTGATTGCTTTTTTCTTTAAAAATATTTGAAAACAATAAGACTCTAAGTAAGCTAGAGCTTTTTCACCATGGCAAACATCTATATCCGAATTGTAAATGTCAAAGTTTTTTAATGTTGCGTTTACACTAAGTAAATCGCTCATTCTTAGTGCTCGTTGTTGTTCGTGAGGATCTTCTGAAATCAAGTATTCTGTGACCATTGCCACAATGAAATTTTCCCCATCACTTGAAAAAAGGTTGCCTAACTCGAAGAGTTTTGTCATTCGTAAATTAAAAATAGTTTGCGTTATTTCATTAGCATCACGAGCAGTAATAAGTGCACTGATACTAGAGTCGAGAATAACTTGAATTTGGGTGGGATTCTCTCTAAGAAAAGCAAGAAGAAATAAATGTCCTTGAGGTTTCTGGACAAATCTTCCTGTTACTGCTTCCAACCGAGATGGAAATCCCAATGCATCTTTGGCAGGAGCGAGTTTATTTTGTTCTTGAGTTCGGATAACAGCTTTTTTCTTCTTTGGTTGTCTTTCTCTTACAGCTGGCAAATTGTCTGCACTTGTGGGCCGATTTTCATCGGGTACATCTTTAATAAGCTGTCGAAAATCAAGCTCTGGAGTTTCAACGATTGTTTGATAAGCTAATGCTACTGATTGAAGTGCGAGTTCTCGCTCAGCTTCACGCGCTGAAGGGAAATTCCCCTGTCTAGGAAGCCGATCGCGAAAACCATTTTTGACTGCTAAATAAATTAATCTTGCCCTATAACCTCCAAATAAAAGAATGTTAATTTCTTCTGAATTCTCTGGGAACATTTCCCCTGCACGCTTTATTGCCTCAAAAAGTGTCTGTGGTACATTTTCTTTCTTACTTATTTTTGACTGATGCTGCATCATGATGTCGCAATACACAATTGCTGCTAACACTCTACTCATGAAGGTCATTTCTTTAACAGGACTTTGAATAATTGCACAGAGTTGATCTAAGTGAGCTAATATCTCTTGGCTACTGGATTCTGGAGAAGGATCTAATTCGGTCATAATCCCTTGGAGTTGTAATAACTCAGAATTAACTTGTCCTTGTTCTTGATCATTAGTAGGTTCGAAAATTTTGGTGGCACGATCAAAATATTTTGAACGTATGTCTTGAATTCTTTGAGGATTCAAATAGGCTTGAAATTGCGCCTCGAGATTAAGCATGTGCGATCGATGTTCATTTTGATGTGGTGTTGACATAATTAAGAGATTCTCTTATCTATTTAAACATAGTATGATATCATAGTGGGCAACATTTAGGCAAAAAAGGAATATATGCTGAATCGCTTTCCAGATAAAGAAGGATTACGTGACTTCATTCAAGACTCTTTACCAAATATCTCAATAGAGAAACTTGAATTTACGTTAAAGATTGTAGACGCATATCTCAATCATGCACCACTCACATTAGTAGGATTGGATTTACTAATCACTTTACTGAATGCAGCTGAGCAAGCACCACAGTTAGTAAGTGAATACGAAGAAGTAAAAAATAAACTAGACTTAATGTGGGCTGAGTTTGAACAAAAGGAACGGAGATATCACGAGTTAAGTGATCAACGTGATGAAGAACTTCAGAAGAGGAAAAAGAATGAGAAGAATGCTTTCAGTGTGGGTATTCAGGGAATTCCCGCAAACGAAGACCCTGTCGATATTGTTGTAATTCAACAACAAATAGATGCATTAACAGCAGAAGCACCGGTATTAAGAACAAAGCTACAGGAATTACAGCAAAAACTTAGCGATATTGAAGCAAAAATCACGAGGTTAGGACATAATGGCCAATTTGACCAGGAAGAATTTTCTTTAGCAAATTCACCGATTATTAATGATGCTCTCTTAAGAGCAATATTGGGTGAGTTCGGAAGAGATGATTTAGAAGAAATGTTCGGAAATCAGTTTTCGATAGCTGCCGATTTTCAACAAAAGATTGGAGGAGGAACACCAGAAAGCCCTTCAGAGGATAATGGTAATTTGGGAGATAATGAAGATGGAAGTTTAGATGAAAATCCCATCGTTTCCACAACTGCAAATGAGGCGAGCGAGAATCCATTTTCAGGAAAAAAAATAAGAGAAGGAGTTCATAGATTTCATAGTTGGAATGAATTATTTAATAGAACTGAAGAAGCTGAGTCATTAGACAAAGATGATAGTTTACCGCTAAAAGTGAGACAAGTTTTGACAATGTTAAGACAAAATGAAGACTTTAACCAAGAAGTAATGAGTCGCTTTCCTACTGCAGAAGGAAAGCCGAATAAAAAACTAAATCCATTTGATCAGGTCCTTTTTGCAACTACACTGACAATGGAGGAACTGAAGGATATTTTCAGTAAAAAAAGTATTACTTCTTTTGCGACAACTTTATTTTTGATGTACCGTTCTTTCTTTCCAGAATCAGGATATTTTAATCCTGAAGAATTTGAGCCATTGGCTCTCAGCCTAGTAGATAATGAAGCTGAAATTGCAAATGGAGTAAAATTATCACTTATTGATAATCCCAACGATCCATATTCGGTTTTGGAGGCGTGGTGGATTTATAGAGAAAATTAATTGTCTCTATGATGCCAAAACAGATTGAGAAAGAACTCTTTTATCCTAGAAAACAGGCTTTGATTGGAGGATTGTAACGTTACAGTCAAAATTTGCTGATTTGCTGAGATGCCCGTCAAGTCTGCCGAGATATATCCAGGTGCAGTAATGTGGAGAGTTGTTTCATCGCTGAGATGAGGCAGATGGAAAATACCATTTCCATCGGTAGTGGTTTCACGACTATCGGTCTTAATAGTGGCGTTTTGAATAATTTGGTTGCTTTGATCAACGACTATGCCACTGTACAGTTTGGGTGCAAAAAAACTGTGAATTGTGTCTACTGCCAAGTGAGGTTTACCATTTGCGCTCCAAATCTCTGTTGAGCCCCCCACATTTGTCCAGTAGTTAAGCCCAATTAATTCGGGAGTTTTAGTGAGTCCTTCAAGGGCATCGTGGATCCACTGCGCCTGCTCGCTATCCGTCATTTTGCCGTGGAGATCAGGGAGCGGTACGCCAAACTCGCCGAGTACTACTTTGCCGCCACTTTGCTGAGCAATGTCTTTGACATCGCTGATCAATTGATCCGTGGTTGGAACATAATGATCGATAACGACGATTCCTCCTAAGGACTGAGTGGTTGCGGGATCCATAATCAGTCGAGCTACGTCACCATTCATGGAGTTGTAGTTTGCGTGAACGTTTTTGCCAATTTTTAAGAATTCGTTCCGCATAATTGCGTACTCATCAATCAAAAATTGACGATGTCCCGCCACATCGTGTGTGTGGCGCGGGTCACCTGGCCCACCGTTTTCGCACTCTGGACAAGCACTGAAAATATCTCCATCTTCAAAAAGATCGGGATGAGCGGGAATAAATGCTTTTAAAAGCTCCTTGTGCTGGTCGCGAGTGATTTTAGGAAAGCTATACCAACCTTCCCAACCACTAAAGTTACCGCGGAACCAGACTTTCAAACCGTGTGCACGTGCAGATTTTACCCAACGTTTCAAAAAGGGAATGAACATTTCATCGTACGGAGTTGCGATAGCAATGTGGGTTGCTCCAGTCTGTGCGATTTCGGAAACTTGCTGATTAATTATGGCATCGAATTCCGGTTTCGTTAACATCTCACCAGCTGTGTCACGTGAGTACTTCATGGTATCGATTGATTGGACTTTCCACCACGCGGTGGAAGTGTCTGCGAAAACCCTACTTGGAGAAACACAGAAGACGAAGAATGCGATGACTATGGTTGTAAAAATAAAAAAAGTAGTCTTCATGAAGTAATTTTATCGATAACTTGTTGATAACGAGCAGCCATTGTGTCCCAATTAAAATTTTTTGTTACATCCTGCATGTTTTTACTCATCGTTGTGAGGAGCGCTGGTTTTTTATCTAACTCAATTATTTTTTGAGCAAATTTTTCAATAGAAAATGCTGGAACCTTCACTGCTATCTTATCATCAATCCACGACAAACCAGGAGCACGAAAACACAAAATTGGTGTACATAGCGACATTGCTTCTAGGGCAGTCATTCCAAGTGTTTCGTATCGCGACGGCAAAACAAAAAAGGCAGCATGACAGTAGAGCTGAGTTTTCATTTTTCTCTCAACTCTGCCTAGGAGTTTTACTCGGTTTTCTAAGTGAAGTTCAGTAATCATTTGCTTCACTTTTTTTTCAGCTGCCGGAATGCCATTACCGCCAATGTATAACTGAAGCGACGTTTTGGGAGCAGCAAGGGCAAAGGCTTTAAGGAGAAGATCGATGCCTTTTTGTTCGATTTCTAAGCGGCCAAGAAAAAACATGTACTTTTCTTTTGGTTTAGGTGTCACTGGACATTTCTGTATAGTAACTCCATTAGGGATGATCGCGACATCGGCCGTCGGATTACAGGAAAGGAC
Source organism: Minisyncoccota bacterium (assembly GCA_003173865.1). Classification (GTDB taxonomy): domain Bacteria; phylum Patescibacteriota; class Microgenomatia; order UBA1400; family PJMF01; genus PJMF01. The sequence goes on from PJMF01000032.1 coordinate 35,379, forward strand.
GTACTCTTTAGTTTCTTTGATTAAAACAATAATATGTTTGTAAAGCTTTAATCCAATTTTTTCCACAATATCAAAAGGGAGTTTGTATTCTTTCGCTTTTTCTTTTGCGAGTAAAAAATGTGTAATGCCAACTACTGGTTTGCGCGTAAAAAGTGGAATGCATGTTGTTGAAAATGGGGGCGTAAAACACTCAAACCAAACGTCAAATTTTTTGGTTACTGCATAAAAAGGCAGAAAACTGACAAATAAAAGTTGACCAAGTTTTGGGTGGACGTGAGCTGGGCCAATTCGTTGGTACTCGACTCCCTGAAATGTACCAGTTTGAGCACCTGGATAATTTCCGGTGAGCACGATAACGCGATTTTTCTTTGCTAAACGGCGTGCCACTTCGTGTACAGCAATCGCGCCTCCACCTGCATAGTAAGGATTTTTCGGATCGTCGTAGTTGGAAAAAATGAGCGTTTTTTTCATTTATAACTTCGTTGAAGAAATGACGTCCCACGTTGGTGAGTTTGACGTATGTGTCGTGAGTGCTTTGTAATGTGAGTACACACCGAGTAAAAAAATAATGATGCATCCCGAAGGATTCTTGAGTGTTTCGATGATAATCGCTTTGAGGTACACAAGTGATGGTTTCCGAAAGTGTTTATCTACGAGTGTGCCAAATTTTTTTCTTAAAATAAAAATGTCTGAGTTATTGCGTGAGTTCCAGTTCACGTAGTCTTTCACTGTGCGTGGGAAGTGAAAGTAAACTTGGGCCGACCGTACGTGTTTGTACAGAAAGTGATTTTGCACACACGAAAAAAAGAGAAAGGCATCAACATTTGCCATTTCTTTGTAATCGTTTGGGAAGTGAATACTTTGAATGAAGTCACGGGAAAAAACTAAAAACTTCCCATCACAGCTCCATTTATTATTCCCTTCATCAATTGAGTAGCGTACGCGTTCATATGCACGAAACGTTGACACTCCAGCTGCTTCGATGAGTGTTTGTGGATGAGTGGGCTGAGGATTTCCACTGACTAAGCCGACTTTTTTGTTCTGAAATGGTTTAATAACTTTTTGTAAAAGCGAGTGATCACTAATCTTAATATCATCATTCAGTAAAACGAATAACTCACTTTTTGAGTGATGCAGCATTTCCACTAAACCTCTTGCCATTCCACCACGCACACGATTATCAATGACGTTGACGCGTGGATCTTTGAGAGAACGTGCAGTTTGCACGGTGTTATCACTGCACGCGTCGCAGTACACAATCACTTCTTTGAGTACATACCCAACTTCCTTCTGAGCAAGAACTGCTTTTAAAAGTTCGGCAATGTAACTGCCCGAGTTATATGCGGGAATGCCGACCGAAAGTGTGAGCGGTTTTGTTTGTGCTGTCATAGACTTTTATCAATAAAAAGAGGTTTGGTTTGCAGTTGCGGGACGTACTCTGGTTTTAATTCGTAGATGTCAGCGAATGGATAAGAATCCACTAAATTATATTTATCAATCGCTTCCGATTTTTTAACGAGCTTAAATGTTTGATCGTTGAGGTCATTGGTACGCATGACAATCCAACGTGCCCAACGGTCAGGATCTGAAGTAGCACTCAGCCAGTACGTACCGGTTCCTTCATGAATGAATTTTTTCATTGGAAGACCTGAAGAAAAAATGATTGCATCATGCGAAGCAGCAGAGATGAGAATAAAGCCATTTTTGTCCGCAGTATTATTATGTAACCACGTACTGACTTCGGTCACATTTTTTTGACTTGACCCCACACGACCGTCATCAATCGTAACGGCATCCTTACTCACAAACTGAAACACAGTGACAAAAATAAAAATTCCAATAATCGTCCATTGCAACGGTTTCAACCGTTTCAATAAATAGCCCGCAAATACAGCAAATGACGGAATCATCATAATTCCATACCTCACGTTAAACCACGTATTTCCATTAATATTTTGAACGAAAAGTACAGAGTGTCCCAAATACAATGCCAGAATATTGAAAATCAGTGGTGCAGTCAGCGCAGTTGTGGCAACCCGAACTCTCAGTGGAATTTTTTTATCTAACCAAAGAACAACGGCTCCAATCATGCCCGCTGTTAAAGGAAACATGCCACTGTTAAACACCATTGCGTACCAATAGGTTTGTAACGAAATCCATAAATTGTGTTTGGTGAGCAAGACCCCGGCTTCGGCGAGTTGATCTTGCTGAGCATGAGCGGAGTATGGCCCAAATGCGAAGTACAACGGGTCTTTAAAAATTGCTGCATTCCATAAAAACCATAAGAAAATACCAAATCCACCGAGCGTGCAAAATAAAATAAAAACCCCTTCACTCATTTTGTACCCTTTTCGACTCCACGCACGAATCACGACTAAAAGAGCGGTATACAGAAATAAAAACCATCCATCGTAGCGCACTAAGGTAGATAGCATGATCCAAAATGCAGATTTAATTAAGCTGAGAATGTCCTCTTTTTCGTGATAATTAATGAGTTCAAAAACACCTGCCGTAGTTGTGGCAATGAGGAGAAGTTCAGTCATGGCAGTTGACTGCAAATATAAAATATTTAAGTTCAAAACAAACACAGCCACACCAAACACACGGCCCAACATTCCGACTTTGAGTTTTTCCAAAATTTTGTAAATTAAGATGCCAGTGACCACAAATGAGATCATTGACTCTAGTGCACCAGCCAGGCCAGAATGCCACATAAAGTCATTCCAAATGGTGAATGCCATTAAAATGTGGGGAAGGGGAAGCCAGACACTTCCCAGCTGTGCTAGTCCCGGCTTCAAGCCTTCGACAACACGTCGACCAATATCTAAATGTGAACGGGCGTCGTTGTAGGCAAGTCCTAAACCATTTTGGTAAAAATAAATCCAGTAACGAATGGAGATGGCAACCAGCACCAGCGTAATAATAAGCAACGCATGACGTTCCAAAAACGTTTGTGCTTTTCGCAGCGGAGCGCTGGGAAGAGAAAATGAAAGTTTAAACGTTGGTATGTTCATAGATGATCAGAGCGAGAAGTCCGAGCGCAATAACGCCGGTGACTCCATAGAAAAAATTAAGGTATTCTTGAACGTTCATGTACTTTGCAGCAAAGAGATGATAAATGAGCGAGCTTGATGTTCCTTGTTCCACGAGGCCAATATTGTAGGTATACGTGAAAGGAATTGGTTTATTTAAACTCTCGGCTTCTACTTTTGGTGGAATCGAGTTCGTGGTCATGACACCTAAACCATTCACATACACGCTATACGCGGCAAGGATGATGAAAGCTGCCAGTACCAAGAAGTCTCGTCGGAAGTGTGTGACTGCTTTGCCAATCCCAGCACATGCAACTGCAGTTGCTGGGATCAAGTAACGTGGCCCAAACGCCCAACCACCCCAAGGATCACTAAACATCGAGTACGTCATGAGATCAACTAAAATGATCGCAATCAAGTTGACTGCAAGAGGTTGGGTTTCTTTTTGTCGAAATGCAAGCCATAGCCCAATAAGTCCAATAATGACTACCGGACTGTAGTAAAACCATCCGCGTTCATCACTGATAAGCAGTAGGTAGAGACCTAAAAGTTGTCGCCTCGTACTAAAAGGTGAAGCAACTGATGACTCTTTTTGATTTTTATCCACATTTTGCTGCTCTTCTCTGCGCTGCTCCGCGGCGTCAATTTGTTTTGCAAGATCGGATTGAAATGCATCTGCCCGGCCAATGGTCTGCCCAAGCATGGTAAATGAGTGAGTTGTCAAATAATTATAGTAACCAAAAAGCGCAACCATTGGTAACAATCCGATTGCTAAACCAATGACACTGAGTGATAGCGAAAACTTGATTTTTTCTCCAATATGGTGGAGCTCAAAGTGTTTCCACGTTACATATATCACGAGTGGAAAGGCGAGAAAAATATTTGGAATGTCAAGTAAAATGCCCACACCAAACAACACGCCGAACATGATATTTCGCAGGAAACTTCGTTTTTCAATGCTATTCAATACCATCAATAAAATAAACGTCACGCTCATGTGATGTTGAGTAAATGTCATTGAGTACGGTAATGCATTTGTGGCAAATAAGAAAAGAAAGCCACTTAGTAAACTCGTATAAAAACTTGCTCCTAAACGGTACGCAACTCTCGCAATTAAAAATACATTGAAAATTGCAAATAGATTAATCGTGAAGTAAGCAAATAATTGTGGAAATCCGACTACTTTACCCAATGCATAAAAAGGTGCCGCAATGACTGAAACTCCAGGAGTAAAAATCGTAAAGTACTTGCCATTAAACTGCACTAAATCAGGTGACGCGAAAGCGGCCAACTCATCGTTGAGAAATATCGTGTGATTATCGACAAGTGCTTCGGTTAGGGCATAGCGAGAAGTTGAGTTAGAAGCTTCGTACGGTCCACTGACCTGAGTGTTGTGACCAGTTTGATACGCGATGCCGGTGCCTGTGGCACTTTTATCACCTTTCACGGCGAGACCAAGCAAAAGGACCAGGCTTACGAAAAAGATGAGACAGAAAATGCGTTTGATCATAACGAGTTATTTCATCCTTTTCTTAAAATTCTTAGTGCTGTACGCCATTGGCCACTGTGCAGTGAGTTCTTTTTCGCGGCGTTTTGCGAGCAAACGGCAGTACGCGTTTACGCCGAAGATGTACCCCGTTAAGATTGGGTGACGGAGTGCTTGCCACAGCATACTTTTAATGAGCAAAAATTTAGGAACTTCTCTAGTTTGTGCCACTAACTCAGCTGGAAAATGTTTGGTCATGCGAATGGGTGCTGCGAGGAAACGAGTGTTTTGTCGGACTTGATCACTAAACGTTTGAGGAGAGCGGAAAAGAACGACCGCAGTGGGGACGTACTTATACTTATATCCGTTCATCAAACACGTGTAGTAAGTAAATGCATCATTGGCAATCATGTTGGAGGGAACATGAATTTTCTTCACTAACTCACGACGGTACGCCAAAATTCGGCCATCTACCGAATAAATATTACTTCCGTGATTTAAAGAACGCAGTGGCGCATATACTTCAAAAGTCAGATTCACTGCTTTTTCTGTGAACGTCGTGGCTTTGATGGGTTGTGGGTGTCCACCACACATGCCGATCTTTTTATTTTTTAAGAGAGGTTGAATAATATCGTGAATTACTCGAGGATGTGCAAAAACTACATCGGCATCTGATTGAACGAGAATGTCACTTTCTAAACGTTGATAAATTTCATTAAGTCGACTTGATTTACCTGCGCGTTGTTTGGCAACCACGACCTCAATTTTCGGTGAACCAAGTGAGCGTGCTGCTTGTGCTGTCCCATCTGTCGACCCGTCAGAATATACCCAAATATGTTCGAGAGTGAAACCATCTTCTTTTTGCATTAAAACTGATTTCAAGAAATCAATAATATTTTGTTCTTCATTGAGTGCACTGAGTGCAACTGTAACGGTTGGTTTTTTCATACTCTTTTTCATATATTATGAGATCACTTTCTTTGATGATGTCGCAATTTGCCATTTCTGTTGATACTCTTTCATTCCCAAAGCTTTTATTTTCACACCTGCGAAAATAAAAAGATAGGCAAATGTAGAAAAAGGTTTCATGATGGCATATTGAATGAAGGTGAGCAAAACGATGCCGAGTGGCAACTCATACTGTTTGCGCACAAACTCAGCAGAAAAAAGTTCTTCAAGTTTTTTCTTTCCGGCTAAGAAACGCATGCTTTGACGCGCATGATCTTTTAAATATGCGGGTGAGCGAAACATAATCGTAGCTTGAGGTACATACACGAACTCAAAACCTTGCTGGATACAAAAAAGATACGAGTATGCGTCTTCAGGATAGCCTTCTGGCCACTTTAAAAGTAAGTAAAACTTTTTTGAAAGTGCTTGAATTCGTCCGTGACACAAGTAGATAGTATTACCGTGATTCATTTTGCGATAAATTGATTTTTTGAGTTCATGACTGTCAGCAATGATGCGTTCCAAAAATGTTTCGGGAGGAGCACTGACTGTATCGGCACTCACTAAGCCCACATGAGGATTTGCTAAAAAGGGGGCGATGATTTTTTCTAGAAATCCACTGCCAGTGGGAATGACATCAGCATCTAAAATCACTAAAATATCACCAGTTGCTTCTGCAAGAACTTGATTTTGAGTTGCTACTTTACCTAATCGCTCTTTGCGATCAATGGTATGAATTCGTACATCTTTGGTTTGTTGGGAAAGCTGAACGGTATTGTCAGTACTTCCATCGGAGATAATAATAATTTGACTCAGAGTAGCGTGCTGCAAATCTTGACCCATCAGCGCCGTTACCAGATAAGGAATATTTCGCTCTTCGTTGTACGCAGGGATGCCGATCGTGATCGTGAGTAACGTTTGATTTTTCATTGTTGTTCAATCATACACTGGAGGAAATCCTTCCAGTACTGAATTTTTTGTTGAGGAAAGCGCATACCAGTTAAACCATGCGTTGCTGATATAACTGCTAATGCTCTAAACACTTGTCGGAATTGCGGAAGATCACCGTACAGTTGTTTTATTTGAGTAAGTAATTTTTTATGTAGATCGTCTTCTTCCCACCGATAACGTAACGTCGTAATGACTTCATATATCTGAATTGTGCGCACACATAACTGCAAATCGATGACTGTGGTTTGAGATGGAGAAAGTAAGATATTTTTGAAGTGGAGATCGCGGTGCGTAAATGTATTATAGTTTTGCTGCAACAGTCCAGGAATTCCAGACATGACAACCCCAATGCCTTTTATTAAAAGCGGTCGAATATCTGGTCGTTTCCAAAAAGTAATGGGCCACACCACAACGAAAAGCAACAGGTAGTCAAATACGCCGCGCTGCGCGATGTATTTTTTTTCTTCCAGAGTGAATTCATCACCGAGGAACGTTAAAAACTCGACAACTTGCCAGTAGGCATTGAGTTTTTCCGAAGTACTGTGTGTGTTGGCAATATCGCCATCAACAAACTCAATTAACTCTAAAAGCGATGAACGTGTTTCTTGCCACGTAATCAATTTTGGAAGGTGGCAATGTTGGAGTCTTGATGGAAGTTTGTTGGCACAACGTGCAAGCACTGTATTCAAGACGCTATACACCGTGATTTCATTTTTCAGTGAGTGATATGAGAATGAGTGAAACGAACCGCGCCATAACTTGGCAAAAGCTTTTTGGCCTTTATCATTTTGGTAAATAGCAAGATCAAAGTGACATGCAGTGCCAATTTTTTCAACCTGTTGAACAAATGTGTACTCAGTAATGTGTTGTGGAAAAGGCTGACTCGGGAGCGGAGTAGGACGAAGCATTTGATGCAACTTATCCATTGCTTCTACAAAAAGCAGTTGGGTCATAGAGAGTGGTTGTGAGAGAGCAGTTTTTTGCATTACTTGGTCGTGACCTCCTCAACCACATGACTGACTTGCTGCGCCGAAATGTCCCATGAAAATTCTTCGGACCATGCTTTTGCTCCCCGCTCCAAAGCATGTCGGAGTTCGTGATCTTTTAAAATGAGAAGAATTTTTGCGGCAAACTCTTCTTCATTTCCCCACTGAACTAAAAATCCCGTATGTGGCGTGCGGACGGAATCTCTTAATCCGGCCACATCTGCGGCGACCACTGGAGTTCCGCTCGCATTTGCTTCAATATTCGTAATACCCCAACCTTCAATGAGTGATGGGTGAATCACTACCCACGCTTTGGCCATTAGCTCTGCACGTTTACTTTCACTCACTTTGCCAGTGAAGAGAACGTGGTCTGTAACGCCTAAGCGACGCACCAGTTTCTCCAAAAATACACGACTTTCTCCTTCACCTGCGATGATGAGTGTACAGTTGGGTACTTCGGGAAGAATTTTCTTCAGTGCACGCACTGCAGTATCAACGGATTTGTATGGCTTTAATCGGCCAAAGTAGAGAATACTTGGCTGAGCAGTTTTCTCCAGAGCCGTAAATTTGGATTTATCGATTCCCGGTGTGATGACAGAAACTACTTGCTCAGATGTCACGAGACCAGCCTTTTTCATGCCCATTTTTGTCGATTCGGAAATCGTAATTACCTGACTTTTTTTGTAGACCAGCGGCGCAACTTTGGCTTCTAAAAACATCGCAAGTTGGGCAAAAGGAAAAATTAAGTGCTTATTAAATACTTCTTGGTGCACGTGATAGATGAGCGCAATGATCGGAACACGCACGTAAAAAGGAGTAAAAAAAGGAATGCCATTTTGAGAGTCAATGACCACATCAAAGAGACCACGAAAACGCAGAATGTAGTACAGAGCAGCCCAAATATACACAGTGTAAAAACCACCTCGGCGAATAACTTGCACACCATCAACAACTTCATTACGTGGACAACGACCGTCGTTCCCGCAAAACAGTGTGACTTGATATCCTTGTAAAACCAGACGTTTGGCAATTTCGTGAATATAAACTTCTGCACCACCGGCCCAGATATGCCGCGTATCTCGCCAATTGAAAATTAAAATACGCTTTGTTTTCCGAGTGCCCGAAAAACTTTTGTTACTCCATAAGAGATCCCAAAAATCTTGTAAGTTACGCGTTACAGTTTCGACCTGATCATTAAAAAGATGCATCACGAACACAGTCACAGCATACAGAGATGCCACAATAGTCATGACCCAGACAATTTGGGTCGGAGTGTTATGAAAAACTGCGATACCAGTAATTTGCAAGGTAGAGAAAAGGACACTCACTAATGGATAAATATTTTTCTTGTGAATTTGGTAAAAAGAAGTGACATTATTTGCAATGGTGTAACTTAACATTGCTAAACCATAGATTGGCAGCAAAAACAAAATCGGTCGTGTGTGTTCCCCAAACAAAATTGGAACGGTGATAAACCCAAAAATTCCAACGCCAATATAGGCAATCGTACTGACCGTGATAGAAGCAAGGAGCAAGATATAAAAGCTCCGCTTACTATTTTTTGCCGCACCCAATTCTTTCGAAATCACCGGCGTCATGAACTGACCAAAAAGATCACCGATGTAGTAAATGATGTTTCCGACTAAACAAATGAAGGCATACAGTCCTGCTTCCGCAGGTGTTAAAAAGTGCTTTGCTAAAATTAAGTCCATACTTAAAAATGTAACGCCAGAAATTTTTGTTAATACTGAGCTGAAGAAAAAATGTTTGGAAAACCGTGTGTGTGAAACTTCAATTTCCGAGACGTGAAGTTGCGATTTTTTACTTAAATGACGAGCAAACATCCACGCTGCGATACTGCAGCACGCAGTTGAAAGTGGAACCGCGGCGTAGACATAGTGAATATTTCCTGAAGAAACAAACATCCACGCAAACAGTAATTTAAAAAGTGGCTCAAGCACAGCAATTGCAGCGATAATAAAAAATTTATGACTGCCGGCTAAAAAGCCTTTATCCACGGCCGTTAATGTCGCAACGACCCAAATTGGGGCAAAAAGCAGAAATGGAGTAATCGATGAAGACTGAAAAAAGATGGCTAGTAAAGGACTAGAGAGTACCCAGATGATCGTGACGACACACGCAATGATAGCACTCTTATGGCGGACCCGCGCCCAGTACTCATGGGCCACCGTTTTATGTTTGCCTAGAATAAAAGCTGTTTGGTGAATGACTGTTTTGGAAAGCGAACCTAAAGGAATTGAAGTTAAAAAAAGAAAACTACTAATTAAACTAATTAAACCAAACTCTTCTAAAGATCCCCGACCAAGATACGCTGTATACAAAAAATTGAGTACATTGGCAACAAGAGATGATCCAATTAAGGCGCCAGCGCTAAACATCTCAACGGTGAGGAAAGGTGATAACTTCTTTTTCATAGAAAGGCGGCATTTTTCTTGATGTGGAGACCGTGATTAGTTTTTTCCCAATAGTGAGGCTTAACGATGAGCTGATACAGGGCCATTAATGCAGCGATACTGACCATCAGCCAGTAAAGAGGGACAAGATAAATCCACTTAATGAGAGTCCAGTGTCCTCGCTTCGCACATCCAATCATGTAGTAGTAGATGTACATGAAGTTACCAAAAACAAGCGAAGTGACGGCCATGTAAAAGACTGCACTTGGATAAAGAGACTCGATGGTCGCACCGAAGTAGGGATTATACGCAAAGTAGAGAATGGTCATCAGCCAAAGGAACGGATTGATCAAAATAAAGGCAAGCTTTCCACCAACTGTTAATTGAAAGAAAACTGCGTGAATGCCCTGCTCTTTAGCAAACTCGACCGGGTCACGCATGTGAATTAAGTACGTCTGCATGTACCCTTTAATCCAGCGCGAGCGTTGGCGAATCCAGTTTTTGAGGTTACTATTTGCTTCTTCAAGAGTGGTGGAGTCGATGATGGCAGTTTTGTACCCTTTTTTGAAAAGACGGACGCCTAAATCACAGTCTTCAGTGACGTTGAAAGGATCCCAGCCTTCAATTTCTAACAAATCTGTCGTACGGAAGTGATTACTCGTACCCCCAAGTGGAATCGTAGTCTCGATTGACTGCAAACCTGTCAAAATGACGTCAAACCAGAGTGAGTACTCGGCTGTAAAAAAGCGCGTCAACCAGTTTTGGTGAGGATTATAGTAATTAAGTTTGGCTTGCAAACAGCGCACTTGTGGGCCGACTTTGTGAAAGCCAAGATAGGCTTTTTTCAATTGAAATGGATCTGGCTGGTCTTCCGCATCATAAATCACCACGTACTCGCCTTTAGCTAAGGAAAGACCATAGTTACATGCTTTTGGCTTCGTTTTTGGCATCGAGTGTGGCACGATAATTGTGCGCACATATGCTGGAAGCTTCATGTGTTTCACAGCATCGATACTGGCAGTGTCGTCTTCTTCGAAAAGGAGTAATACATCAAGTTTTTCTTTTGGCCACTCAATCTTGTCAATTGCTTTCAAAAAGTGAGGTAACACATGCGCCTCTTTATACAAAGGGCAGAGAATGCTGTAGATTGGCAGTTCATTATCTTGGAGAGCAGAGAGTTCTTCAGGTGTAGCAGTAATTTCAGGTGGCGAGTGTAAACTTTTTAAGATGAGGAAAAAGTTAAAAATAACGTCAATAAAGTAGACTAAACTCAGGATACCCACGATGATCTGAACAGTCAAAAGAGCATTGAGTAACAAACCGGCGACGATGATTGTCGCGATGGAAGCAATAAATACTTTCTGACCAGATGTGAACGTTTTCATTGCAGAGTGCTTATCGTGCAAAGTAGTATGAGTAATAAAACGCTGTCTTTTGTGAATGACACCTGCACCTAACATGTTACTTGGTTCTACTGGTTGAATATAATGAGGTCTGCTGGGTGTAAGTTTGAGCTTGACCGCGCCTTTGGCAATTTGCAAAGTAGGGCTGGTAAACGATAGCTTTGAAGTTCCATGTTCTCTTTTTTGATAAACTACATCAACTTCCCCGATGGTGTATCCCATTTCCAGAGCAGCATGCAGCAATGGCAAGTCCAGAGCCCAAGGACCAATGTCTTTGGGTTGAATAAAGTTTAAAAGGCTTTTATGAAAAACCTTCAAACCTGACTGCATGTCACAGTGAATTCCTAAAAGCAGTCTGCCGAAGAAAAACGCCAATGATCGGCTACCAATTTTTCTGATAAATGAGCCGTTATAATTTTTGCGGTTTGCCACTACCACGCCGTGGTCGGCTATTTTTGCCACCATTTCTGGGATTACCTCAGGAGGATATTGACCATCAGCATCGATCATACAGAGAATGTCACTTTTAGTATGTTTCGCAGCTTCTAAGACGGAGTATGCCTTTCCCGGTTTTCCCTTTTTTGTGAGCACTTGAATAGGGTAGGAGTCGCGCAGGGTGTTCAATATTGATAAAGATTTATCAGTGGAGTGGTCATCTACCGCTATGATCGAGTAGGGAATGTGAGCCCGCTTTAAAGCTTTATCAATGTGTGCCACCAGGCTAGCAAGGCTACCTTCTTCATTAAAAACTGGGAGTATAATAGCGATAGGTTGCATGAATGGTTCTGGTTAGAGTGTAAGCCTGATATTATATAGGAAAGGGGTCCTATAGTCAAAGAATATAAGACCTATAATAATGAAAAAACTTCCCCTGATCCTCGGTATTATCTGCATCGTTGCTGGCATCAGTTTACTGGCCTATCTGGCTGTGGATCAGTACTTTGTCCAGCAGACGCTGACACTCTCTCAAGCGGAGGTGGCTCAGTTATCTTTAAATAAGCTTAGCATCGCCCCTTTGCCGAGCCATGTTTTTATTGATAAATATGTGAATGTCGACGTCGAGCCACTTATAATTAAAAATCAAAAATGGGCAATTTCGAAGGATAAAGCCACGTATCTTTACCAGTCAGCTCGACCAGGTGAGCCAGGAAATATTATTATTTACGGCCATAACTTGCGCAATATTTTTGGTCCTATGAGATATGTTCATCTGGGGGATGTGGTGATCGTGACTACTGCAGATGGAAGAGAACATCAATATAAGATTGTTTTACTCAAGGAAGTTTCGCCGCGAGACACCACATTTTTATTGCCAACGCGCACTGAGACTTTAACAATGTATACCTGTAGTGGCTTTCTCGATAGTCGACGGTTTATTGTTCGGGCTGAGGCGTTGTAGGTGGGACGGCTTTGCCAAATGTTTGCTCTAAAATTTCCCTGGCGCGTGGAACATCGACGGTTCTCATAAAGTAGTAATTTTGGACGCCTTTTTGTTCTCCTTCATGCACGGTTACAGTGGCGATGCCCACAGCAATTTGGGCTTCTGCAAGCGTTTTAGCAAAGACTCGGATGTTGCCAGCGAAACGCTCGCCTTTAATGCCAGTGTATGCATTGGAAAATTGAGTAATTATGGGTGGGTTTTGCTTTATGAGTGTTTGGTACCAGCCATAGTCGATCTGGGTAAAAAGTTCGATTATCTTTTCATAATCTGTTTCGTCATAAAGTTCTTTTAGGAATGTTTGCATCTCATACTTACTTCTTTTCTCGAGTGTTGGGATGACAATTCCGTGTTTTGTTCTCATTTCTCGTCTCCTATGTCTGAGAGCCATAGAGGTCAAGTTGAGTTTTTTGAGGATTTCTGTGGGAGATTTATCTGCATACCGTAACTCTAGAATAACTCGAGCAATTTGTCTGTTTTCAGCAATAGATCGTGCTTTCCGAGTATCCATTTCAATTGCTTTAACATTGGGAGGAAGTTCTTTTTGTGTATCTTCAGGAAGTGAACCACTTCGAGAAAGTGCAGTAAGCATTGACCACAAAGTACTGCGAATTCTGACTTTAATTGTTTCATTGGGTGGTACTTTTTCTAAGGTTTGAGCAGCTTGATGAAGTGACTCGTTGCCGAAAAAATAATGAAAAAACATTTCAAGACTCGTTCGCCAATATTCTTCAGAAATACTCGAAGGAACTTCTTGCCAAGCCGAGTAAGCAATGCATAAGAGCAACAACCTTTGAGTAGTATCATCCAGACCGTCTAGCGCTTCAAATGTGGCCAGATTCGAAAAATCGAATGGAGGCTTGTAATCAGTAAATTTCTTTTCCTTTTTTGACATAGATTGATTTATTTTATCAGAAGCAAAAAGTCGACTTTAGAATTTTTCTAGCATCCTCTATATCATCAGTTCTGATGAAGTAATAGTTTTTCACACCTTTTTGTGATCCGGTATGAACGGTCATTGGGGCAATTCCCACACAAATTCGTCCATCCAAAACCTGAATTGCGTATGTGATGTTTTTTTTACTTGGTGTGATGATCTCATCATAGGCGGCTTTGAACGAAGAAATAACTGGATCTTTCTTTCGCTGCATTAAAGCAAGATAATATCTATAATCGATTTGTTTAAAAAGTTTTGCTACTTCAGCAAAGCTTTCGCTGCTTCGTAATGCAGTAATCAATTCTCCGATTTCCAATCGATCTAGTCTTTCAAATTTGGGGATTTCGACCTCAAATTCAGGGTGCATTTCCATTTTTCGCGTAGTACTTCTCAATTGTCCAGGGTTCATATCGAGTGCTTTATATATATCTTTTGGAGTAGTGTCACGAGCAAGCATTTCTTTTACTGTTTGTTCAATTTTTCTTCCCTTTCCTATTTTTCGTGATAAGCGAGTATTTATATCGAGCAGCTGGTCAGAATACTTGTCTTGATCTACTTGGGACAGCGTTCGCCGCATGTGGTGTAAAGTATTACGAATTCGATGGGAAATTGCTTCCTTCGAAGGAGGCTTTGTTAAACGTCGTCCGGCTTCTTCTAGTGTCTCGTGACCAAAAAAATAATAAAAAAGGATTTCTAAGTTGATCCGCCACCGTTCTTCCGTAGTAGTTTTTGGAATCTTCTTCCATGATTCATTCTGAATACAAAGCAGTAGAAATTCACGGATAAATGGATTTAATCCATCTAGAGCTTTAAGCGTTTCGGGAGAGTTAAGATCAAAAGGAGGAGAGTAATCTGTAAAGCAAGTTTCCTTCGGCACTTCATTTCCAAGCCTTTGGGATTCTTTTGGTTTTGTCATTTCTGAATTATACCCAATTACAGCTCTTGACCTATGATTCAGAACAATTGACAATGAGTAGATGATTCGCTCTCAGCTCCAAAAAATCTGGCAGATGTCTCTCAAAAAAAAGTTGCTACTTGGTGGGATTGTGGTTGCAGTAGTTCTTTTTTTCTTTTTTCGCTCGCGAGGTCAGAAATCGAGCGTCACGCTTGAGCCGGTGATGCGCCAAGATCTAGCGAACGTGGTTTCCGAAAGCGGTAATGTCCAGTCAACTGGTCAGTTTGAAGTATACTCGCCAACAACTGGATACATCGAGAAAATCTACGTGCGAAATGGCGATACGGTCAAAGTTGGCCAGGATCTTTTTCGGGTGAAAAGTACAGCCACGAAGCAAGAAAAAGCGGCGGCCAGTGCGAATTATCTACAAGCAAAGACTGCGTATCAGTCGGCGCAAGCGACTGCACTTACTTTGCGCTCGAGCATGTACACCAAGTGGCGCAAGTTCATGGATCTAGCCACGAACGCGACGTACCAAAATGCCGACCTCACACCAAATACTGGAAATCGGTCTGCAGCTGAGTTTCAAGTGGCTCAGGACGACTGGAATGCGGCGCAAGCAAACTACAACAACCAAGTGGTGGCAATTCAGCAAGCGCAGTCTGCGCTGAACAATGCCTTACTACTCAACCAAGCTACTCAAGATATTACCGTGACCGCGCCAGCTGCCGGTCAAGTTGCCAATTTTTCGTATGCACTGAATGACAAAGTAACTGGGTCATCGGCTACTGCGGTGGCACCGTCACCAGTGTTAGTAATCGGTGATTTTTCGAAAATAATTGTCAAAATTCCGCTTAATGAAGTTGATGTGAACTCAATTAAGCCAGGACAAACTGCAACGTTAACGTTTGATGCGATGCGAGAGAAAACATACAAAGGACATGTTGTGAACGTCGACCTCGCGGGGACAAACACAGCAGGAGTTATTACGTTTGGAGCATACATTGTGCTAGATAATCCTGATGCGTATGTCAAACCTGCCATGACGGTCACTGTGGCAATTGAGACAGCAAAACACATGCACACTCTTACCGTTCCGAACGCTGCCATTAGACCATATAAAGGCAACAAAGCAGTAATCGTTACTGGTCCAGATAAAGAAGCGCAAGTGAAAGATAAAACCGGTAAACTTCTTCCATTTCACTACGTGCCTGTGACAATTGGCATCAAAGGTGTGAGCTATACAGAAGTTACGAGTGGAGTGAGTGAAGGGACGCAAGTGGTGACGAGTGGCATTACGCTATAAACAGAAACGCAATACACGCATGCAGAAACGTCTCGTTATTTCTCTCAAAAATATTACCAAAACATATGTATTGGGGAACTCCGATACGTATCAAGCACTCAAGGGAATTTCACTGGATATTTATGAAGGCGAGTTTGTCGCAATTATGGGACCCTCAGGATCTGGAAAATCGACTACGATGCACATTATGGGTGCTCTCGATACGCCAACTTCTGGTACGTACATTTTAAATGATAACGACATTAGTACGTATAGTGACGATCAATTGGCACGCATTCGTAACAAAGAAATTGGTTTTGTGTTTCAGTCATTTAATTTGTTGCCGCGCACGACTGTTTTAAAAAATGTGGAGCGGCCGATGATGTATGCGAATATTTCGTCTGCTGAGCGCACGCGGCGTGCGATGGAGTCACTGGAACGCGTGCATATCGCCGAAAAAGCGCACAACTTATCAAATCAAATTTCTGGTGGGCAAATTCAGCGCGTGGCGATTGCGAGGGCGCTGGTGATGAATCCCGCGATGATTTTGGCTGATGAACCAACAGGGAATCTCGATAGTAAAACCTCGCACGAGGTGATGGAGTTTTTTCAAGAATTGAATCGGCAAGGTCACACGATTGTCGTGATTACTCATGAACCTGATATTGCGGCGTATGCACAGCGCATTATTCACTTAAAAGATGGCTTAATTATTTCGGATAAAAAAAATACATCGGTCGCAAAGTAAACATGAATTATCTTGAACTTTTTATCTCTGCAATTACGGCACTGCGCGGCAATATGTTGCGTACTGCATTGACGATGCTTGGTATAGTGATTGGAATCGCATCAGTCATTTTAATTGTTTCGCTTGGCCAAGGTGCAAGTGAATCAATTACTTCCCAAGTTTCTTCGTTGGGAACAAACTTAATTTTCGTGATTCCCGGTACGCAGACGCCCGGTCGTGTTTCTGCAACGAATACGCTGACTTATGCTGACGCGCAAGTGTTGGCTGATAAAAATCGTCTCGGAAACGTGAGTGATGTTTCTCCCCAAGTGAATGTCACTGCCGAGGTGGTTGCGAATGGTCAGAGCAAACGGACTGCGATTCAAGGTGTAAGTTCAGCGTATCAAGCAATTGGTTCGTTAGAAATGGATCAAGGAGAGTTTATTACTCCGGAAGATGAAAATGTGTATGCGCGCGTCGCGGTACTTGGGCCACAAGTTGTGACTGATCTCTTTGGTGAAAACTTTAATCCGATTGGCCAAACAGTGACAATTAAATCTCTCTCGTTTCGTGTGGTTGGAGTGACCAAAGTGAAAGGCAGTACGACGTTTTCAAATCCTGATGAAACAGTGTATGTCCCAGTGACGACGGCAATGAAGATGCTTGCTGGGCAAAATTTTGTGCAAGCGATTAGTGTGGAAGCAAAAGATGGTCAAAAAATTGATCAGACGATGGATGATATTAAAAATATTTTACTCGATCAACATAAAATCACTGATCCCGCGTTAGCAGATTTTACGATTAGAAGTTCCAAAGATGCGTTATCGATTTTAAGTGGCATTACGGGAGTGCTCACGGCCATGCTCGCAGGTATTGCGGCAATTTCTCTGGTAGTAGGTGGGATAGGCATCATGAACATTATGTTGGTGACTGTGACTGAGCGCACGAAAGAAATCGGTTTGCTGAAAGCAATTGGAGCGCGCCACAGTGATATCTTGATGCAGTTTTTAATTGAGGCCGTAGTGTTGACAATTTTAGGTGGATTGGCCGGGATTATATTGGGAATCTCGTTGGCTTTTTTGGTGACACGCTTTGCACCTATTCCATTTTTGGTGCAACCTATGTCGATTCTAGTTGCAGTTGGTGTGTCCACGATCGTGGGAATTGTTTTTGGTCTGTATCCAGCGCAGCGCGCGGCGAAACTTTCACCGATCGATGCGCTGAGGTATGAATAATCAGAAATAAAAAAACGATTAGCTCTTCGCCACAAATGCATACAAGTGACCAAGCACACTCAACACGATAAAAAACACGGCCCATCGAACTGGGTGAGGATTGGCAAATGGTGATGCAATTAAAATACCAACTCCAATGCCACCAGTTGCGTGCACCAGTGCATTGATTTCGGTATGCTTACTAAAGTACTTCATCGCTTTTTTGCGAGATTGAACAATGAATTTTTTCATATATTCATTATGGTATACTCGCGATATGAAGTCTACAGCATTAATAATTTCTATTACATGTTTCTTACTTTTTATTTTGTATATTTTTTTTCCAACAACACAAATTCAAGCCGCGAGTTCTACCTCCACACCACTTTCAACTCAAAACGAAAAAATTATTGATGCGCAAGGAAATCGAGTGCTGCTCCGAGGAGTTAATTGGTTTGGTTTTGAAACTGACACGCATATCCCACACGGTTTGTGGGCACGCGACTACAAAAGTATGATTGCGCAAATGAAACAGCTTGGATACAACACCATTCGTTTGCCGTACTCAGTTCAAGCACTCAAATCTTCCAACATTTCGAGTGTTGCTTACTCAATTGGTAGTAATAATGACTTTAATGGTAAAACGCCGTTGCAGGCAATGGACTTGATTATTCAGGAAGCAGCCAATCAGGGACTGTATGTGATACTTGATAATCATGGTTTGAATGACAACAACATCCCTGAACTTTGGTACAACACTTCCTATACTGAGCAAGATTGGATCAATACTTGGACTCTGTTGGCAAGTCGCTATAAAAATCAATGGAATGTCATCGGTGCAGATTTGAAAAATGAACCGCATGGCAAAGCAAGCTGGGGAACAGATGATGTGACAACTGATTGGCGATTAGCTGCGGGGAGAGCAGGAAATGCAATTCTGCAAGTGAACCCAAATTGGCTGATTGTTGTGGAAGGTGTTGATGGGAATGTTAAAAACGGACAGCTTGGCGCTGACTGGTGGGGTGGTAATTTAGAAGGTGCACGAAACTTTCCTGTAGTACTGAGTAATATTCACAAACTTGTTTATTCTACTCATGAGTATGGTCCTGGTGTTTACAACCAACCATGGTTCTCAGATCCGACTTTTCCCCAAAACATGCCAGCTCGCTGGGAAAAAGGTTTTAATTACTTAAATACAGAACATATCGCGCCAGTATTCATCGGCGAATTTGGTGGGCGACTCGTTGATTCAATTTCGAAAGAAGGAATTTGGCAGAGAGCATTTGTTGATTTTATTAAAAAAAATAACTTATCATTTACTTATTGGAGTTGGAATCCAAATAGTGGAGACACGGGTGGAATTTTGAATGATGACTGGATAACAATAAATACCGCGAAGCAGCAGATGTTGTCTGTGTTACTTAGTTCGCCTGCTCCGAATGTGACTCCATCACCAACTATGAAACCTTCTCCAAGTGCAACGAGTCCTATCCTCGCACCAACCGCTACACCAAAGCCAACACCTACGCCAACTCCCAAGCCGGGTGTTACTCCCACACCTGCCCCAACAACTGGGAAAGTTACAGCCGCATTTGTCATCAATTCTGACGTTGGCTTAAGATATTGTGGCTTTTTTGATGTAAAAAATACCTCGAATCAACCAATTTCTAACTGGAAGATTACTTTTCAGATGACACAGTTTCAAATGGATGGCAGTTGGAACGGAGTATACAAGTTAAGTGCAGGTCAATTTACGGTAACTGTGCCGAATTGGGCACAAACGCTCAGTCCTCAACAATCGATGGGTGCAATTGGTTTTTGTGCGAAGAAAACTGGGGTTAACTTCGCTCCAACAAATGTTCACGTTGAGTAATTACTTTTTCTGATTTTTTTGCCGACTTTGAATGTGTCGTTGGATAATTTCTTGCCTCTGAGTCTCTGCTAAATTCGCTTTCGCTGCAGCTTTTTTTTCTGCTTGTCCTATATAAATTCGACATTATAACACTTGCCTTTGGCAACTTATCAAAAGAGGACTATAATGAAGCAAGTTAGTCAATTAAAAAAAAGGAGGCACATGCTCAACTTGAACTCCATGATCATCGGTTCTCAAAATCCAAAGGCACTTGCAGATTTTTATGAGAAAGTATTAGAAAAGAAACCCGACATGTCAGAAGAAGGCTGGTTTGGTTTCATGGCGGGCAGTTGCTTTATTGGTATCGGAGCACACGATAAAGTCAAAGGAAAATCCGCTCAACCTGAACGTCTAATTTTTAACTTCGAAACCAAAGAAGTCGAAAAAGAATTTGCACGCATCGAAGCATTAGGAGCAGAAGTTATTGCCAAACCATATAAGCCTGGTGAGGGCGATATGATGATCGCAACATTTGCTGATCCGGATGGCAATTACTTTCAATTGATGTCACCGTGGGAAGGGTAATGAGCACTACGCCTCCAGAATTAGCAATTTCAGTCAAAAATCTTGTTAAGAAATTCGGCGATTTCGCCGCCGTGAATGATATTTCTTTTGAAATTCCAAGTGGAGAAATCTTTGCTTTTCTTGGTCCCAATGGTGCGGGAAAAACGACTACGATCAAAATGTTAACGACTCTCTTGCATCAAACTGCTGGAGAGATTGCTGTGTATGGATTTAGTACAGTTACTCAACAGGCCGACGTGCGCAAATCTTTTGGCATTGTTTTTCAAGATCCAAGTTTGGATGAAGAACTGACTGCGTACGAAAACATGGAGTTTCATGGTGTGCTCTATGGTGTCGAAAAATCAATTCGCAAAACGCGAATCCAAGAGTTGCTGACAATTGTTGAGTTGTGGGAACGAAAAGATCACTTAGTCAAGACATTTTCCGGAGGAATGCGGCGTCGTCTGGAAATTGCTCGTGGTTTACTGCATCATCCGAAGATTTTCTTTTTGGATGAGCCTACAATTGGACTTGATCCGCAAACGCGCAACCAAATTTGGGCATACATTCAAAACTTAAATACAACTGAGAAAATTACGATTTTTTTCACGACACATTACATGGAAGAAGCTGAGAAATTTGCGCAGCAAATCGCGATTATCGATCATGGTCAAATTGTGGCGCAAGGTACCAGTGAAGAACTCAAAGCGAGGACACAAAAATCTACGCTTGAAGACGCATTTTTAGCTTTGACTGGCACAGCGATTCGCGAAGAAGAGGCCAGTGGTTCTGATCATCTGAGAATGCATCGAAAAATGTGGAGAGGCAGATAAAATATCTTGAGGAAAAGTATGAGAACGATTTATATTTTGTGGCTAAGACAGTTAAAACGTTACAGTCGTTCGCGATCGCGAATTTTTGGATCGCTTGGTCAGCCACTGCTTTTTTTAATCGCGTTTGGTTTCGGATTTGGTCCAATTTTCCAACGTGCGGGTGGAGGGAATTATATTAATTTCCTAGTACCAGGAGTTATTTCGCAGGGAATTTTGTTTACTGCCATTTTTTCTGGCATTGAACTTATTTGGGATCGTCAATTTGGATTTCTAAAGGAAACGTTAGTCGCTCCTGTCTCACGTTTAGAAATTATGGTTGGTCGTACACTTGGCGGCGCAACGATTGCCACGTTTCAAGGTCTGATTATTTTCTTCTTAACTTTACTTGTGGGTTTTCGTCCGTATAGTTTTGCAGCACTGCTTCCAGCGCTGGTGATTATGTTTTTAATCGCGTTGCTTTTTACAGCACTGGGCACAGCAATTGCGTCGACGTTGCAAGACTTTCAAGGATTTCAATTGATCATGAATTTTTTGGTGATGCCGCTCTTTTTTCTCTCTGGAGCGTTATTTCCACTGGAAGGAATCCCCGATGCACTAAAAACCATTGCATCTCTCAATCCACTGAGTTATGGTGTAGATGGTTTGCGAACAACACTTGTCAATACATCACACTTTGGTCTGCTTCAGGATATGAGTATTTTGGTTATTCTGATGGTAATCATGATGGCAATTGGCAGTTATCTTTTTTCAAAAGTTGAGATTTAAACTTCTATGGATCTAGTGATTCCACAACCTCTGCAGGATTTAATGTTGTCAAAAGGTGATATCGGGAGGAATTGGCTTGATAAGCTTCCTGAATTAATTAAGAAAATAGAGATTGAATGGCAAATTCAAGTAGGCTCAGTTTTTCCTGAATGTTACTGCAATTATGTTGCACCAGCAAAAATGACAGATGGTCAAAACGTCGTGATGAAA
>PJMF01000016.1 GCA_003173865.1 Minisyncoccota bacterium
TATCTACTCCATTTCCTTTCAACAGCATCCGGCAGTGTCATCTAAATTTGCGAACTTTAGTCTCCATTGTCCAGCACCCGCTTCTGCGTGCGGTATTTCTGACTTAGACCACGATTGCAAACCAGGTCCCAATGACTATCGTCTGTTCCTGGAGGATTATCGTTTGCAGTTAAGTAAACAATGATAACAGATTACGTTTCAAGCAGAAAAAAAAGCTTTTTGCCTATCGTTTTGGGAGGTTTGGTTTTCGTTTTGTTGGTTGCAGGTTTATTGTTTGCACTTTCTACACTAAAAACGAGCAAAGACATTCGTCAAAAAGCTTCCGGAAGTTCAAGTCAAATTCAACTTACACTCAGCGCGGACACCATTGATAGCTCTCATATCCGAGTGAATGTTTTTATTAATACGCAAGAAAATCAATTAGCTGGTGTCGATCTGAGAGGTACTTTAGCAAGTGCGAATGCTTCGGACGTCTCGATTACGAATAGTAGTGGGGGAAACTCACTCGCAATTGATGACGTGTTTGATAAATTCACACAGAGTGGGTCGGCAGTAATGTTTCGAACTGTGCGATTTGCTCAGTTAGATCCTACTGCTGTCACAAATACTCATGGCCAGTCCGTTCCATTACTTTCGTTTGTAGTTGCAAATCCACAAAATCAGCAAATTACGATTAGTTTTGATGTGGGGAACTCATCTGGATCAGTGGTAGGAATGCCAAACACAGTCGTGGATTATCCTGCCTCGCAAACATTTTCGATTAACACTTCAAGTCAAAATAAAAAAACTTGTGGCCAAAATTGTGCAACTGACACGGAGTGTCAAGATGGTTTTCAGTGTTACAAAGGACTGTGTCGCCACCAACCAAATCTAGAAGATCAGTATTGTGGCACTCCCCCTGATCAAGGCATTCATCGGGGATGCAATGAGTACTGTGCTAATAACTCAGAATGTGGCTCACAGTTTACTTGTTATTTTAATCAATGTCGTAATCCTAAAAATGTGAAGAGTACCTCTTGTAAGAATTCATTTGTGGTCAGAAAGAAAGCAAAAGCTTCTCCATCACCAAGTCCAGAAACTATTCCGAGCGACGCCACGATCTTAGCTGTAGATGGTCAGCCATTGACGTCACCTTCACCGTCGCCCTCTCCCACACCTTTCCCCACACCTTTACCTACTTTGCCGCCAGTATCAACACCACTGCCCACTGAAGTACCGCAAACAACTGACCAAACTGCAAATACATCAAATAGTAGTAATTTATTGACCTCGGTGTTGATGGGCGCAGGACTTATCGGTGCAGGTGTTGCGATTTACCTTCTATACAAACGTTCACATCGACCACAAGTATAGTGCGGTTGAGAAAAAATGTGGTATGATCTCCGGAATGAAAACACCAGAGATCACTATTAGTTGTCCAAAAGAGGCTTCTCGAGCTTTAAAAAAGAATAGGGAGAGACAAGTTATTCCCCCTGAAATTCGAAAGAAAATGCAGAACTACTTTCGAACCGAAGCTGAGAACCTACAATTCATTTTAAGTAACTTTGGTCGAACTACTGAAAGTCTTCATTCTACTGAGCAGTTATCTCATCAAGAATAAATCCTTTCACCTGGTGATCCCACATGTGTTTAAAAATGCTGCCGTTTTGTGAGAGTAAATCTTGAGGTGAACCATCTTCAATGATTTTGCCATTTTCAATAATGACGATGCGGTCCATTTCTTTTAAAGTAGATAATCGATGTGCAATCGCGATAACTGTCCGTCCTTTCATCAAACGTTCCAAGGAAACTTGAATTGCATGTTCGCTTTCGCTATCTAGACTACTGGTTGCTTCATCGAGTAAGAGAATAGGTGAATTTTTCAAAAAGGCTCGCGCAATGGCAATGCGCTGACGTTGACCACCTGATAACTTCACACCACGCTCACCAACTAAGGTATCGTATTTGTGGGGTAATGTTTGAATAAAATCATCAGCTTGCGCTGATTGGGCAGCGGCAATCACTTCTTGATTACTGGCCTCAGGTTTACTGTAACGGATATTTTCCTTGATACTGCGGTGAAATAGGCTGGTATCCTGAGGAACGAAAGCAATATTTCGTCGTAAGCTTTCGAGTTTAACTTCTCGAATATCTTGATGGTCGATGCTAATACTACCCGACTGAATGTCAAAATGTCGGAGGAGTAAAGAAACGAACGTCGTTTTTCCTGCGCCACTTCGACCGACAAATCCAACTTTTTGTCCCTGGGGAATTTCAATGGAGAAGTTATCAAATACTTTTCTGTTTTCGTACTCAAAGCTCATGGATTTGATTGAGATATCTCCTTTCGAAAAGTTAAGTTCAGCGGCATGAGGAGCATCGACAATTGTGTGTTCATGGAGAATTTCTTTCAGTCCTTCTTTTGCTTCTCCGTAGTATTTTGCTGCATCTCGAATTTCTTGTCCGATGAAAAAGAGTTGCCCCACCAAGTCGCCGATAATGGCAATAATCATGACTACTGTCCCAAGGGTGATCAAATGATTTTGAAAGAAATAAAGAGTTGTGCTCATAATTGCAAAAAGAAAGAGCGCAATCAGGACTCCGTTTATTGTTAATATCCATTCACTAAACCACCATTGATTAAGGCCCGCTGTATAATTTTTTTGAATAAATTTTTGGATGTACTCTTGCTCGCCCGCAACATAGGCGTATTCATGTACTAACGAAATATTAGAAAGTGAGTCAACGATTTTTCCTTTTAAATCTGATGACGACTCAGCAGAGTGAAATGCATAGATCTGCATTTTTTGGGCAAACCAAACATTGATGCCAAGAAAAAATACGGTCCAGAGGCCAATAATTGCGCCCAGTCGCCAATCGCTCAATCCTGCAAAGAGCATGTACCAAAATAGTCCCATGCAAAGAGGAATAAACTTCCACAAAATTTTT
This sequence comes from Minisyncoccota bacterium, assembly GCA_003173865.1. Taxonomy (GTDB): domain Bacteria; phylum Patescibacteriota; class Microgenomatia; order UBA1400; family PJMF01; genus PJMF01. The sequence continues at coordinate 2,929 of PJMF01000016.1, forward strand.
TCAAATAAATTTTCCATTCCGTCGACGACATTTGAAATTTTACTCGCCAATGCTCCCGCAAAACGATTGTTGAAGTATTCTTTGCTGTGAAGTGAGAGGTACTCGTATAAAATTTGATATATCGTTGAGACTAAGCCAGTAAACCACCGCATGCCGGTGAATCCGCTTCCTCTCCACGTATTTTCTGAGAGTAAGTAAAGTAATGGAAAGATGACTGCCCATGTCCAAACCGTTGATATATGTAAATTTGGTGCAGCCAGCGCATCAGTGAGATTGCGAACCACAACGACAACCAAATCACTTAGCCCAGTTGCGATAAATACGCACACACAAGCACTTACTGCCCACTTTAGATGAGGTTTAGTAGCAAAAAAGCCAAATTGAATTGGATTTTGTGGAATATGATCTTTGGAAACATTTTTTGACATCGAGTAAGTATAGCAGTTCAGCAAATTTGCTATACTAGCGATACATGAAAAAACTTATTGTCTTTAATATGATTACTGTAGATGGCTTTTTTGCTGGGCCAAATGGGGAGATTGATTGGCACAACGTCGATGCAGAATTTAATGACTTTGCGATCGAGCAATTAGATACATTTGACACGCTTATGTTTGGCCGTGTGACATATGATCTCATGGCAAGTTATTGGCCAACTCCACAAGGAGTGAAAGATGATCCTGTTGTTGCAGAGAAAATGAACTCGTTACGAAAAATTGTTTTTTCCAAAAGTTTACAAAAAGTAGGGTGGCAGAATTCGGAATTGAAGAAAGAAATTGTTGCTGAAGAAATCGAAAGGATGAAACAAGAATCCGGAAAAGACATTGCTATTTTTGGAAGTGGAGCTATAGTTTCGGCACTTACTCGACTGAGATTGATTGATGAATATCGCTTTATTGTGAATCCAGTTATTTTAGGCAAAGGCAAATTGATGATCACAGATCTCAAAGAACGGCTCAACTTAACTTTGGTCAGTTCAAAGACCTTCAAATCTGGAAATGTATTGGTGATTTACAGAACTAGGTAAGTTTCTTCTCCCTGGAGTATAATACGCCTCACACTGAAGGATGCTATGTTCCAACTCAAAAGGAAGGTCTCATTAACGATTTTTACAAAAATACTCTCATTGTTGTTTGCAATCTTTATTTTGCAGGCAGTGTTTAACTATGCCTTTATCTACGAAAGTGAGTTTAAACAGATCACTAACGAGTTGACGACTTTAAATAATCGTATTCAAAATGATATCAAATATGACAAAGGTAGTTGGAATGTGAACGCCTATGCAGCAGATCCTCTGACGCCGAATCCTACTGGAGCAAGCGGATTTTCTACTAATCTTTATGTGATTACTCGTGATGGTTTAGTGATTGAAAGAAATAATCCAATTTATGGATTACTTGATGCTTCAGATTATAAAAAATTATTGAGTTATCAAATTCCACAAACAATTACAACATCCACAAAAGAGCAATGGCGAGTATTTGCGCAACCAATTATTTCTGAAGGCAAGACGACGGGAGTAGTCTTTGTTTCTTATCGTGATCCTGGCAACATAAACTTTTCCGAGGTCGATGAAGAATTAATTGATACCTCCAAAAAGATTGTGAGTCAAATAACTTTTAAAGGAGATCAAATAGACGTCGGAAATGTTGATAAACGCCAACTCCAATATAACATCTCTTTTGAGGTTGTTGATGCATACAACAAAGTTGTACTAAATAATGGCCGTACCCCAACTTCAATTGATCCGAGCTACTTTGTTGATGAGCTAAATAAAAAGACAACACGGCAAGTGATTGACGAGCATGCTCACATCCCATACCTGGTGACTCATCAATTGATTACTGATACAACTGGTAATGTAGTTGGAATTATTGTGTCAGGAAAGTCGACAGCAGCAGCACAATTATTACTGAAAGATTATCTTTTCTTCACTACTGTAACGAGTGCATTCCTGGTCCTGCTTATTTTATTTTCACTCTTTTATTCATTTAGAAAAGAATTGAGCCATTTAATTGAACTTCACGCACACCACCATCCCACTACACCGAAATCTATTCACTTCAACGCAAAAAAAGGTGAGTTGAAGATTGATAATCAATTGTTTGTTTTTCCGCTAGAGACAAATCAATATTATTTGTGTGTAGCAGTATTTTCTTCACCAAGTAAGCCAAAAAGTGAAAAAGACTTATTAAAATTGTTTGGTGAGAAAGCCTCAAAAGCAAATTGGAGAAAAGTTTACGATGCTTCTTTAAGTATTAATAAAAAGGTTCGTTTGAAGCTTATTTCCTATCAGGACAGATCTTACAAAATCAATTCCGAATTTCAAAAATATATTGTGTAATTCACATGTGACTCACATGTTTTTCAAAAATAAAAATTAAATTGACAAACCTTCATGGAAGAGTATACTCGCTTCATGAAAGATTTCTTGGCAATGGCTGGTGCGATCTTTATTCTGAGCAGTACAGTGTTAGCTGTTACTTTGATTCATAATTTTCTTTTTCTTAATTCAGGAGTTTCCCAATCGGGAACTGTTTTGGGTTGGAGAAGTTACTAAAAATACTTATTTTCTCAAAAAGGATACAATGATCTCAATACTCTTGCTTCTTGCTATTATTTTTTTCGCTTATAAGGTTTCGCCGAAAGAGGGTAAAGAAGAAGCGCAAAAACACGGTGTTGGGCAAGTGGGTTTGATTGCAGCCCTTGCATTGTTTGGTGTTGATTACTTCACTTCGTATTACTACGCCACCGGTGAAATGATGAGTGCTCTCCATCCGTATGGATTACAAGGTTGGGCATATCTTGCCGTAGTAGTAATTGCCGTTGCAAATATTGTGTTTGGTTTTTTATATATGCACTCTCTTGGAATTTTTAATGAGGGTGGAGGTTCATATACGGCGTCGATGCGCTACTTGATGCCAACTGTGAGTTTGATTGTGGCAGTCACATTGATTCAGGATTACATCTTAACAATTGTAGTTTCAGCGTTGTCGGGAGTTGATCAACTTTTATCTGTCCTTAATGCATATGATTCTCACTGGCTCATTCATTTTGGAATTGGTGCTAGCCTCGCATTTGCAACTTGCTACCTTACAGTTCGTGGCAGAGGTGAGTCAGCGAAAATTGTGTTTATGTTTTTAACGATCTTTGGTTTGTTGACAGCCACGATGGCAGTTGGACTTTTCTTTGCAGTTTCGCATGGTGCTCCAGCAATCGCCACAGAAGGACCTCGCCAAGCGGTTCCGATTGGTCAAGCCTTACTCCATCTTTTAACTGCTTCGATGAAAGGAATGGTAGCTCTGACTGGTCTCGAAGCGATGTCGAATGGAATTCAATTTGTGATTGATGATGACTCTGATTTTATAAAATGGGGAAAAAAGCGTTTGCCGCAATTCATGGGGATTTGGAATTATTATAGTGGAAAATCTGGAATTGGCCGTCTCGTGCAAACGTCATTTTTGTTTTATGGTGGTATAACTACACTTCTATTAACATTTTTCTCAATCCGATTCAATGTATTTGATGGAACGATGGGTCGCACACTGGTTGGGAATTTAGCGTACATTGGTTTTAGTCAAATTCCTGGTGGAAATATTTTATATTGGGCGTATCAAATGTTGGCTGTTGTTTTACTTGCTGCTGCGTCAATGACTGCTTTCCAAGATGTGCAAGCAACTGCTTGGAGAGATGTTGCAATTGGAGAAATGCCTCAGTTTGTTGCGCATCGAAATGATCATGGTACATTTACGAGATCCGTTTGGGCCGCATTTTTCTTGTCATTAATCATCATGCTGATTGTTCGTGGGAGTACTACTGCTGCAATTCCTTTTTACGGAGTAGGTGTATTTATGCCAATTATGGTCATGGGTATCGCTATCGCACGTCACATTAACAAAATGGAAAATGGCGTCAAAAAATATGTGGGAAGTATATTAGCCTACTTCGCTGCTGCATTAGCGGCTGCGGTATTCGTCGGACAAATCACTGGAAAATGGAGTGAAGGTGGATGGGTTGTTCTTGTAAGCTTTTCATTTCTTATTGTGTTGGCTCACATTCTTCTTTTACTTCCACAAGGAAAAAGAGACAAAAAAACTATTATTAATATTGTTCGTGATATTGCGAGAATTCGTGGAACAATGGCATTAATCGTTGAATGGCAATCTTATAAAATGCAAGAATATCGGTACTCTTTATTGAAGTTGCCATTTTTCAGCGCGGTTTTTGCTCAAAAAGAAGTTTCTGCTCCATTTAAGGCAGGTCATTATGAAGATTTCATGGCAAGTGAACATCAGAGTGAGGAACCGATTCAACTGTTGCATAACATCAAAATTACGCCCATCGCCGATGAACAAATCTTGGTTCCTGTTTATGGGGAATTTAGTCAGACGCTATACAACTTCGTTGGAGATTATGCCAAAAAAGCTTCTAAAGCAGTGGTCTTACTTTACATCCATGACAAATTTCAAGAAAAGCGCACGGTCGGTGAAGTGCTTGAATTGGAGCCATCTGTCAAGAAGTTTTTAACTAAGGCGAAAGAAATTGTTGATACTTTTGGTGTACAAACATATATAGTGTATGAATTATCTGATGACATCGCAGGTACGATAAATTCTTTCCGCAGGAAAATTCATCCTTCTTTAACCGTTATCACTCCACACAAACAAAGAGATATTTTGGATTTCTTACAAGGTGACATTCTTTCTAAAGTATTCTCAGCGAAGAATGGACAAGTGCTCTTCTATAGTGGAAGTGACAATGTGCATTTAAAGAAAACGAATAAAGCTTCTTTCAAAGTAAAGTCAAAACGCTCAAGAAAAATGAGAACTTCCTTGAATGAACACACAGAGCAACTTGCTTACGCAATTGTAAAGAAGAAGTAATTCTGTAAAATTGGGGTGGTGAAAACTTTCTTGATTGTAATAAGCAGTATTCTTGCTCTCATTTCTCCGATTATCTATGCTCGCGCAATTTTGAAGGGAGAAGCAAAGCCACACAGAACTACTCGTTTTATTCTTTTAGTGATTACTATACTTGCTGTACTTTCACTTTTTACTCAACATGACACCGTTGCAGTTTGGTTAGCAGGAGTGTCAGCACTTCAATCGATTGTAATTTTTATTTTAAGTTTAAAGTATGGAATGGGTGGTTGGGAAAAAGGGGATCTCGTATGTTTAGGGATTGCGTTGATGGGGATTATTCTTTGGCAAACGACTCAAAATCCCGTGCTCGCCCTTTATGCATCTATTGCGGCAGATTTTACAGGGATGATTCCTGCGTTAAAAAAAACCTATCACTTTCCTCAAACAGAAGTGTGGTCATTTTTTTTGATTGATGTTTTTGCCGCTTTGTTTAATTTAATGGCGGTGAGAAGTTTAACGATTCCAGGAGTTGCTTACCCCGCGTATCTTTTAGTGATTAATTTAGTAATGGTTTTACTTATTACTTTTCCTAGACCAACAGTACTAAAGAAATGATGAAAAAATACACTTTTATTCTTTTTGACTGGGATGGATGCTTAGCTCAGACTTTACAGATTCATCTGAAAGCTTACAAAGATACATTTGCTGAGTATGGTATTTTTCCGAGTGATTTTGAAGTAACCAAAAAAGTATTTGGTGATTGGAATGGACCAGCGCATTTAGGTGTAAAAGATGTCAAAACTTTCACTGATAAATACTTAGCTAGGGTACATAAAAGTTTTATTGATGCGCCTCTTTATCCTCATGCATTGAGTATGGTTCAAACGTTATCACAAAGTGGCAAAAAACTTGCATTGGTGACTACTTCTACAGTTCAGCTTATTGCTCCAGCTATAGAGCGTGTAGGAATGGATCAGTTTTTTTCAGTAGTATTGACTGCTGAAGATGTAACACATCACAAACCTGATGCGGAGATAGTGAACAAAGCACTCGAAAAACTCGATGGAAAGGGAGAAGAAGCAGTTATTATTGGCGATTCAAAAAGTGATCTTGGTGCAGCACAAAATGTGGGTATAGATTCAGTACTTTTTTACCCTCCCGATCATGAACTTTTTTATCCACTGGAATAGGAGACGCCCCCTATTCAAAGGATGGTATCCCTGATCCAGATGAAAATGATCCAAATGCAGTGGATCGGTTAAGACAATGGATGGAAGGTTCTGCAACGAGAAAACTACGCATTGCTGAATACAAAACACCAGATGGGAAAGATAAAGTTGTAGGCATATATCTTTATAATGATGATGATGTAGATTCGGAACAAAAGCGAAGGACCGATGAGTTTAGACGCATTAATCATTTGCCATCTGACTTCATAGTTTGGGAAGTGAATCTCTTGAGAGATTCTGATGAAGATGTTGACCCAGAAGCAGAAAGTGAGGTATTAAGACAAGCAGTAGCAGAGCTACAGGGTAATTTCGCTGTAATCTATTTCATAGATAGTGAATATGTATTGAACTCAATTGCACAATCTCTACAAAAGGAAATTAACGATGAGGCTTTACAAAAGCTACCCAATGCGAGGAAAGCTATGTTAGCTCAAGAAAAAAATACAAATGTTAATATTTTTACTCGCTCAGGATTTCAGTATGAAACAAGAATTTTTTATTTAACTGATCCAGAAATAGAAACTCCTGATTTTGTTTATTCACTCACTCATGTACAGTGAAGATGATGAAACTCAAATTCCTCGGTGCGGCTGGAACAGTCACTGGTTCGTCATACGTATTAACTTCTGGTTCTGGTCAATCGATTGTCATTGACTTAGGTATGTTTCAAGGTGTGCCGAGCATCGATCGACTCAATTACCAGCCATACGATTACGATTGCAGCCGGTTGAGTGGTGCAGTATTGACACATGCGCACTTGGATCACTGTGGGAGATTGCCAATTCTTTTGCCAAAAGGATTTGAGGGCAGTATTTTTATGACGGCGCCAACTCGTGATCTAACAGAGTTAGCGCTCTTAGATGCTGCGAAAGTTGCAAAGCAAGATAAGAAAGAAATTTTATTTGACAAAGATTTGGCGTTGCGGACAGTGGATGGATTTAAAGTTGTTGAGTATAGTGTATCGTTTCAAGTGGGTGATTTTCAAATCACGATGCGCGATGCAGGTCATATCCTTGGCTCAGCCAGTTTAGAAATCACAGACACTCATCCTAACTCGCAAATTCAAACAATCGTGTTTAGTGGCGATTTAGGAAATAGTCCGGAAGATTTGGTAAAACCCACTGAGTTTTTTTCATTTGCAGATGCAGTGGTAATAGAGTCGACGTATGGGGATCGCGTACATCCGAGCTCAAGTGCAGCTGAAAAACTGCAGTCCGAAGTGAACGCAATCGAAGCATCTGGTGGAACACTTTTGATTCCTGCATTTTCCTTAGAAAAAACACAAGCACTTCTACACATGATTATGCATTTAAAAAAAGATGGCAAAATTGCTGACAAAACACCAATTTTCTTGGATAGTCCGATGGGAGAAAAGGCGACTGAAATATATGGACGTTATCCGGAAGTATTAAATGTGCATATATCTGAAGAATTCAGCCACGGAACTCCATTTGAGTTTCCAGGACTGGAAGTAATCTATGGGAAAGAGGCTAGTGATGCAATCCACACAAGGACTGGCCCCAAAGTCATTCTTGCCGGAAGTGGGATGATGACTGGAGGACGAATTTTAGGGCATGCTGCACATTATTTACCGATGAACTCAACTCGTTTACTGACCGTGGGCTTTCAAGGCGAAGGAACATTGGGTCGCCAACTGCTTGAAGAAAGCAAAGAAGTAATGATTGATAAAATTGCTGTTCCGGTGAAAGCTACTATCAACAGTACTCAAGCAATGAGTTCTCACGCCGACCAATCACAATTAATACAGTGGTTGAAGCAAATCAAAAATGTCAAAAAGCTTTTCATCACGCACGGTGAAGACCCATCACGTACCGCTCTCGCGCAAAAAGTAAAAGCAGAGCTTGGCATTCAAGATATTACTTTACCTCAATTAAATGATGAAGTTCACATTTGAAAACTTGTATCTCCGACTTGTTTCGTTAAGACATTCAAGTTATACGAAAATGTTTGGCCTTGGAAATCGTTGTTTGTGTCAAATGGCATAAAGAAATCTGCTTGAAACACTAAAAATCTATTTGGCTTCAACTCGAACATCAGGTCGTTACCATTTCCTTGTTGCCCAAAAAAACCGCTTCCTGTGGGACCTGTTACGTTTCCTAAATTACCACTATCAAACGGAGAATCAAATTGGGAAAAAGATGTGCCAGTTTGAATCCAAGTAGAGAGCTTTGTGCAGTATGGATCGCTTGCACAAGTAACTAATCCATGTTGGCGAACATTCGTGATTGTTAACCCGGATTCGCTATCAAGCACAGGACTGCCCCAAGTTCCCGTAAAGTTTGCTTGAAACATAAATGGATCTTGTCCAGTATTCCGAATGGCAAAGAGAACAGCTCGTGTTTCTCCAGGTGAGATGCGCATTGTAGGTAATGTATTGACCTGAGTTGATTTTTTTCCAATCTGAGTAAATATCACAGAAGTATTGCGTGTATCGAAATCGATTGCATCAACTTCGCTGGAAAGTTCACCCGCTTTAACTTGATTGTTTGCGATTTTCGAACTCGTTGTAAAGTAGGCCCAGGTTGCCATACTACCTACTGCGAGGAGCAACGCAAAAAGCAAAAATAAGCGAATAATGTTTTTTGTTTTTTTCATGTTTTCTCCTTGAGAAATTGAAAAGTAATGGACGCAGTGTAAACAAGCAACATGACAAGAACTGTAGCGTTTGTGTAAGAGCTTTCTGTTATAATTTGCCTATTATGATCAAATGTTTTTTTGAGAATGACTCACCAGCTTTATTACGACATGTGGTTGTGCATGCTCTGGTGATCAAAGATGCTCAGATTCTTTTAGTCAAAAGAGCAGCGCATCTTTCCAATCCAGGAAAATTTGGTTTTCCAGGTGGGTTTTTGGATAGAGATGAAAACTCTGCGACCGCAGTACTGCGCGAGTTAAAAGAAGAAACTGGTTTTGAGGGTCGAGTTGTGTCACTTTTTTCCATTTGTGATCACCCCAATCGTAAAGGTGAAGATCGCCAAAATGTGGCATTTAGTTTTATTGTCGAGCTAGGTAAAAAAACGGGTCAACCCGACAAGGAATCAAGTGAAGTTGTATGGTTCGATCTCAATAATTTACCAAGTGAAGAAGAATTTGCTTTTGATCACTTTGAGCACATTACAAAATATAAAGAGTACTTAAAAAACCTCACAGGCACACAGCTACCTCTCATTTGGTGATCATGAAGTAAATTTAAAAGCTCATTCCAATTACTCCCACAATAGTGATGAAGAGTCCCAGTTTGTCTTTCCAATCAATTTTTTTTTAAGAATTTGAAAACCAGCGATTGAGATCGAAGAAAGCAGTGCGAAGAAAATTCCCATGATACTATTATACCTATCTGCAGAAAATATTTTTTACTTATCGCTATCTTTTTCTTTATATATTAAGCATCAGTGTGTTTCTCTTACACTATGCACTTATTCATCAAGCTGTGTATGGTGATGGTATTGGCTACTATGCCCATCTTCATGCGTGGGTTATTGATCATCACACTGATAACACAAACGAGTATCTCCATATTTATTCGCCCAAAAATAATAATGCTTCGCAGCCGCTGCATACCGATATTGTCCAAATAGTGAAAACGGACAGCAAAGGGAAAGCTCAGAATTTTTACAGTCCTGGTCCAGCTCTATTATTGCTTCCATTTTTTTTATTGGCTCATATATTGGCTGGAGTTCTGCATGTCATTGGTGTTCCAATTGTGATGAATGGGTACTCAGATATTTATCAAATCTCAACTGGGTTAGGTGCGATTGTGTATGCAATGTGTGGACTGTGGTTTCTCGAAAAAATCCTTTTCATTTTTACCAAACATACTTCGACGAGTTTTGCTATTGCTGTTTTATCGTGGGCAGCGTCTAGCCTTTTTTACTACACAACGTATGATGTAATTAACTCACACTTTGCTTCTTTTTTCCTTGTAACTGGTTGTGTCCTTTTTATGTTGAAAAACAAGAAAAATTTAATTTCTTTTTTACTCACAGGATTTTTGATTGGCTTTGCGGGCACGACGCGTCCACAAGACATTCTGATTGGAGTTGTGTGGCTGATCGTGGTTATAAATGAATTAAGTGTGGCTGCAATGTTGTGGTGTTTTCTTGGTGCAGTACTTGGTTTCCTGCCGGAATTTCTGCACACAACTTTTATGTATAGCAATCTGCTCGAACATCCGTATTTTGTTCCAGTTGCTCACTCCTCACGCTCGTTGCTTTCAATTGATTGGCTGGGAAGTTTATTTCATCCCACTACTGGGTTATTTGCGAAAGCGCCGCTTTTTTTACTTGGATTCTGTGGTGCAGTATGGACCTTTTTGAAAAAAAAGGATGTCAGAATTTTTGCACTTTTTTGTTTTTTTCTGACTCAATATATGATTGTGTCAATTCAAGGAGGTTGGTTTGCTGCAGCGTACGGCGGAAGAATGTATATTTCGAGTACCGTGTTTTTTGCGATCGGTTTGGCTGAGCTTTACATGTTGGCGCAGAAACGATCTATGAAGTATCTTTTTATTGCATTTTGTTCGCTGTGTGTCTTCGTGAACATGGTGAGCATGCTGCACTTTATTATCTGGAAAACTTGATTCATTTAGCCCACACTTTTTCTTAGCAGCGCACCTTCGACAATTAACTCTTTCGTTTCAGTATTCATTTTGTGTTCGCTGAGTTGTTTGAAAATTTTACTGGTAATGCGGAGATGTTTTTTTTCATCTCCTGTAACTGGTCCAAGTGTAATTCCCAGATATTTTTCTATTAACTTGACATCTTCTGCAATTGCTTGCCACTGCGTTGAAGTTTTCACTAACCTTTTTAAGTTATCTTTATTAAGATACCGACCCGCACGCGTTAGATCACTTTTGTAGTTGAGATAGGTGCTTTCAAAAAGTTTCCAAAGTTTCTGTTCATGAATGTACTGCAGTGCACGACCAGTTCCAATTAATTCTGGTGGTGTTCCAATTGAATACAAAGCGGCAGTGAAGCCAATTGCACGAGGCAATTTGACATCGCCAACTCCGCGCGAGTAACCAAACAATCCAGTATGCTGCACTCGTTCACGGCGCTTAGGTAAAAACTTTGCAACTTCATTAATCGTGTCAGCAATTCCTTCGATAGTCGTTTTATAAAATGGCTCAACGTTATGAATGATCTTGAGCAAATCTGTTCGATCTTTGTCTGTGATTATTCGGGCTTTTGATTGAGGCAAAATTTTTTCTAGTTGCTGAACGGCTTTAATCACGTCTTCTTTTTCATAGTCATAGCGAAAACCACTTTGCAAAAGCGTTGTGCGGACGCCTTGGTACTCGTTGGTAAATTCTTTTACATTGTGTGGAGTTAAGCCACCACGGAAAGGCAGTGATGCTGAACCAATAATCGGGAAAAGTGGAATCTTAAATTTTTTTTCGAACTGCGCATAATCGGAGAGTGCAATTTTAATGGCGAGTATAGTGGGAACTAAACCAGAGTTCAGCGCAGGATCAGAACGCGCAATGTAGGGCCGCAAATAGGTTGGAAGAGTACCGAAACTTTTTTTATAGAGTTTCAGATATTTTTCTAAAATTTGTGCGGAGCTTGTAAGGATTGTCACTTCCTCAAAAAGGGGAATCAGTTCCACTGGTTGACCCTTTTTTAGCTCCATTTTGTACAGCGGGTGATCGAGTGCTGACATTTGATCAAATGCATCTTGGATGCTAATCATTTCTTCAGCCGATGAAGTCATGGGCAAGATAGCTTCAAACAAGGGCGCTTGTTCAAAGCCGAAATGCTTCGCCATCGCTTTGGAACTCGCAATGACCATAAACGCACGACCAAGTCTGAACTCTGTCTCAACAGTTGGGTTTGGTAAACGAAATGTTAAAAATTTTTCTTTTCCTAAGGGATTTTTTTTGAAGAAGTCGTAGTACTCTGCGTAGAGTCGTTCAATGACTGATTCGTCTACCAGTTTACCCTCCCAATCCCATTTGTATTCGCTGGCGCCAATGTCAGAAAAAGAAAGAAAACATTCTAGAGTTTCGGATTGAGTCGAAACAAATGCGTCATGTTGATGCCAATACGGTGCACGCGCATTATCGGGGTGCTGAGAAACCATCGTGGCGGGAATTTTGCGAAGGGGTGTAGAAGTCATAAAATGAATGTATTCCAAGTTGGTGAAGTCTTCAAGACTGAGATCTTGGAATTACTTATTTTGGTCTACATTTTAAAATTGCTCAAAAGTATTATTCAAAAGTCTCCAATTTAGACAACTTTTTTGCAACATTTCAGCAACTTCCAAATACTTCCCACTATCGACCAAGCTCCTCGTGCATTATGATGGTCACAATGTCAAGTGAATTTTATGAAAAAATCTACACAATTTTGAGAAAAGTCCCTAAGGGGAAAGTGGTGACGTATGGGCAGTTAGCTCGGCTTGCGGGAAGTCCGCGCGCTGCGCGCGCGGTCGGCACTTGCATGCGCAACAATCCTGATGCACCACGTACGCCGTGTCATCGCGTCGTTGCGTCGAATGGAAGTATGCATGGATATTCGGGTGGCGATGGCATTCCCACCAAAATCAAAATGTTGCGGGAAGAGGGTGTTCAATTTAAAGGTGGGCGAGTAGATTTGAAAATTTCACAGTGGCAACCCTAAACGCTCTACTCAATCCTCATCACGGTATACTGCACCTCGCCACCGGGAGTTTTAATTTTGACTCTGTCGCCAACTTTTTTGCCCATGATTGCATTTCCCAATGGGCTCTCAATCGAAAGTTTGGATTCTTTTGGATTTGATTCGTGCAGACTAACGAGCGTATATACAACTTCTTTTTTTCCAGTTGTGAGGGTTACCACATTCCCAAAATCGACTTTGCTCTGATCGGCATTTTTATATACGACTTCACCGTTATCAATCAAGTGCTTGAGACGATTAATTTCTCGTCTCACTTTGCCTAACTCAAATTTTGCATAAATATATGCGCCATTTTCAGATAAATCGCCCATCTCGCGAGCAGTTTTTAAACGAGCCATTACTTCAATAAGCTCTTTTTCTAGTGCCACAAGCTGCTCAATCATTTGTGCATAGGCATCAGCTGTAAATGGAATTTTGTGTGGAAGTGTCTGGGCCATAGATTCTAGGCGATTCTAGCAGTTTTCTGATACACTGAGGATATGCATAAACACTTTATCGATAAACTTGCATTTATTTACGTAAAAGACAAGAAAGTACTAGTTACGTTGTCTAAAGGTAAAGATATTTGGTATTTACCTGGTGGGAAAAGAGAAGAAAACGAGACGGATATCCAGGCATTAACTCGCGAAGTTAAATAAAGAAGAGCTCAACGTTGATTTACTTCCAGAAACCATCAAGCACTTTGGTGTCTACGAAGCACAAGCACATGGGAAAGAAGAAGGCACGATGGTCAGAATGAATTGTTACATGGGCGAGTTTACTGGTGAGTTGCTGGCAAGTGCCGAGATCGGAAAGATTGATTTCTTTTGGTTTAATCAAAAACACCTCACCTCAATTGTTGATCACATGATTTTCAATGATTTAAAGGAAAAGGGATTAATCGAGTAGCACAGACGCAAAGAGACTTTTCAGACATACTCTCAGTTTATTTTCAGCAAAAAAAGCTATACTCAAACACATGAGAGTTCTCGTTGTCGAAGACGAACACAAGATTGCTCAATCAATTAAAAAAGGATTAGAGCAAGAACACTACGCTGTTGATTTGATGTTTACCGGCCCAACGGGAGTAGAGGCAGCATTGAGTGAAGATTACGATGTCATTATTCTTGATGTGATGCTGCCTGAAATCAGTGGGATTGACATTTGTCGAGAACTTCGAAAACAGCAACTGCATACTCCAATTTTGATGCTCACTGCTCGCGGTCAAGTTCATGAAAAAGTTGATGGATTGAACTCCGGCGCTGATGATTATCTGACGAAACCTTTTGCATTTGAAGAGTTGCTGGCACGTTTACAAGCATTACTACGCAGACCAAAAAATCAGCTTGACGCTACTTTGACAGTGAGTGATTTGACGATGGATACAATTACGTATCAGGTTTTACGGGATGGTAAAACGATTCAGCTTTCACAAAAAGAGTACAGCATGCTTGAATACTTGATGCGTCATAAGGGACAAGCGCTGTCAAAAGATCAAATTATTAATCACGTGTGGGACTACGAATCAGATGTATTACCGAATACAGTCGAAGTATACGTCGGGTATTTACGCAATAAAATTGATAAACCATTTAAAAGTTTGCCTCCGTTAATTCAAACAATTCGAGGATTTGGATATAAAATTGGGTAAAGACATGTTTCGCTTCGCACGCATTAAACTTACTTTATGGTATCTCGTCATCTTGACGATTGTGAGTGTAATTTTCAGTTTAGCAATTTTTCGAGTTATATCTGTAGAGCTTGATCGTTTTGAACATGGACAAAGAGTACGCTTAGAAATGCAGTTGAAATCGGGTGACTTGCGTTCGTCACAACAACGTCCCTTCGTTGATCCGTCATTTTTTGATGAGCTCCGTGAGAGAGTAGCCTTAATCTTAATAGGAATCAATGTTGGCATTGTGGTGGTAGCTGGAGGTTTAAGTTACTTTTTAGCTGGAAAGACACTACAACCCATTCAAGAAATGGTCGAAGATCAACGTCGATTCATCAGTGATGCATCACATGAATTTCGCACTCCATTGACCGCCTTGAAAAGTTCGATTGAAGTGAACTTAAGGGATGAAAAACTTTCTCTTAAAGAGGCCCGAGAACTCTTGGAAAGTAATTTAGAAGAAGTCAATGAGTTACAAGTGTTATCAGATGCTCTTCTGGAATTAACAAGTTACGAAAAACCCAATCATTCTTATCATCTTGAAAACATCTCTCTTTCTGACGCTATTGAGTGCGCGATGAAGAAAATGGTTCCGCTGGCAAAACAGAAACACATTGAGTTGAAGAAAGAAGTTGACGAAGCCCAAATCACTGGAGATGAAAAATCGCTCTGTGAGTTATTTATTATCTTGATTGATAACGCGATCAAGTACAGCCCTGAGTATAGTGTGATTGAAGTTATCACTAAATCGAAAGACGGGCTGCTCACCATCTGGATTAAAGACCAAGGGATGGGAATTGAACAAAAAGATTTACCTCGTATTTTTGATCGTTTTTACCGCGCTGATAAATCACGTACGAAAGATAAAGTTGATGGGTACGGTTTAGGCTTAGCGATTGCGCAGCGAATTGTGGGACGACATCATGGCAGTATTCAAGTTGCTGAGACCAGTAACAAAGGCACCACCTTTCAGGTGAATTTACCTATATTAAATAAGGAAGGAGTTCATGGTTTCCGAGAGACTTGAGAGCTGTAAGCTATTTCTCAGTTTTATTTTATACAATACTCAAATGAAGAAAAAAATATTGATCAGTCTGATTATTCTAGTGATTATTGGATTTGGTGCATATCGATTATTTGCAACGAATACCAAGAAAGTTCAGTATCAAACAGCTCAAGTTACAAAAGGTACTCTTCTCACGACAGTCAGTGAAAGTGGAAACGTGACTTCAGGAGGACAAGCAGGTATTGGTTCTCCGACCACCGGTATTATTCAAGATATTTATGTCAAAGATGGTGACCAAGTCAAACAAGGACAAAATTTATTTAAAGTGGTGAGCACTGCAACGGCGCAAGAAAAAGCAAGTGCTTTGGCCAGTTATTTGTCGGCAAAATCTGCACTAAACAATGCGAATGCTGCTCTTTTTTCGTTACAGTCAACGATGTTTAACAAGTGGCAGATATATATGAATACGGCAACGAACGCGACGTATCAAAATGCTGACTTGACCGCAAATACACAGAATAGAACTCAAACTCCCTTTGAAATTGCTCAAGATGATTGGCTCGCAACTGAGGCACAGTATAAAAATCAACAGACTGTTATTTCGCAAGCTCAAGCCGCTGAAAATAATGCATTACTCGCGTATAAAGCAACCCAAACGGCCGTAGTTACTGCACCATTTAGTGGCACAGTGGCTAACTTAACAGTTCGGGCTGGTGATCAAATTACGGCGAGTGGCGGTAATTTAAGTAGTAATGTTTCTTCAACGACCGCAACAAATGCCGTTCTTTATATTGGAAGTTACTCAAAACCATACATTAAAGTTCAAGCAGGTGAAGTTGATGTGCCTCATATCCATGCGGGTCAAAAGGCCACGATTACCTTAGATGCGTTTCCAAATAAAACATTTGTAGGAAATGTTGATCAAGTAGATACCACTGGTGCAATTAGCTCAGGAGTCGTGACATATAATGTGTTCGTTTCAATCGTCGCTCCTGATCCAAGTATTTTGCCTGGTATGTCTGCGTCAGTCACTATTCAAACCAATCGCAAAGACGACGTGTTGTCAGTTCCTTCGAGTGCTATTCAAATAACCAATGGTCAAACATCTGTCCAGGTCATGAAGAACGGAAAGGTTTCATCCGTAAATGTTACAACTGGTTTAGTTTCAGATACTGATACTGAAATTACTTCTGGTCTTTCTGAAGGTGACACGGTGGTAACTGGTACGGTGAATGCTGCTACGCAAGCAACTGGGACATCTCCCTTTGCACGTAGCCTCGGTGGTTTTGGAGGTGGTGGTGGAATCAGACGGGGAGGAGGCTAAGCTTAGCCATGAAATCAGATACTATTATTAGCGTATCGCATATTTCCAAGATTTATCGGTCCGAAGAAATGGAAACAATTGCACTTGATGATATTTCTTTCACGATTGAAAAAGGTGAGTTTGTAGCCATTATGGGTCCATCCGGATCTGGAAAATCAACGCTAATGCATATTTTGGGTGCGCTCGATTTGCCAACAAGCGGTGAATACATTTTAGATGGCAAAAAAGTTTCCGAACTTTCAGATGATGATTTAGCAGATATTCGTAATCAAAAAATTGGTTTTATTTTTCAAGCGTTTAATTTGTTACCACGTACTACTACCATGGAAAATGTGATGCTCCCGATGGTCTATGCTAGTATTCCCAAAGCAGATCGAGAAGCGAGAGCCAAAAAATATTTAGAAATGGTCGGCCTTGGTCATCGCTTGCACCATACTTCAAATCAAATTTCTGGTGGGCAACAGCAACGCGTCGCGATCGCGCGCGGTTTAGCGATGAATCCAGCAATTCTGCTTGCAGATGAACCAACTGGAAATATTGCCTCAAATCAAGCTGAAGAGATTATGGGTATCTTTCAACACTTAAACGATGAAGGTCACACAGTGGTGATGATTACACATGAACCAGATATTGCAGCTCATGCCAAACGCACAATTCATGTGCGCGATGGCAAAGTTGTTTCTGATGAAAAAAATAAACGTCAACATAGAGCAAAGTATGAACAGGTAGAACAATAAACTATGGATTTTTTTGAACTTTTTAACCAATCTATCAAAGCACTTTCGCTCAATAAGTTGCGAACTGGTTTAGCGACGTTGGGTATCGTAATTGGTATTGGAAGTGTGATTACACTGGTGTCTTTGGGTGAAGCGAGCCAACAATCAATTCAAAATAATATTCAGTCGTTGGGTGCCAATCTGCTCACTGTGAGTCCGGGATCTCAACAACAAGGAGGAGTTCGAAGTGCTGCAGGGAGTAGTCAGACATTAACAAATGATGATGCCGCGGCAATTAAAAGTGCTCCTCAAATTACCACTGTCAGTGCAGTTTCACCCGAAATTGATCAACGGGCTCAGGTTTCTGCAGGTCGCAATAACTCAAACATTCGCATTAACGGAGTAGTGTCTGCATATGCAAGCGTACATAAAGTGACAATGGATAGCGGTGTATTTATTTCTGACGAGGATAATACTGCTGGTCGGAAGGTAATTGTTCTTGGTCCCCAAGTTGCTTCTGATTTATTTCCTAATGGAGTAAGTTCCATTGGTCAATCGGTACGAATTAAAGGAACAGCGTTTCAAGTTATTGGTGTGACTGTCTCGAAGGGTGGTACAGGTTTCTTAAATCAAGATAACGTCGCATATATTCCTTTAAGTACAGCGCAAAAACAGGTGTTCGGTCAATCATACTTAAGTGATATTTCATTAGAAGCTAAAACTTCTGACGTGATGACGCAAGCGCAGAATGAAGTGGGATATTTACTGCTTGCGCGGCATAAACTCTCTGATCCCGCAAGAGCAGATTTTAGTATTTTGTCACAAGCGGATATTTTAAGTACGGCATCTTCGACGACTGGAACTTTTACAGCATTGCTCGCCGGTATTGCAGGTATTTCTTTACTCGTGGGTGGCATCGGCATTATGAACATCATGTTAATGTCCGTGACTGAACGGACTCGTGAAATTGGTTTGCGTAAAGCACTGGGCGCGAAAAAGAAAACAATCATTACACAGTTTTTATTTGAGTCGATTATTTTGACGTTCACAGGTGGATTGATCGGAATTTTCCTCGGTATTATTGCGTCGTATATATACTCGTATATGACAGCATCGCTGTTTGTTCTCTCGTTTTCGTCAATTTTGATTGCATTTGTGGTGTCAGCCGCAATTGGCATTATTTTCGGATGGTATCCCGCTTCCAGAGCATCGAATTTGCAACCAATTGAAGCACTAAGATACGAGTAATATTTTATAAATTGTTTGCGCTCATGCGGCGCTGAAAGGTTTTATGAAAAATCCTCTTCTCATCACAGTCATTGTTGCTGTGCTGGTAGGTGTGGGCGCTTTCTTTGGAGGAATGAAGTACCAAGAAAGCAAAGCCGCTGCGAATCCTGGTAATGGCCAGTTCATGCGTGGTGGCAATGGTGGCCCAGGTGGACGTCGAGGTCAAGGTGGTGGACGTGTGGTTGGTGAAATTGTTACTCAAGATGACAAATCCATCACCGTCAAAATGATGGATGGAAGCAGCAAAATCGTACTAATTTCTGGCACGACAAATATCAATAAAGCAGCTGCTGCAACTCAAGCAGATCTTAAAGTTGGTGAACGCGTAGGCGTCTTTGGGAGTGATAACTCTGATGGAAGTGTCACCGCCCAAACGATTCAGCTAAATCCCATGGAGCGCGGTCCCCAAGGTGGACAATCTCCTTCGCCTGCTGCGAAGTAAAGAGTAGCGTATAATTGGCTCATGTTTCGAGTAAAATTACTGCTAGTTGCTGGAGTAGGTGTGCTATTCAGTGCGTTTTTAGTAATCGCATTTCGTCAGCAGCTGCAAAATGCTTTTTTTGCGAACCTAAGCCGATTTGGAACTGCTCAGCTTCATTTACAAGTTGTGCAAGATGTCCCTCTGACGGGGACTGCATCTCGTTTTGATTATCAAGCAGTGGATGCCGAGCATCATCGTCTCTATATTGCTCATGAAAATGATGACCGAGTGACTGTCGTTGATACGCAAGAACGCAGAGTCATTGGCGACGTCACGGATATCGCGTATCCACACGGAGTAATTTTGATTCCACAACTCAAAAGAGTGTACGCAACCGCCGAAGGAACGAATGAAGTTGTCGTCTTTGATGCGGAAACATTAAAAATACTCAATCGAGTGGCAATCGGCAAAATTCCTGATGGTTTGACGTATGATCCAAACTCAAATCAGATTTTTGTTTCAACTGAAGGTGAAGACGCGGTTTCGGTAATGAATGTGGCAACGAATAAATTTGTGACCAGAATTCCAGTTGGTAAGCGGGTAGGGAATTCGCACTATGATGATGTCTCTAAACACGTTTTTACAACAGTAGGAAATGAAAATGCATTGGTTGAGATAGATCCTGTGCACAATCAAATGATTGGAAAGTATGATATGACTGGATGCGACCATCCGCACGGATTTGCGATTGCGTCGTTCAATCATACGGCGTATGTAACATGTGAACACAATAACGTGATGCTCGTCTTCGATTTAAACTCGAAAAAAATTCTTCAAAAAGAGTCGGTAGGTTTCACACCAGATGTAGTGGATTTCGATCCAGGAACCAAAAAACTTTACGTGGGTTCGGAGAGTGGTATCGTGGCGATTTTCGAAGCCAGCGATACAGGCGTGAAAAAGTTAGGGTGGAACTTTCTTGTCCGGCATGCACATTCAGTTGCAGTGAACCCGATGACTCATGAACTCTACGTGCCCGTAGATGACTTGGATGGAAAGCCCGCGCTGAGAATTTTCAAACCGCTATAAAATCTATTAATCAACAAAAGTCAAAGCAACCCCTTTTTTATTTGCGCGACCAGTACGGCCAATACGATGGGTGTAGTCTTCAAATGTTTCAGGCAGATCGTAGTTGATGACGTGCGTGACTCTATCGATGTCTAAGCCACGGGACGCAACGTCTGTTGCCAGTAAAATGCTGACGCGATTGCGTTTAAAGTCATCGATGGCGCGTTGGCGTTGGCCTTGCGATTTGTTGCCGTGAATGACTGCTAGGCGGAAACCGCGTCTGTCTAATGCATCGGCTAATCTTTCTACGCCGCGTTTAGTGCGTAAGAAGATCAACACTTTTTCAAAACCTTCTTGTTTTAATAAATCTTGGAGCACTGTGACTTTGTCGCGACCGGCAATTCGGACGACATCTTGGTCGACGTTGTCAGAAGTGGGGCGTGTTTTGACCGAGATTGAGATAGGATTATGTAAAAAGCTTTTCATCAAACGTTGTGCTTCATCTGGCAGAGTCGCTGAGAAAAACAACGATTGACGAGTCTTTGGAAGTAACGCAGTGATGTACTTGACTTCATGAATAAAACCCATGTCAAGCATCTGGTCAACTTCATCAAGCACAATATTATTGTAGTGGGCAAAGTTCAACGCATGTTGACGTTCAAGATCGCGCAAACGACCAGGAGTACCAATCACGAAGTTTGGTCGACGTCTCATTTTCTCAATTTGGCCAAACATGCCCATGCCACCAATACACACTGCAGCATGCATACTCATGTTTTGCGCAAAGTGACGAAATTCTTGTTCAATTTGAACAGCTAACTCGCGAGTCGGGCAGATAATCAAGACTCGTTGATTCCGATCAAGAAAAACTTTGTTAATTAACGGAATCAAAAAAGCTGCTGTCTTACCAGTACCCGTATTTGCCACCCCAACCATATCTCTGCCTTCTAAAAGTTGTGGAATTGCTTGGTCCTGAATAGGTGTGGGGGCCTTGTAGCCGTGAACGGCAATATTATGTTTCAGTTGGTCAACTAAATTGAAGTCGGCAAACATGTTTTTTGGTACGAAAATTTCTTGGGGAACATCAACTGCTCGGCGAATAAACAAACGTGAATCCAGTGGTCTTGGCTGGCGACGCATTGGTCGGTAGGCGTGATAGCCTCTGCCACGTGGTCCTTGCCCACCGCGGGAGGCGCCATACGAAGGTCGACTACCACCATGAGAAGATCGTTGAGAAAATGAACGAGATGACTGTTGCTGCATGAATAACTTTATGTACCGTCTTGAGGAAAAAGAAGAATGTCCCGACTCTCACCCGCAAACGTAACCTGAATTATACTGTACCATCAAGCAAAAAGCAAAAGTTATTGGGTTGTTGGAGGAGGAGGTTTGTTAGGGATTGGCTAAAAGATTCTTCTAAAATAAAATGCGCCGCGAAAAGTGCTTTAGCCAATCCCCTGACTCCGTTTGAGGAGTCAGGGAAGAGGTAATTACTATGAAATGGTTAATGATGTGCAGCCTAGCGGCTGCACTCGATTTTCTCCGAATTCCATACTCCGCCCTGAGCGAAGCAAAAATCCGAAGCTTGCTTGTCTAGTACGCTGCGTTGTGTTGCAACACTTACTAATGTTGCCTGAACGGTTGATAGATCCTTTCTCTCGGGACTGAACGCTATGACTAAAAAAAGGATGACATAGAGTATCAGCAGAAAACTTATGATCCAATTAGCGGAGGCATTCCATAACTTTTTCCAGTTGCTCATTTTTGGTTTCTACCTATCGCACTCAAACTTCGTTGTATTCCATTTTCCACCCTCGGTGGCGCAAAATTCTTGCGCCTCTGTTGCAACGGCCATTGCCGTTGCCTTAATTCGAGGTAGCCCGGTTAAAAAATCCTGTGGCCGCAGTTTTGCGTCCACAACAATAAACAGACTAAGAAGAATGACCCAAAACAAAAGCATTAGGATCATCGGGTTGAAGAGCATCTACTTGAAAACAAAGCCGCGGGGCATACCCACTTTTTTATTTTTAAGCAGAATTTCGCCCGAAAGTATATCAAAATGTGTCCCAATAGTCAATTTTTATAGGACGTAAGGAGGCCTACCAACTCGCCCTAAAACGAATTCCACAGCGCTTGATTAGTGACCTCATGGTGAAAGATCACTTCAGATATTTTAACTGATGTACCAAGTTCTTTTGGACTTCGATCGGCGGCAGCTTGTTTGTAGGCCGCATATTTCTCTTTATTCGAACTGCCCAGAATTTTCTCAATAAACGGACTGGCCTTAAAGAGTTTGAGAGCATCTGTGATAGTTCCTGGTAGGAAGCGCAAACGGTCACGTTTGTTTTCAGCTTTTTCGAGCTTTTGGCCCTCTAAACCTGTACGCAGCAACGTATAAAGCCATAAATATGGATTTGCGTCCGGAGCCACTGAGCGCACCTCAATGCGGGCCGTTTTTTCATTACCCACCGGAATGCGAATCATTGATCCGCGATCAATTGGGGATACTTTAATTTGATTTGGTGCTTCAAAGTGTGGATCTAAGCGGCGATAGGCGTTTACGCTAGAATTTAAAATCAAACAAATTTCCGGTGCGTGATTAAGCACTCGTGAAATAAAATCCCACGCCACAGAAGACAATCCTTCTTCACCTTTGGGATCGTAAAAAATACTTTTGCCATTTTTTGACAAAGAAAAATTCGTGTGCATACCGCTGCCGTTAATACCCATGATTGGTTTGGGCAAGAATGTGGCAGTCATGCCCATTTTGTTAGCGACTTGGCGGCAAACTAATTTATATAACTGAATTTGGTCGCACGCGCGAATCACTTCAGTATAAGAAAAATTCATCTCAAACTGCGATGGTGCAACTTCAGGGTGATCTTTTTCGTTTTTGAAGCCCATGGCACGCTGTGCTTCGGCACAGGTGTCAATAAATTGGCGCAATTTGTCCATAGGAAGTGAGTGATAATACCCACCTGAAGTGATCAATTGGAAACCAACCTTTTCATCGAAGTGCTGCTCTGCGTTGATGCCGTCAATCAAAAATCCTTCAATTTCGGCAGAAACATAAGGAGTAATACTTTGTTTTTTCTTCATTTGGGCGATATACATTTGCAACATACCGCGAAAGTCTGATTCATACTGTTTTTTATCGCGATCCATGATGTTTGCAAACATCACCACTTTTCCCGGTCCAAACAGATCTGAAGGAAGCCACATCATGCTTGACCAATCAACGAAAAGACGGAGGTCGGATTCACTTTGCGCAGTAAAACCGCGAATCGAAGAGCCATCAAACGTCAGATTGTCTGCAGATTCAAGTAAATATTTTTTGTCATAATCCAACATGTGGAAGCGGCCTTCAATATCAGTAAAGCAAAGTGTGACCGCTTTGATGCGTTTTTCTTTTTCTAAGTAGGTAGTATATTCTTGGCGCAGTTTTTCAGGATCTTCAGATAGACTTCTCTCTTTTGCCTTAAGATTCATTTCTTCAAGAGTATCGTAAGGGATTTCCAAGAAGTTGCGCAGAGAAGTGCTGTCCATATGCTTCCTATATAATAATTTTTATTCGAAATATATTAATTTATAAACAAAATATAGTAAATAAGTAAAATACTATCCCGATTTCAGTTGGTGGTGGTTAAGCAATTTGTGTTTGAACTGACACTGATATGAAATCCTCATATCTCCTCAAGATAAGTTCTTCAAGTTCTGAACACATTTCACAAATGGGCTTCATCCTGATAACCTAAAATTTCAAAAAGTTGCCAAAGTTGGCGTACCACGCATTGGGGCTGGTTTTTGACTTAAAAGTGGTGGGTGCACTCACAAACGCTTGCCAGCTAAATACGGACCGAGGTTTCCAGAGGGCTGGGCGTTTGGGTTTGACTGGAGCAATGGCCGGAATGCCAACAGGCACGACTACCACGTTTTCTGTACTTGGTGTCGCCGGTAGATTCTCCTCCAACTCTAACGCAAAAGAACTGACTAAAGGAGTGGGCAGGGGTTTCTTCAGGACAGGACCAGTGATAAACGGACTGATGATCATGGGAGGTGTCACATTGCTTGGACTATTTCCAGTTTGGTCACTGTTTTGCCCGTTGTCGGAGTTTGTTTGATCCGAGCTGTCGCTATTGTCAGGTGAGTTGGTAGTTTGATCACTTGAACCGGCAGAGCTCACGCTCGTGTCGATTGAGCCGGTATCTGAACTGCTGGTGTCGGTCGAGGTCGCACTGGTATCAGGTGTGGACGCTGAGGGATTTGTCGGTTGAACGGTTGGCGAAGGGCCGGGTGTGTCTTGAGAGGGTTCAGAAGGGTTCGGTGTCGCTGTTGGCGTAGCTGAAATCAACGGTAAAGAGGTTGGTGTGCTACTAGAATAGGGTGTGGCAGTTGGTAATGTAGATGGTTTGGGCGTGTTGCTGGGTTTGGGTGTCCCCGTTGAAGTGGGTGCTGGTGTCGGCGCCGATGTGGGTGGTGAAGTAGGTTTCGGTGTGCTAGTGACAGTCGGTAATGTAGATGGTTTGGGGGTGTTGCTAGGTTTGGGTGTCCCCGTTGAAGTTGGTGCTGGCTTTGGCGCCGATGTGGGTGGTGAAGTAGGTTTCGGTGTGCTAGTGACAGTTGATAATGTAGAGGGTTGGGGTGTGCTGCTAGGTTTGGGTGTCCCCGTTGAAGTGGGTGCTGGTGTCGGCGCCGATGTGGGTGGTGAAGTAGGCGCTGGCGTCGAAGAATTTGAAGGGTTTGGAGTAGGTGAGGTTGTTGTTGACCCCAAGATGTGAGTGGAAAACGTGGTTTGTTGAGCCTGAACAATCAGCGAAGTCGCAAAAAAGAAAAATAAAACGAGGCTGCGCATAGATTGAAATTCATTATGATCATCACAACAATATTTAGCAAGTTTCTAAATAATGCTGATTTGTTGATCAAACACAACAAAACCCCGCTTGGGCAGGGCTCTGTTTCAACGCTAATAACACACCAAATTACTTGTGTTTGCTGGTCATTTTTCCAGGTTTCATGGTTTTGGCTTTGGGCGTCACTTTTTTGGTGATGTTTTTTTTCACGGTTGCCATAATATATCACCCCCTCTGGTACGAGTATTCTCTAATACTCATGTAGTATAAGGTTATAAAAGTTTGACTTTTTGCGCAAGTCCATATGTTTGCCGGTGTCGACAATCTTGCCTTTGTCTACTACAACCACCAGGTCAGCTTCGCTGATGACATCTAAAACATTGGAAACAATAATGGTAGTTTTGCCTTTGGTGACTTTGCCAATACTCTCCCAAATTTGTTGCCGGGTCCTCAGGTCGAGTGCCGACATCGGCTCGTCAAAAATATAAATCTGGGCATCTTTCAAAAACGCCCGAGCCAGCATCAAGCGTTGGCGCTGACCACCGGACAAGTAATTACCGCCATCCCCTACTCGAAAGTGGTAGCCACGAGGCAATCGTTCGATGAATGCATCTGCGCAGGCGAGGCGCGCGGCGTGGCGAACGTCTTCTTCGGTGCTGTCAGGTCGGCCAAACGTAATAATGTTGTAAATTGTATCGTTAAATAAGTTGCTATCCTGGGGTACGAGAGAAATATTTTGGCGAATGGTTTGGATATCGTACTCTTGTAACTGGTGTTCTCCGAGCAGCATTTTTCCGCAGCTTGGTTCATCAATCAGGCGTGGAATCAGTGACACGATCGATGACTTGCCGGAGCCGCTGACGCCAACGATTACCGACAGCTTGCCAGCGGGAAACTTGACTGAAATATCGCGCAAGATAGGCAAGCCTTCTTTGCTCAAGAGATTAACGTGTTCGAAATCAATAGTGGTATCAGTAACTTCCGTTAAGACGCCCGTATTTTTGGTTTGTGACTTGGCTTCAAAAAAATCATTCATCCGTTCGACCTTGACGGCGTTTTCTTTAAATGTGGACACAGCGTAAATAATCGACAAAATGGGATTCGTTAAGTCATCGAGGTAAAAAATAAAAATGATGAGGAGACCAGTAGAAAGCTCATTGTTCATCACCAAAGACAAACCATAGCCAATAATCAATGAGTAGCTGACAGCAATCACTGCGCCGATAAATAAACCAAGCAGTAAATTAAGTTTCTCCAGCTTCAAGTCATTCTCTAGCGACAGCCTCATCTTTTGTTTAAACTCAGTAAGTTCAGTTTTTTCGCGGGAAAACGCCTGGATAATCCGCAACTGCGACAGCGCTTCTTGAATAAATGAAAACACTGCGCTGTTCCAGCGCTCTGAGCGTTGGGTAGTGCTCACGATCCGCTTGTTAAAAAAATACAACCCAAACACCAAAAATGGCATTGCCATCAGCGATAAAATTGTCAGGTCAACATTAATGAAAAATAAAATGGACGTCATCGCGAGCACAAACAGCAGCGACGTAAAAATCGGCAAGATTCCCTCTTCGATCAGCGTGCCGAGTGCTAAGACATCATTTCCTAAGCGGTAGATATAGTCGCCAATTTCTTGTGTTCGGTAAAAGCCAATATTCAGCTTTTGCAAACTCTCAAAAGCTGTTTGCGAGAATTGATAAATAATCGCAGTCGTGACCTTTTTAACACTCAAGGAGTACATGTACTGGACGATGTGCGACATCAGCATCACAAAGAAAAATATAAACACCACGAAAAAGCCAAATGTCATTTTGTTATGGAAAAAATTTACAAATGGAATAGGATCATCACCGAGTACGTTGTCAATCAGGTATTTAAACGGGAGCGGCGAGATTGCTTCAAACACAGTGGTCGCCATCATCAACACAAAGACCAAAAACAGACGAGGTATCTGTGGGCGAAGGTCTCTCAGCAGAACTCTATTAACAGTTTTCATGGGTCAGGACCGGTCTATATTTTAGCCTAAGCTTCACGCTAGGGTTTAGCTCCGCTGCAGCTTGGTTGGACAAACAAAAATTCTTCGTGTAAGAGCATACGGTGTCTACAAGGGCTTTGCAAGAGTACATTGAAGAATTGTTTGCGGGTAAAAGTGCGCCTCTAGTATAATAATCAGAATGAAACTCCACATCGCGATGATCTCTTTTCACACGTGTCCTCTTGCGTCGCAAGAAGGCAAAGAAACAGGTGGAATGAATGTCTACGTGCTCGAGTTATCGAAAGAACTCGCGCATGAGGGTCACATAGTGGATATTTTTACTAGAAGTCAGGATGTCGACAATCCAGAAATTGTAAATGTTACTGAAGGTCTGCGAGTGATCCATCTCAAAGCCGGTCCGCAGACAAATGTTTCCAAAAAACAACTGGGAAATTATCTGCATGAGTTTGAAGAACAGATGGTTCAGTTTATCGATACTCACCACGTGCGGTATGACGTATTGCACTGCCACTATTATTACTCTGGTCTCATTGGTCTTGAGCTCCAAAAACGACTGCCAACTCCGCTGCCAATCGTGATGATGTTTCACACGTTAGCGCTAATGAAAAATTTAGTTGCACGAACTGAAGCAGAAAAAGAAAATAGTGAGCGGGTCGATGCAGAGTTTTTATTAACGAAGAAAGTTCAAAAAATTATTGTGCCAAGTGAAAACGAAATGAAGTATTACCAGTACTTGTATGGTGTGCAGCAAAATCGATTAGCTGTGATTCCACCAGGGGTGGATGTGCACCTTTTTCACCCAATGTCCAAAAAAACGGCAAAGCAAGTAATTGGTGCTGATGAAGATCACAAAATTATTTTATTTGTCGGCAGAATTGAACCATTGAAAGGAATTGATGGATTAATTTATTCGATGAAAATTCTGACGCAAAAACATCCGAACTGTCAAATCTGTTTGTGGATCGTGGGCGGTGATATTTCGCAAAAACAAGATCGGTGGTCGGCTGAACTACAAAAAATTGAGGAACTCAGAAGTCTACTGCACATTCCGACCGTAGTGAAGTTAGTTGGTCAGCGGCCACAAATCGAACTGCCGTATTACTACAATAGTGCGGAAGTAGTGGTGATGCCGTCACACTATGAATCTTTTGGTATGGCTGCAGCTGAAGCAATGGCGTGTGGAGTGCCGGTGATTACCACGAATGTAACAGGAATCTCCAGCTTATTTGATGAACGGCACAAGTCACTGATTACTTCGGTGAATAATCCTTTACTGCTTGCATCACAAATTGAGCATGTGCTGATGAATACCAAAGCGCATGCCGATATAAGTGTCGAAGTGCAGAAAAAAATTCAAGATTTAGCATGGCCGGAAGTTGCCCAACAGATCGTGCATGTGTATCGTGAAGTGATAGACTTCTAACTATGTCACAGATTTTTTATATTTTCCGTCACGCACAGTCTATTCCTCTTGGTGAGGAGTATGGATCACGTGTATTGACAGCAGAAGTTATCCCAGAATTTTTACCACCAATTCGTCGGATGGCTGATTTTTTAAAAACAGTTCCAACTGATGTGCAGTACAGTTCAGAAGTTCTGCGATGTCGACAAACCGCGGCAATCGTCACTGAAATGACCGGAAAGCACTTTACTTTTGATGCCAGATTGAATGAGTATAATCAGGAAACTTTTGAACATTTTACAGAAAGAGTCAGAAATTTTCTCGATGAAGTGCAGCGGGGCTCATCTAGTAGTATCTTAATTTGTACTCACGGTGCAGTCATCGCAGCTTTAAAAAATTTTTTACTGAAGAATGAGTTTACTAAAGAAGAACTCCTGGATTATCCTGATTCTGGAATTTTGTTAGAAATTAAAAACGGACACATTACGAAAAAAGATTTTAATGTACAGTAGTCAACGTTTGGTTTGGGTTGATTTGATTAAAGTGATCGCAATTTTTTTGGTTGTGTTGCTTCATGCATCAGCGGCGCCTCTATATCTTTGGCCAAATATTTCTTTGTTGAGTTGGATGACAGCGAATATATTTGACTCACTGAGCCGAGTATCCGTACCATTATTTGTGATGGCAAGTGGAGCTGTTTTACTTGGAAAAAAGGAAGATCTTCTGATTTTTTTTCAAAAAAGAATAATTAAAGTGGGGATACCTTGGTTGTTATGGACACTGATTTATATATTTTGGTACTTAATAAAAGATCAGGTTGTGATTACCACTTTTTCGCAGGCGAAATCTTTTTTTGCGACTACTGCACTGGGTGGTTTTTGGTTTTTAGTGATGTTGTTTGAGTTATATCTTTTGACGCCCGTTCTGAGGATTATTGCGCAACATGCAAAAAGGAATGAAAAAATCTTTGCAGTTGGAATGTGGATGATCTTTTGTGTAGTTTTACATTGGCGTTATCCGATGCCTCTCGTGGTTGATTACATCGGATATTTCTTGCTTGGTTTTTGGATGAGAGACATTGTGTGGCAAAAAAAAATTATATGGGTAAGTGCATGCTGCTTTGGTGTCAGCTTCTTAGTCACGATTTTTGGGACCTGGTTTTTTACGTCTACTCATCACCAATTGAGTGATCCATTTTATGAATTTTTATCGCCCAATATAGTGATTATGTCACTGAGTGGTTTTGTTTCTTTGCAGTACATAGGTCAAAAAATGAATGTCAGAAAGGGCTTCGTAACGGCCATCGCAAATCTTAGTTTTGGAATTTACTTGCTTCATGTCATCATTCTGGAAACACTACGAAGCAAGCTTCCAGCAGAATTTCCAGTTTTAGTTTTAGCTCTGGTTACTTATTTAATAAGCGGTGGAGCTATTTTCCTTCTACAAAAAAGTAAGATTCTGCGTTTTTTGGCGCCATGAGTTATAATGAGCCATGGCTCAAAAACCGCTTGTCTTTGTCTGTGACGATGATCAAGGAATCGTTGATTTCACCAAAATCGTTTTGGAAGAAAAGGGCTGTGAAGTCATGATTTGTTTGAACTCGGATGCTGTGCTAAAAGGCATTAAAGAGCACACTCCACAGCTGATTTTGCTCGATTTGTGGATGCCTTCTATTGGCGGGGCGGAAACGATTAAAAAGATTCGTCACCACTTCGGTAATCATCCAATTCCGATCATTATTTTTTCCGCTAGTAAAGAAACCGAACAGGTTGCTTTATCACTCAAAGTATCTGATTTTTTAACAAAACCGTTTGATATTGAAGAGTTAGAAAAAATAGTGGAACGTCACCTACCTGGAAATTGGAAGCTCTCGGAATGATTTTTTTTAGTTTTCCACTCAGTGATTACTTAACGATCTTTTTTTCGATTTTGATCGAGGCGATTCCATTTGTGACTTTGGGAGTTATTGTTTCGAGTCTCTTAACTGCATTTGTAAAAGATGAATGGTTACTAAAGATGATTCCGAAACAGAAATTCTTAGGACATCTCGTGATTGCTTTTTTTGGTTGTGTATTTCCGGTATGCGAATGTGGAAATGTGCCCGTGGCACGGCGTTTAATTGAGAAAGGTTTACCAGTTTCACAAGCAGTGACGTTCTTGCTGGCTGCTCCTGTGATTAATCCGATTGTGATTATTTCTACTTATATAGCTTTTCGTTTTGCGCCTGAAGTCGTTGTTTTGCGCGTAGCGATTTCTTTTGTTATTGCAATTGTAACGGGCTTAGTTGTTTCATTACACAAACATCCAGAAAATTTGTTAACTGAATCTGTGGCCGAAGCGTGTCATCATCATCATGAACCGCCAAAATTTTTGAATGAAAAAATATCTGTTTTCTTGGGTACAGTCCGTCACGAAGTTTTAGAAATGACAACTGCACTCCTTCTCGGAGCCACGATCGCGGCAATTACCACCACTTTATCAAGAGAAACGATCGTTGCCATTGCTCAGACTCCTTTGCTCGCTACACTCGCGATGATGATCCTCGCATTGGTGATGTCTATCTGTTCAACTGTCGATGCATTTGTGGCGCTTGGTTATTTAGGGCGTTTTCCAGTGAGTGCGTTGCTTGCTTTTCTAATTTTTGGACCAATGATTGATCTTCGCGTCATTAGTATGTTGAAAACAACGTTTCGTTGGAAATTTATTTTTATGATTGTAGTTTTAGTAAGTGAGATGATTATTATTTCGTCAATTGTGCTCAATTTTTTTGGAAGATAAGAACATGGAAAAGCAATTCAATTTACAAATAGCTTTAGAGTCTCTAACTCTGATTGGGATTGGCATATTTTTGATGTACCTAAAAGTGAGTAATGCATTGGGATACTATGTGCGGCCCGACTATCATCTCCTTACTTTTGGCGTCGGTATTTTTTTGGTAATTGTGGGAGTCTGTAGTTCTTTTTCGTCACTTTTATACTTCAAAAATCCCAAAAAAAGTTGGAGAATTTCTATTCCTAAAGTGTGTGCGCTCATTATTATTATTTTTATTTTATTTGTTGGAGTTGTGACACCTCGTCGCGCCTTGTCAGCTCAGTTAGCCAGTTTGCGGGGAACGAATCAGAATCTCTTAGTGGGGACACATACGAATTCGGCAGCAAGCAGCGATCAAGGGAGTCCCTTACTTCAAGCAAATAAGAGTGAGTCATACACGATAGCTGATTGGATTAGACTTTTTTCTGTTGACCCGGAGCCCGATAACTATATTGGCAAGCCTGTGAGTGTGATTGGCTTTGTTCAAGTAAACCCCAATCAAACTTTTACAGTATCTCGCTTTGTCATTACGTGTTGTGCAGTCGACGCTACCCCAATTGGTTTAGTTGTTGATCAAAAAGTGAGTGAGTTACATAGTGATGATTGGGTGCACGTGACCGGAAAATTAAAAGTGGCAACTATAAATGATAAGCGTCAAGCAGTAATAGAACCGTCTGAAGTTCAAAAAATTTCACAACCTGCAGATCCTTATCTCTATTAAATATTCTATGTTAAAAATTAATCTCTTTTTTTTCTTTTTGACTGTATGTTTTATTTTTTTGGCTCCTTTTGCAAAACCACGAATTACAACTGTCGAAGTGAAAGAGGGAACACTACACAACGCGGAAACACTTGATCAACAAATAAAAATTACTTTTTCTCGACCGATGGATGAAAAAAGTGTCGCACAAAATGTCGAAGTATCGCCCAAGTTTGAGTACAGTACAAGTTGGGCAAACAATACATTTTTTATGACACCAAAATTGCCCTTAGTATCTGGAGAACACTACCTTTTAACTGTCCACAAAAATGTCCAGGACATCTATCAGCGTGAACTTGCGCAAGATGAAAAAATTACATTTCAGACAAAAAACTACCAGTTTGTGTATTTGAATAGAGACAATCAACTGACAGTAAGTGGTTTCGCTCAGTCTCCCCAAGTAATTACTGATAAGAAAAATATTAAAGAATATCAAGTTAACCGTAAAAAACACTCTATTGTTTATTTTGATCAACCTACAGACGAAGGTGAAACAAATATTTTTTCATACGATTTGTTAACACAACAGACCACGCAAATTCCCAACCAATTACATGCGCGTCTTTCGAATTTGCAAATAGACGGAACAGGGGAGCAGCTTTACTTTATTGCAGATATACCCCTTGATCATCCAGATCAAGACGTTAATGGCGACCCCACTACGACGCAAGCAAAAGTATTTCATTATGATTTGATCACGCATCAACAGAGTGAGTCTGATTTATTACAAACCTTTCCAACGTTAGTGCGTTTTTGGATTACTCCTGAAGGAAATACATTTATGGTCAATGATTTGAGTGGTGAACTGTTTCTGCGCGCAATTAGTGGCGGAAAAAGTGTCGCGTTAGGCAAATACTCTGATTATCGCGATGGAGATTTCCGTGGGGATAAATTAATTTTTATTGATTCATCTCAAGAATACAACTATGTGCAAGGAATTATCCTTTATGATGGAAGTACAACTCGCATGACAGACGTGAGCGAAATTGCAGCCACACCATTTTTGAGCCTTGATGGCACTTTGATTAGTTATAGTTTTGTGCCCAAAAACTCAGCAGAAACTGCTGGGCAAGAAGGAGTTAAAGTGATAAATATTGCAAACAAAAAAACGCTTTTTGAGAAATATGATTCCCAGTACAGCTTTGAACTGAGTAAATTGTCTGCAGACAATAAATATCTTGCAGTAGAAGAATACAATAAAGACCAGCTGAATGATTTCGTGCATATTCGCAAATATGGAGAACCAAATAAACCAGACCAAGCAAAGATAATTTTCTTTGATGTACAATCTTGGCGACCACTGCCGATGAGTATTGAGGGCAAAGAATTTCGTTGGATTAATTAAGACTTCGGTGCGGTACAAGATACTTTATTTTGATTATTAACTTGATAAGACGGCTGAATTTGCGGATCGGTTTGCATCATTTTCCACGCGATGAGTAGTAAAGCCACAAAACTCATCACTGTGCCAAATAAGACTGGATGCGATTGAGTTGACATTTTCTGATTTTTTGGAAGAGGACAGTTTTTATCATTACACGCAGTATTCATATCTTTTAAAAGCAACCAGAGTGATATGAGCATGATCCCCAATGAAGCTGCCTTCAGTTCCAGACCTTGAAAAGGAAAAGAAGATAATCCCCCAGCAATACCAATTAATGAAAGTATTGTTGAGCCACAGATGGGACAAGCAGACGCAAAGACACCAATCACTGCGCCAATACTGCTCCCCGAATCTGTGGTACGAAGAGGTGAACCATACACTTGCCAACGGTACACAAGTAATGCCGTATTTGCACCGAATACACCTGCAGTAATGAGTGTAATCACCAAGTAAGAAATCAGGTACGCTGGGTTACTAAAGGTATGATGAATCAATGTAAAAAGGTCTGAGTTCATTCTGAGAACAGCATAAAAAACTAACAGGAGAGCTGTGGCCGCAGTGAAACCAATCACGATATAAAAGAGGCACGTAGCGAAGTCGATTTGAGGAGCATGACGTTTCATTTTTGCCATAATTTGCTCATTATAATTTCTCTAGTGCGATATTGACAGCACCATAAACTGGTGACTTTTCCAGAAACTTAAACTCAAGTTGCGGATAGTGGTTTTTCAATTTTTGCTGGAGGGGATCAAAAACACTTGATTGTTTTAAAATGCTTCCTGCTGCAATAACATCCATATCTATTTGGTTGAGTTCCAGTTTGTTGACCACAGTGCTGATGATAAGAAACAACTCATCAACTGTTTCGTTTATAATTTTTTTTGCAGCTTCATCTCCGTGTTCGGCTGCTATCCCACAGATTTTGGCGAGCTCTGCAATTTGTGCTT
Source organism: Minisyncoccota bacterium (assembly GCA_003173865.1). Taxonomy (GTDB): domain Bacteria; phylum Patescibacteriota; class Microgenomatia; order UBA1400; family PJMF01; genus PJMF01. The sequence continues at coordinate 37,317 of PJMF01000016.1, forward strand.
TGGAAAGAATAGGATCATAAATTTTTTCTTTCAGCCTCACAAATGAATCTGTTTGAAAATGTTGTAAGAGAAGGGTCTCTAACTCTGTTTTGGCAGCTCGACCGTCATAACTACTTGTGGCGGCGCGAAGCACTTTGCGACCGATCTCATACCCTGAACCTTCATCGGCAAGTAAAAAATCCATTCCGCTAGTTTGTGCTGTTTGTCCTTTTTGATTTCGACCAAAACAATTTGATCCAGTACCAGCAATCACTGCCACTGCATCGGGGTGACTCGCACCTGCTGCAAGCACAAGTTCGATGTCATTGATGACTGTGAAGTCCTTCACTTCAATTTGAGTGAGTTTTTTTGAGAAAAAGTCACGAGCAAAAATAACCTCATCAGGTGTATCAACGCCTGCTAAACCAAAAACTAATGCTTCACAACTTGAGTCGGGAACGAGCTGCGAAGTGACTTGTTCTACCGCAGCGAGAAAGTTTAGTCCAGCTGTCTCTTTATCAACCGCAGACAAATTAGTAGGACCAGAAACTCCTTGTGACAAAATATTTCCTTCTTCATCAGCACAAATAACTTCAGTTTTTGTACCTCCACCATCTAAACCAAGAACATACTTCAGCATAATTTTTTACTTTCTTCGGACTTATGTAGCTTTTTCAATAGGACACTGAGGACAGAGATGAAGTTCTTCTAGTTTTTCAATATACATCATGATTGTTTCGACGTATACCGCATGGCTCCAGACTAACGGAGTAGCAGACAAAGACTTTCCTGTATCTGGATGAAGTTGCTCAGGCAACACACCTGATTGATATGCATACTTTAATACCCAGTCCAGCGTTGCTTTGACATCTTTCAACTCTTTTTCGCCAGAGCCTTTTTTCTTTAGTTGTCGTTGCACTTCCCAAAGGGTGGTGATAATCCAGGGATTGGGTTGGTCTGTTTCGGCGAAGTACTTATCGCGTTCGTAACGCACGATACCACCAACTTTTCCATTATTTCGCAATCGATTTTGCACAGCCACTTCCGTTGCAACAAAAAGTGGATCTGTTTCATCCAAAATACCAAAGTACCACAAACCAAAGAGAGTACTCGCATCTACAGTTTCATCCAAGTTAAATTGACCATTTTCTAAAAATCCGATGCGCACAAAACTATTTAATTTATTACTAAATAAATATTTTTTCGTTGCCACTTGAATTTCTTTTGCGACGTCTCGGTAGTCACGCATGTGATTGCGTTTGCCTAACATTTCTGAAAAATTGGCAGCAGCAATCAGCGCTCCGTAAACAGATGCTGCGGTATAGGTTGATACGCCAATCTTTTCTTCCCATAAATCATACGAATGAAGTGGTAAACCAGTTTCCTTATCGCGAAAAGCGACTAAGAAATTTGCCATTTTTTCAATACAGGGTTTGTAGTATGCTTCAATAAACTCAATATCTTTGGTGTATTGATAATGTTTCCACAAAGCGAATAAAACGGAAGCGGTTTCATCTTCTTGAATGGGCAACTGAAGAATTTTATCTTTCAGCCATTCTTTCTGTGCTGTGGTGGAGTGCCAGGTTGAACCTAAACTTTCATCACAACGAAAACGATGATGTAAGTAACCATCTGGGTGCAAAACATTTTGGCAAAACTTAAAAAATGGTTTCGTTGCTTCATCATAACCGGCACGATCAAGAGTCATCACGATGTACGCAGCATCACGCGGCCACATATATGAGTAGTCATCTTTGCCATACTCCATCATTTCAGAGTCTGCAGATGCGATAATACTTCCTTCGTTATCAGTATGAGCGCGCAAAATAAATAATGATGTATCAAACATTTTTTTCTGTTCAGGTGAGAGCGTATCTGTGTGTAAATTCCGTTTATTAATCCATGCGTTCCAAAATTGCTCAGTTGAATAAATCATGTGAGAAGGTTGTTTTTCTAGAACGAGTTGATTTAAGCTATACGCTTCATCGAGTGATTTTCCCGCGCAGATCCAGTAAAAAAGTGTGTTTTTCACTTTACCGTCACACTTCAAAGAAAAGCGGACGACAGAATCAACTGATCCATGCTCGACGGCATTTTTAGTTAACTTACCATCTTCTGCATCACGGAATGTTCCTTCTTTCCCATCGTAATCAAATAAACCAACAGAGTAATCATCGATGCCTACACCTTCGCTTGTTTGACCATTTACGATAAATACACGGCGCCCTTTGTAATGCACGACTGCTTGGTGAGTAGGATCGTAAAAACCGGTATTACGTTTTTGGTTTTCACTAATCATGAATTCTTGACCAAAAAATACCTTGACATCAATACATCCTTCGGAGTGATTGTAGACATCAATTTTACGCAGAAAAACATTTTTTTCGTTGTACACAATGTCTTCCATGACCAACGTGAGTTGTAATTTTTCGTTTTTGCAAATCAGTTGACCAACCATCGTTTCTGGTTTGTAACCAATTGTGATATTCCACGAACCGTCATTGAGCCAAGAAAATGTGGTGTTTACCATCACGCCGATGCGATGTGTCTTGCCGACGACATGGTTTTCAAGGCCGACGTATGGATAGTACATATCGCGGACAAAGCCATATTTATCAAGCGAAACTAGCATTGATCCGTTACTTAAGATGAGTGCTCGTGACATAATCTACTTTCCATGTCAGCGACGACGGCGCTGAATCTGTTGTACGCTTCAAATGGTGAGTCATAAGGACTGAAGTATTTATGAACATCACCATCGGCTGACCATTTCACACACATATAATAAAAGTGATCACTGGTTTGTAAACGACGCCAATCCTCAATTAATTTTTGATCGTTTGAAGATAACACTTTATCTTCGAGACTGTAAATGAGACGGAGTGTGTCATGTTGAAGTGAGTTTCCGCGCCAAGCTGTTAAGTCGCGATCTACATCTGCCCAGGAAATTGGTTCCGGGACATCGTAGGTAGGGTAAATGGTAGAGGGGTTAGGGGACAGGTGTTGTTGGTGCTGTAGAATTTCTAAGTAAGGCAATGCGGCAACGACGCTTGGTTTGACAAACGTTTGGTCCGGCCTTTTACTTGCTTCGTGTACGACGGTCTTGAAAAAATTAAAAATGCCAGTGTCTTCCCACTGATGTTCACCAAATGTTTCAAAATCCATAAAAAGATTAATCAGCTCTCCTGGCAAAAAACTGTCAAGCCAATAAAGATATTTTTCTGCAGTGAGAGGATGCTCAAACCAATTTTTATCTGAAAAACGGAATGCAACGTCATCAGAAAGTTGAGCATGCTTCAGTAAAACAGGAATTGCTGGTTTACTGTGAGAAATAAAGAGTTGAGCACGAGAGCGACCGTGCAAGTATCTTTCAACACCTTCAGTCAGTATTCCAATAAAACCAAGTTTTGCGACTTTCGCTGCAATATCGTTTGAGTAAATCAGCTCAGTGTTACGAAAAACTTTGGGTGTCACCGAAAATAATTTTTGGATGAGTCTAGTGTGCTGACGGACCTGGCTCACAAACTCATCAAGAGAATAAAGACTTGATAGAGAGTGATAGTACGTTTCTGAGAGCAATTCTACTTGGCTAGTTGAGACAAGTTGTTGAATTAATTCAATGACTCTGGGTTCAAAAGCCAGTGCTTGTTCGAGAAAAATTCCTGAGCACGAGAGAGCAAAAATAAACTTCGGGACTTCTTGTGTTAACTCATAAAGTAATGACAACATGGGCACATATGATTTTTGCGCAACTTTGCTAAAAATTGCTTGATTCGTATTTCTGTCGTCAACAAAATAATTTTTTTCACTTTCGGTTAAATCAAAAACAGAAAAATTTCGCAGACGATACGGCTGGTGAAGCTGGAAATAAAAACACAGTTGTGCCATGACTATTGTGCTCCAGTGATAAGATCATGGTAAACATTGCGAATACCTTGAGCGGATCTTTCCCACGTTGCTTCTTTTAAATTTTCGTTTTGACCACGCATCACTTGCTGACGGTAATCTTGATTTGTAATCAGTTTGACAATTTCATCGCGCATTTTATTGATATCCCAGAAATCAACTTGGATGGAGTTAGACATAATTTCTCTCACACCAGAGTTTGTGGAAACGATGACCGGCGTATGCCGTTGAGCAGCTTCAAGTGCAACTAAGCCAAAAGGTTCTGACAGTGAGGGCATCACAAAAACATCCGCCCGATCAAGTAAAACTTCGCGTTGGCGATCACGGATAAAGCCAGTGAAAAGGACAGAAGCAGAGAGATGCTGGTCGGCGTTTCTCAGAAGTAAGTAGTGGTATTGATCTCCGCTGCCCGCTACCACAAAAAGCGCTTCGGGAATTTTCTGCAGTACACTATTTGCGAGCTCAATAAAATACTCCGCGCCTTTTTGCGCAGTGAGACGCCCCATGAAAACGATCACTGGTCTATTTGCCGCAAAGTGAGAACTCAGCGATGGAGTAATAGGTGAAACTCCATTGTGAACGACTACAATTTTGCTTGGATCGACAAAGTATTTATCAATTAACATTTTTTTAGTGAAGTGGCTTACTGCAATGACTTTGTTTGCTTGTTGCAAACCCATGTACTCTGTGTGTGCAATGTAGTGACTCCCGTGGCCACTGGGAATACGGTCAAACTCAGTAGAGTGGACGTGCGCAATAAATGGTTTTCCTAAGTTGGCTTGAATCTTCATTGCAGCTGGAAAAGACATCCAGTCATGGGCGTGTACAACGGAGTAATCATCAGATAATTTTTTGCTCTCACTGAGCACTTTTTCCGCGTACTCATTTACTTGGTGTTCCATTTCGGATTGAGCAAGTGAAGAGAGTTCTATCGGGGAAGTTGATGAAGAAAACTTAATTGGTGCAGAGTTCACTGAACTATATGTTGAAAATGGTGGTGCTGCGCGAAACTGTCCAGAATCATCACTTTGACAGTGAATGACTTTCATGTGAGTTACTGCTTGTGGATGCAGATATGGAAGGGTGAAGTAAATTTGTGTATTTTGTTGAGAAAGTGCTTCGGTCATACCTTGGCAGGCAATACCTAAGCCACCACTGTTATGTGGCGGATATTCCCAACCAATCATGAAGACGCGTTGTTGTATTCCGTCCATGACATTACCCAAAATATATGTCACTTTCAGTGTAGAATAATCGAGAGGATGAATGCAAGACTAAATCCCAAGAAACTACCGCCAATTACATCGCTGAGCCAATGTTCACCTAAACTGATTCTGGATAAAAACATAATGAAATAGAACAAAAAGTATCCTGCACAAAAAAGCAGTTTTTTTTGTTGAGAAAATTGCTTCTTTTTACTTTGCAAAGTTACGAAACTCACAATTACAAAAACGAATGCAGCTCTCATTGCGTGACCTGATGGATACGAGTTTCCAGTTTCGGCAAATGAGCTAGGAAAGAAAAAAGAAAAGGTGTTGCGAAAAAAAACCAATGGCGGCGAGGGATGGTGAAAAAATGTTTTTCCAAAAAGTTCGAATAGGTGACCAGCTCCATACAGGAAAAAAAGAAAAATGCGATGAACATTATTTTTGAGTTTCCATAATGCAAAGAAAATGAGAAATACGGTAACCACTTCAAAACTGCCAATAAGACTCAGAAGAGAAAAAAATGGATCCACGCGTCGAGGAATGAGCTGTTGAAGATGTACAGTCATTTTGAGATCAATACTTGCGAGAAAATTCTTCCCAACTAAAAAACTACAGAGTATAAATGCGCAAAAAAAAGCTATCCCAACTAAGGCATAATGAAAAGACAATTGATCTCTCTTATGAATCATGATGATTCCTTTTGATGGATGTGCAGATAACCCAAAAGAGTTCCCGTCAGTGCCCAAAAACTAAACGCAACTTTCGAAGCAGCAAACACATCAATTAAGACGGCATTCGCAAGTAAACCACTGATGATTCCAAGATACGCAATGCTGAATGAATCATGTATTTTTTTCTTCGCAATCAGGACCGCACGGCCAATAATGGCAAAAAAAGCTACAAAACCAAGTACACCAGTCTCACCTAAAATGCGCAAATAATTATTATCAACGCCATCGGCTTCGGCGAGATGATTAAAATCTCTTTTATTCAAAGTGGAAAATCCTGATCCCAGAAAGGGTTGACGCAAAAATCCTTTTATAGCTTGCGGCCAAAGTGACTCTAAGCGAATGCACAGCGAAATTTCTTTTTCTTTTGCGCAGCCAGAAAGTTGCTGAGGCTGTGCAGGTAGAGTTTCCGAAGGTAAACGATCTGCTTCATCGCGCGGAACGGGCAGTACATACTGAGAAATAATTGGCTGAGTTACATTTTGCGAGTTTCCGGAAAAAAACACTCCGCCCACTGCGTGTTCAAGTAAAGCTGAAAGATTGCTGCCAAAACTTACAAAAAATATTGTGGTAAGCACGCTGACAAAGGCGATGCGCAAAGCGAGCAGCTTGAATTTACTTTGTAACTTTCTTTCGCGCCAAAGAAATAAAAGGATGACCAGCCCAGTTGCGAGTAGATAACTCAGAAATGCACTGCGTAACCCACTGACAATTAAGCTCCACAAAGCCATGCAGTAAATAACTGTCAAAATAACTTGATGTTTTCGTCGCGAAGCAGTAAAAAGTAAGACAGTTATGAGAGGTAAAATTAAAACCATAAAAATTGCAAAATCATAATGTCCAGCAAAAGTTGATTGAACACGTGCATATGGACTCGCGAGTTCAAGTGGAATTCCAGAACTGAACTCCCAGTTCATCGTGGAGTAAACTGGCCAACGGAAGTATTTTTGACCTGCACCATACAGAGTAGTAGCGATCACTGCAACCAAGAAACACGAAATGAGAAACTGTGCATGTCCTTTTTTTTGAATTGCAGAATATGTAAAAAAGAACAATGAAAAATACTCCGTATATCTTAATAAATGAAGAAAGGCTTTTGCAATATGCACTGGTAAAATGGGGATTGTTTTGATCAAGAAAAGTGCGGAGAGCAAGGAAAGTAAACCAATGAGAAGATAAGCACCGATAAAAATATTCAACGGAGTTTTGTAAGATATCTTTTTTCTTGCGAGCGCAATGAGCCAAATGATGCCAGTTACTCCAATGATCACATCCTCTACTCGAACGCGCACAATATAGCCTGGAATAGGCTGAAACAATGGAATTTTAGGCCACACGGGAATGAAGATAATCAAAAAACCGGTGAGGAAAAGCAGAAGTTTTTTCATAAGCTATCCGGAGTTACGTGATTTTCAAGAGACGATGATCGCACCAAAGTATCTGCAAGTGCTCACACAGCTCTCAAGTCTCTTGAAAACCACGAACTCCTGCTAAGTTGTAAAGCGCATCAAGTATTATATACTCCAAGACGAGATGAAAAAATCGCTCTTTCACACAGTAGAGTTTGGATTTCTCTTAGTCATGATGGTTCTTTTTATTTTTTTGCGCTCACTCCATTTTGCACAATTTCTTAATTTTTCAGCTGATCAAGCGACTTTTTCGCTCAAGGCACTAGAAATTTGGCGAAATAAATCACTTGTACTTATCGGTCCTACGTTTTCTTTAAATGCGTTTGGGCGTTACGCTTTTCAAGGACCGGCAATTTATTACGTACAACTTTTCTTTTTACTCATTGGGAATTTTGATCCAGTGAAAACGTCATTTTTCTTCATGCTGTTTGCCAGCGTCATGACTTGGCCGCTGTATTATGGAGTGAAGTGGTTAAGCGGGAAAAAGGTTGCGGCCTTCATCGTGATGTGCTACGTAACACTACCATTTTTCATCGACTACAGCCGTTTTCTCTGGAATCCCAACTTTCAATTTGTTTTGTCGCCATTTTTAATTTTAGCAATGGGCTGGTGTGCTCAAAAAATGAGTGCGTTACGATTTTTTTTAGTAGCAGTTATTGCTGGATTTTTACTTCAGTTTCATTACCAATTTGTCTTGGTTTTATTGGGATTATTTTTTTATTATTTTGTACAAAAAAAGTTACAGTGGCGTTACATTTTGCTGTGGATATGTGGAGTGATGATTGGATTTTTTCCATTGATTCTGTTTGAGCTTCGTCATCAATTTTATAATACGCAAACGATTTTTCTTTTGGTTACTTCTTTTTTCCATCACTTTGATACTCAATCGAAACTTCATTTTGCATTTGCGCCTCATTATGTTTTGAGTGTTTCCTTTTTTCTTTTAGTAAGTGTCTCAACGATGTTAAAAAAATATCTTTCAAGTTTGGTGATCACGACCAGTGCAGTCATTTTGATTACTCTCTCTTTACTCCGATATTTCCCAACTCCTACTCACGCATTTGGGATGGTTGATGACTGGAATTACTCAAATGAACAAAAAATTGCTCAAGTTATCCAGAGTGAAAATATCTCCAACTTTAACGTCGTGAACCTGATTTATGACACCGATGCAGCTGTGCAGCGATACTTGCTTGTGATAAACAATCAAGAAAATAAACTCGGTGATTATCAACACGAGCATTTTCTTTTTGTTGTGTATGGAGACGATGAACTTACTAAAACTCAGGCGTACGAAGTAAAAACTTTTGCTCCGTACACTCTGAAAAAGAAGTGGCAAATAAATTCCAAGTATACTCTGGCTTTACTAGAACATGCTCCTTCATACGGCAAGATACTGTTTGAGTAGTTCTGCAAAAAGCATGGGTACCTGCGCCATCACTTCCGGTGATTCGACATACGCAATTCGCATTTGTGTTTTTCCTGGATTTGGTTGCCCTTTTTCGACTGAGTAAAAGCCAGCCATTGGTGCTACTAATAATGTTGTTTCGACGCCATTTATATTCACTTTTCCTTTTTCCGCGCAGTACATCACAAAGTCTTTTGCATTAAAATCGGCTGGAACTAAATGTCTGACATCAATGACGGAGTAGAGTGCGGCATCGGGTTTAGAAATAATTAAATCGGGTAACTTTTTCTTCATTTCGGTCAAAAAAGAAAACATCATTTTTTTATAGTACTCACGTTGCTGTGCGTACCATTTTTGTAAGTCTTCATGGCTCTCGTGAGCCAAAGCGCCAAACACATACTGTCCCAAAACATTCGCACACAAACTTGCTGTGTTTTCAGCGACTCCTTGTTGATGAAAAAGCGCATTATCCGTAATCAATGCACCTGTGCGTAAACCACAACCATTCCACACCTTAGAAGCGGACTCGATACTGATGCGTCGACCAGTAATGCCGGGAACTGAAGCTTCAGTGACACCCCAGACACTGCTGACTTGATCACCGGTGTAAAAAAGTTCGCGGTAGGCCTCGTCGCTCACAAGCCACAAATTATATTTCACACAGAGTTGGGCCAACTTCTCGATGGTGTGCTGCGGCATAAATTGGCCCGTTGGATTGTCATAAGGAATGATGAGCAATGCATTTGGTTTATGCTGCTGAATTACTTTTTCGATTTCCGATATATCGGGTAACTCAAAGACGCCTTCGTCATCTAACTTACGACTGATGGAAACAGTTGGTCTGCCAACCCTCTCAGCAATAGATAAATAATTTGAGTATGCAGCATCAATTAAAAGGAGTGGCTGCTCTTGAGTTCCTGCAGGTCCACATACTCCCAAAATAACCAGTTCCATTGCTTGGCTCCCGCCATCCGTAACTTGACAATACAGACCATCAGTTTGAAATCCACTGGAAACGATGATATTAAAAAAAGCTTTTTGAGTTTCTTCTTCACCCACAGTTGGTGAGTACTTTACGACACCATCCTTAAAAGGACTTTCCACACTGTTAAGTGAAAACATGCGCTTTTGAATTGCGGGATGAATTGGTAAAGAAACGTTTCCAATCGAGGTGTTGACTGCAGTGACTTTGTCTTTGCGTTTCATGAACGCAATACTTGATTGGCGTACTGCCGAAGGTTGGCGAGACTCGAATTGGCGAGAAAGTTGTGGTGACATTGAAGTAGTATAACTGAATTCTTACATTTTTTTTAAAGAAATGTGATTCTTCCTCTATAAATTCATGACATGTTCGTTAATTCTGAGTTAGAAAAAATAGATCAATTAATTGAAAGTCAAATACAAGTGTTATTTCAGACAGTGAGTGTTTTTCCTTTTGAATTTTTTCCGACCACTTTACTGATTGATAAAACAAAAGTTACTGTCAAATACAAAATTTTCTTTACGAGTTACCAACTAAAAAGTTTACTTATTCAGGATATTTCGAATATTGAAGTGAGCACGAGTTGGCTCTTTGCGACCCTAAAAATTCGCTCTCGTTTGCCATCGGAAAAAGTTATGTCAATAAAATATCTATGGAAAAGAGACGCACTAGAAGCACAAAAAATTATTCAAGGTCTTATGGTAGGAATTGAAGAACACATTGATGTATCAAGAATACCCTCCAACCAATTGCGCAAACGTGCTGAACAATTAGGTGGCACGTAAGGTATACTTTTACCGTGTCAAAAAAGAAAAAAATTATTTTGGTTTGCGTGTGTGTCCTTGGAGCGATCTGCATTGGTGTCTTGTTCTTTTTTAGTCAAAAGCATTCCCCGCAATTTGATACACCCGCCCAAATAGCTGAAAAGTCAAAGAAATTTTATCCTGAGGAAACTCCTTCCCCAACTGCGACAAGTTCTGCCCAAACAAAAACTGCGTCGTCCTCAGCGCAGACTCAACTGAGTTTTGCAGATCAAAATAAACTCTATGGTCCCTGCGCAGTGGTTCCGACTCTTTTTTATCATCACATTCAGGATCTCGATCAAGCCAAAGCGGCTGGGCATGCCCAATTTACAGTAGGTCCGCAGTTTTTCCGCAAGCAAATGCAGTACTTAAAAGATCACCAATATACAGTCATTACGATGCAGTCATTAATCGATTTTTTCGATCATGGGACAAAGTTAGCAAAAAAACCGGTGCTCATTACTGTTGACGATGGATATGATGATTTTGCAAACTTTGGAGTACCAATTTTGCGTGAGTTTCAGTACCCTTCAACTTTATTTACACCAACTGGCTTGATTCAAAATCCGGGGTACTTGACTTGGGGAAAACTGAATGAGTTTGGGCATGACAGCACAGTACTGGTTGCAAACCATACTTGGTCTCATCACAACATGCAAGCTGGTAATAACGTGGTAGAGCATGAAATCACGACAGCCGAGAAACAACTAAAGGATCACGGTTTTGACTCACCAAAAGTCTTTGCGTATCCATATGGATTAGTTGGTGAGTACGCAAAAACCGTTCTTGCCCGTGAAGGTTACCTCCTCGCGTTTACAACCCAAAAAGGAGCCGTTCAATGCAAAAAACAACGTTTGATCTTACCACGTTTCCGCATTGGGAATACTCAACTCAGTGCATATGGGCTCTGATTTGTTATACTGTTTGCTGTGATGAAATGTAATGTAGCTGTTATCTTTGTGTCTGTAGTTATTTTTCTTCTTTTAGGTATATCTGGCTATTTTATTTGGGTAGATCATTCGCACTTACACACCTTAGAGCTTCAACTCAAGGCGGTTGCCGCGGCGCAAGGGCCTGAAAGTTTTAGCACTCCGCTTCCTGCAATACCTACTGTACCAAGCACCCAAGCAGCCGATTTAACTGCGCTTACCCAGCGAGTTACTGCTTTAGAACAAAAAGCAAGCCAAAAACCTCCAATGACAGAGAAAGTGGTGAAAGTTGCTTCTAACGTCAAGGAAGTGACGATTTTTCTGGGTAGTGGTGGAACAAATAACCGTGACTGGACAGATATTCCCTCAGCTCTAAGTACAGTGAACTTGAATAACTACACTCATGTAAAGGCAATTTACTTTGAAGCCGCTCTGTCAATTATTGGTGGAGAAGCGCACGCACGCCTGGTAAATGCATCCACAGGAGCCATTTATTTCAATAGTGAAGTGTGGAATAACACGAGTTCCTCTGTCTGGGAGACGAGTCAGCCCTTATTCCTTCCCACTGGGACGAGCCAATATAGCGTGCAGTTGAAATCAACCAGTGGGGAACATGCTTCTCTGGACGGTTCTCGACTCCATATTTACCTCGAGTAAATTGTGGTTTTGGCTTTGCTTACTTGTTTCTTACGGGAGTCTTATTTTCCTTTGATTGTCTAAAGATAAAAAAGACCTGGTGATAACAAATTACTCACCTCTTCTTCAGATGGATCGCAGTTTAACTATAGGATATAATCCTCAAGAAATGTCTGATAGTATTCTCGCTAGGGTGAGCAGGTTCTCCCTATATTTTCTGGACACTGTGAACGTAAAAGAGGTGTACAAAATTGTGGTGGAAAAAGGCACTGAACTTCTCAATGGAGTGGACGGTGGTGTGCTTTTGCAAAGAAATGGCATATTCGAGCTGGTCTATGGAACAAGCGAAAGTATGCAAAAGACAAAAGCCCGTAAAAAAGGCTTTGCGTATCAAGCCTTTACTCAAAAAAAAACAATTGTGATGGTTGATCCTGAAAAGCAAGAAGAAGACTTTAGAAATGCTCATCCAAATCTGAAAGATATTGGTATTGTGTCAGCAGTATTTATTCCTCTTTCTTTTCAGAAAAAATCTATTGGTGTGCTCGTGATTCGTTTTGATAAAAAAATCAGTTTTACTCGCGCTGAGCTTGATGCACTCAACATTTTTGGAGCAATGGCCACACTCTCAATTCGGAAAGCGTTGCTCTATTCGGAAACCGTGAACGCCCTGAAAACGCGTGATTTATTTATGTCGACCGCGGCACACGAATTGAAAACGCCCATGACCGCAATTAGTGGGTACGCACAGCTTTTAAATAATAAATTTCAAGATCCATCATCTTCTGAGTATCGATGGGTACATAACTTATCAAGTGAAGTTTTTCGGATGACCCAATTGATCAATGAACTTCTGATTGCGAATCAAATTAAGTCAGGAAAATTTAAGTATACGTGGAAAGAAGTAGGTTTGCGGTCAGTATTAGATGAAACAATTAAAAATTTTACCAGAGAGTTTCCAGATCGGGTGATTACCTTTAAAGATAAACTTGATCAAGAAGATGACACCATTACTGCGGACAAAGATAAATTACTCCAAGTGTTTGATAATATTCTGGATAATGCTGCGAAGTTTTCATCCCAAGAAAAGCCGATTACTGTTTCCCTCTTTGCCGATGATCTGCACCTTGTTGTCGAGATTGATGACCAAGGTGAAGGAATTCAAAAAACCGATCTCCCCCATGTCTTTGAAGAATTTTATAAATCGCAAAATGACCACTTTCACCAAGGGATGGGGTTAGGTTTGTACTTGGTGCGAATAATCATCTTGCATCACCATGGTACAATTAGAATTAATTCTAAAAAAAATAGAGGAACTAGAGTAACTATACAGTTGCCAAAACGAAATTATGAGTAATGAAAGATTTACAAAAACTCAAGAACAAAAACAAGGGATAGTTAATGATCTTCTTCCAATATTAAGTCGTATGAACTTTCTAGAGGGTGTCCAAGTTCTTGAGACGCTTCAACTATACCAACCAGAAATTACTGAAGTATTAAATACGCTTGCCGCAGAAATTGCGACTGAACTGTTATATCCTAATTTGGAAACAAAAAAAATGTTTTGGCTTGGTCTTTTTGGTGATTCTGGTTCTGGTAAAACCACATTTATTAGCCAATTTCTATTGGAATTGGAAGTAAGAGTAAAGTTTGCAGTTTATCAATTAGTTCATAATCAATTCGAAGATAAAGAAGTGAGTAATGAAATCCAAGCAAGAATTGTTGAAACTCTTATTGAACGATTTAATTATCTTTACGCTAGCTTTTCGGACGCTCTGAAAGCCCTTTATGATAAAGGAGAGATAAAAAGAGGAACAGAGTGGGGACACTTTACTCCTGAACAATTTAATTCAGCAGGAGTTTTATTGGCCAAAGCTTTGCTTGAATCCTGGAAACAACTGCAAAAACAGGATGAGCCATTGGTTCTGTTGGGTATTGTTGATGTGTTTGCACTTGCGCGTGGAATTGGCGATCGTGTAATGGCGTACATGGTGAAAGATTGGCTGGGTAAACCTGAAACTATAATTTTCGGAATGATAGCCGATCCAGATGTATGGTTAAGAGCTATTGAAGAACGAACAATTTTAGAAAATCCAGATTTTCGTGGCGAAAACTTACGTGACATTCTTGTTGAACTGGATGCAATAGTCCATGGTAATGTTAATGCGCTTCCGCATGCAAGTGCAAATCCATATGCTCAGAGATTAGGTAGAGGATTTGCAGTAGAACAAATGAGTACTCTCCATCCTTCAATATGGGAAAAATATACGGATCAACCACCTACAGCACAAGAAATACAAGAAATGAGGGCGGACATTAATTCTTCGGCTTACTATAAGTACTTGCCTATCTATATGCGGATCTTAATAAACGAATACTGGAATGGAAAATGGGTTGCTGCGGACTCTCCCGAGGCAGCATCTCAAGATCCGAGAAATTTAATCGTAAGAGAAGATGGAGCGGTATGGGTGGCTGGACAGAATCGTGTAGATCGCTCACTGATCATTCAAAATAGGCCAGTACGAGGACCTATAGATAAGTATCATGATCTACTTACTGAAGATGGAATCCCTAAAAACGACGAGCATGCTTTTCCATTTTATGCTGTATCTTTAGACCTCATTCCTTAATCACGTACCCAAATCCGCGCACGGAGTGAAGTAACTTTTTCTCGTGATCTTTGTCGATTTTTTTGCGCAGGTAACCCATATACACGTCGACGACGCGTGTTTCAATATCAGGAGAGTACAGCCAAATTCGATTCAAAATCATCTCACGAGTCAAGATTTGACCTTTATTATTCATTAAGTACTGCAGCAGCTTAAACTCTTGAGGAGTCAGCTGGATAAGTTTCCCAGCTCGCTTCACTTCGAGTGTTTTGGTATTTAACTCAAGGTCATCAATCACAATGCGATGGTCACTTGCTTCTCTGCGTTTCATCCGCGCTTTAATGCGCGCAAGCAGCTCATCGGCGACAAAGGGCTTCGTTAAGTAGTCGTCTGCTCCAAGATTGAGACCTTGGACGATATCGGCAATGGTGTCTTTGGCAGATAAAATAATGACTGGTAAATCATGGTAGTTTTTACGAATTTCACTCACCACTGCCTCGCCGGTGAGTTTGGGTAAACCTAAATCCAGAATAACCAGATCTGGAATTGATTTTTGTAGTTGCTCGAGTGCCTCAATGCCGTCGCTCGCCAGTTGAGCTGAGTAACCGTTGTCGAGTAAAAGTTCTTTTAAGTATTTTTGAACACCTTGATCATCTTCGACGATCAAAATTGAGTGGATCATCACTAGATTTTACCAGTTTTGTGATAAAGCTCAATCGAGTGGAAGGATTGCTTACCCTTTTCTTACATTTTGATATCCACTTTCCAATCATCTCTGCCCGAAGTAAGATGAAGCATGGCCCAATTTCCTGACAAGTTCTACGCAGATCCACTCGGACTTGATCGGTATGTTGTTCAAGAGAAAGTACTCTATGAGTGGCGCGCCCCAAATAAAGTAAAGCGCATATATAGTCGCCAAGAATTAGCACAGTGGGCGGCGGGTGCCGTGCTCGTTGCCTTCATCTTGCTGCTGGCTCATGAAGTTTTTCTTATATTTGTGTTATTGGCATTTTTATTTTTCTTTGTGTTGTATGAAAAAAGTCCACCAATATTTTTTGAGTGTAAGGTGACCACGTTGGGCATCAAAATTGAGGAAAAATATTACTATTGGCCACAGATTTCGCAGTTTTGGTTTGAAGAACGGCAAGGCAAAGTACTTCTTTATCTCCGTATTATTTATCCGACAATTCAGTACTGCAAATTAATTATTCCTGAACTTGACCAAGACACTATAAAGACTACACTGGGAACGTATATTTTATACAAGGTGCCACAGTGGACACGACGTGATAAAGTACTTAAACAATTGACTCAACAGGTACCATTTGAGTTTGGATTTTAACTATGTCACTTCTTCAACATCATCAAGTTATCATCGTCGGGGCCGGGCCCGGTGGTATTTCGGTAGCCTCAGCGCTCCAGGATCGAGGAGTACAAGATGTACTCATTATTGATGAAGGTGAAGTAGGCCAATCTTGGCTCGATTATCCAAAAGAAACCCATTTACTTTCGGAAAGTTCCTTGAAAAACGATGATAACGTGATTGCGGACGTGAGTACCACAGAAGTTTTTCCACATATTGGCCATCCAAGTCATGAGGTATATCAAAAGTATCTCGCGTATGTAGTAAGTAAGAGGAAGTTAGCTGTGCAAACGAATACAAAAATTTTGCGAGTTTACTTTGATCAAAGTAATAAAAATTTTGTGCTCGAAGGGAAAGAAGATACTTTTTTTACTTGCAAGATGTTAGTATGGGCAGCGGGGATGTACGCGACACCAAATGAGCAGCTGGAAACGGAAGGCTGTTTCATCCACTACGCTCACATGCCCTACATGGATAGCATTACTTCAGATGAAGTCATGGTCGTGGGCAGTGCGAACGGAGCAAGTGGAGTGGTGTTAGAACTTGCAAAACCAGGCCGTTTAGTCACGATGGTAACTTCGCATCCTTACGAAGTGCCACACCCAATTGATTGCTTATGGAAAGAACAAATGCAGTTCATTAAGGATTTGCAAAATCAAGGTTTAGTGAAAATTGTCGAAAACTTTCGGGTAAAAAGTATTTATGGTCAAGAAGGTCACTACATTTTAGAGTCGGAAGATGGCCAAAAACTGCACGCAAAAAAGAAACCGATTATTTGCACAGGTTTTCTGCCGAATGTTGAACCAATTAAAGACTTAGTGGATCAAAAATGTATGGATCACGATACCTATCTAGAGTTGGATGAGTTTCATCAATCCACCCGACAGCCCGGTCTCTTCGTCGCTGGTGTGATTGGGAAGTTTACGCACGACGAAGGAATGATCTCTAAGTTTCGGGAGTTTGGAAAAGTGATCGCAACCAAAGTAAGTAGTCAAGTAAATTCTTAGCTTTTTCTCAGTTATTCCCATTTTGTTATCCATTTGTGTGATAATATCCACATGAGTTTGTCCTTACAAGAATTCCCCGGTTTATCGATAGACGAAGTGGCTCAGCGTAAAGCTGGTCATCTGCAAAATGCTTCAATCATGCACTCGAGTAGAAGCTATCTGCAAATCCTCATTACGAATGTTTTTAATCTCTATAGTATTACTTTATTTATTGCCCTGATTATTTTAACAATTCTGGGTGGTTCACAAGATGCGTTGTTTGCGGGGGTGCTGCTCTCGATTAATATTGCGATAGGTTTATTCCAAGAAGTACGTGCAAAACAACAACTTGATGCACTGGCAGCGCTGCAAGTGCGACAAGTCCATGTCCGTCGTGCTGGAAAGTTAGTAACAATTGATATCGAGGATGTAGTCCAAGATGACTTGATCGAACTTTATCCTGGTGATCCTTTAATCGTAGATGGCACGTTGCTTTTTTCTGATCATCTCGAGCTTGATGAATCTTCTTTAACTGGTGAATCTGAGTACGTCGCGAAGAAAAAAGATGATCATGTGTTGTCAGGGGCATACTGTGTGACAGGCCAAGGAGTGATGCGGGCAGAAAAAGTAGGGACTCATAGTCATATTGGTCAGCTTCATGAGCAAGCAAAAGAGTTCATCGTGCGGCGTACGCCGGTAGAGATGTGGCTCAGCATGATATTCAAAGTACTTATGGTTATGATGATTATTTTAGGTCCACTCACGATTCTTTCTGGATTATCAGCTGGCTTGCCATTGACTGATGTGATTGAGAACATGATTAATCTCGTCAGTAGCTTGGTACCACAAGGATTAATTGTGAGCGTCATGATTTCGTTTGCATATGGTGCGATTCGCATTAGCCGCAAAAAAACTTTGGTGCAGCGAATTAATGCCGTGGAGTCGATGGGGCACGTGACGGTGCTGTGTATGGATAAGACAGGAACTTTGACAAAAAATCAACTGCATTTAGAAAAAATCATTCCCCTTGGAAATGCTACAAAAGAAAAAATCGAAGCGCATTTGAGCCAGTTTCTTGCTGCAGTTTCATCTAAAAACTCTACAGCTGAGGTACTCGCAGCTGCATTGAAAGCCCCAACAACTGAAAAAAGTAAAGTTGCGGAAGTACCATTTAGTTCTGCACGTAAATGGAGTGGCATAGCATTTTCTGAGCAACAGAATTTTTTCTTAGGAGCTCCCGAAATTTTGCTCAGTGATGCTGAACACATGCAAGAAGTTGAAATGTATGCAAAAAAAGGGATGCGAGTTCTGGTTTTTGCTTCATCAAAAGAGTCGGTGCGTGAAGGTCAAAAACAACCTCCCACACACTTAACGCCTTTAGCATTGATTGTGCTGAGTGATCAGTTGCGTGCAGACATCACAAAAACACTCAAACATTTCTGTGAGAGTGGTGTTGGTATGAAGATTATTTCGGGAGATGCAGCAGATACGGTTCGCGCAGTGGCTGAGATGGCAAAGATGGATAATATTCAAGTCACCACTCAAGATGAGCTTGAAAAATTGTCCGAACATGACTTTGAAGAAACGGTATTTCAGTCAAATGTTTTTGCTCGCATCACTCCGTCCATGAAACGCCGCATTATTCAATGCCTCAATGACCAAGGGTTTTATACAGCTATGGTTGGCGATGGGGTGAACGATGTTGCTGCGCTCAAAGCAGCTGATGTGGCTATTGCGATGAATGATGGTGCACAAATTACTAAGGATGTTGCAGATCTAGTTCTTTTGGAAAATGCATTCGCAGTTTTACCAGATGCAATGGTCGAAGGACATGAGATTACTCAAAGATTATATGCAGTTGCAAAAATTTTCTTTATTAAGGTGGTGTATTTGTCAGTCTTCTTTTTGCTTATCGGTTTTACTGGTTTTTCTTTTCCGTTATCGCTGCGCCAATCGACGTGGATTGCATTTATTACTGTCGGGGTGCCAACTGCTTTGATTGCGCTGAGATTTTTAAATCCGCTTCACAGCAAATCTTTTGCCCGCGAAGTAGTGCAGTATAGTTTTTTTGGTGGTGTAGTTGCGGGATTGGTTATGACTGTAATGCCTATCGTGCTCGCGCAGTTTGCAATGAGTGATGTGACATTAAGTCGTACTGTGGTCACCATGTTTGCGTGTTTCTTTGGGACGTATGTTTTGTTTGATATTCATGGTTTCCAAATACGTCATCCGCGCACATTTTTAGAAAATTGGTCTTCAGCTTTGATTATTTTATTTTTAGGTGTAATTGGAATTTTAGTTCCGCTCAATGCGCAAATTACTTTTGACTTTTTGCCGCTGAGTTGGGATCAGTGGCTGATGACGATTGTGTTGAGTATTATAACGATTTTCTTTTTTAAGTACGTGTTAAAACGTTTTGATTTACAGCGAGTGTTGCATATTTTAGCGGGCAATATTTCGAGGACGAGGAGGAGGTAATGGATAACAAAGTAAATCCCCGCAGTACATGGGTGTTAATTGCTTTAGGTCTTTTGACAATTGTGATTATTGTTGGTGGAATTTTTTTTGCAAAACGGATTCGCGAAGCGATGCATTGGGCTGCAGAGCATCCTACATTAACATCGCGACCAAAGAAAATAAGTCCCGCGATGCAGCGCAGAAATCAGCAGGCGAAAGAAATTGTGAATGACGTAGTCACTGCAACTGCAGTTGATCCAAAAACGTCACTGCCCGTAAATCCTAAAACTACTTTTTTCCCACAAGAAAAACAAATTTATTTAGTTGTTCTCCTCAATACCTTCCCGAAGGGAACAAATATTTCGTATGTACGTTTGTTGGGAAATCGTTACTTGGACAGTCAGCTCACACAAGCAAATGATACATCAAAAAAAGCTGTCAATTTTGTATGGAAAACCACAAAAGGAACGGTAAGAATTGAAGGGACATACACGGTCAGAGTTTTTGTAAATGGAGCGTTTGCAAAAGAGGTTTCGTACATAATCAGCAAATGATTATGAATTGACATCCTGATTTGATGCGACGACAATGAAAGGGTGCTCTTACTTATTCTTTTTGCTTTTCTCGCTGGATTTGTCACCATTCTTTCTCCTTGTATTTTGCCGATTTTACCAATCGTTTTATCGGGCTCATTAGCGGGGGGCAAGAAAAGACCGTTAGGTATCGTTGCCGGTTTTATTTTAAGTTTTTCTTTTTTTACTTTATCATTGACCGCAATTGTGAAAGCGACTGGACTTTCCAGTGATGCGTTGCGCACAGTTGCTGTATTTGTGATTTTTTTCTTCGGTCTGTCTTTATTACTTCCGCAGACACAACTTTTTTTAGAAAAATTATTTACCAGTCTTTCAGGAATTGCGCCAAAAGATTCGCAAAACAAATCGGGTTTTTTTGGTGGTATCGTTGTTGGTTTAAGTCTGGGTTTAATTTGGGCGCCGTGTGTCGGGCCCATTTTAGCGTCGGTGATTACGCTTGCTGCAACGAGCTCAGTGAGTTTAGCAGCAGTCTTTATTACAGTTGCGTATGCAGTTGGTTCTGGAGTACCAATGCTGGCAATTACGTATGGAGGTCGTCAACTGCTGCAAAAAATTCCGGGTCTGCTCAGTAATACTGCAAACATTCAAAAAGGTTTCGGTGTATTTATGATGATTGCGGCGATTGGAATTTACTTTAATTTGGACAGACGTTTTCAGACATATGTTTTAACCGTTTTTCCTCAATATGGAACTGGATTGACAGTGTTTGAGCAAAATAAACTCGTCACAGATGAATTAACAAAGTTAAAAACGGTCAAAGCGGATTTGAGTATGAATCAAACCGCACCTGATTTTGTTGGTGGAACAGGGTGGATCAACTCACCTCCTTTAAGCTTGCAAAAAGAACTTAAAGGAAAAGTCGTGCTGGTTGATTTTTGGACGTACTCGTGTATTAACTGCATCCGTACATTGCCATATATTCGGAAGTGGTATGACACGTATAAAGATAAAGGTTTTGTAGTGATTGGTGTGCATTCACCAGAATTTGAGTTTGAAAAAGTGACTGCCAATGTTAAAAAAGCCGTCGCAGACTTTCAAATTGCGTATCCAGTTGTGCAAGATAATGATTTTAAAATTTGGAGTGCGTATCAAAATCAATTTTGGCCAGCTCATTACTTAATTGATCAGTCGGGGAAGATTCGCTATACCCATTTTGGTGAAGGGAATTATGTAGAAACAGAGAATGCCATTAGGGAGCTGTTAAAAGAGCAACCTTTGCACCAAGCAGAAGCAATCACATCTAATCAACCTCTCAGTCCTGAGACGTACTTAGGATGGGGACGTGCGGATGCATATGTCAATGATAACCACATTCAAAACGATCAATTTGCAGAGTATCAATTTATGGGAAATCTCCCAGATGATGGCGTAGGTATCACTGGCAACTGGCAAGTGAGTCGAGAATACATCCAGTCGGGTAAAAATGACGCTACACTTTCCTTTCGATTTCTTGCCCATCAGGTTTATCTCGTTATGGATAATGGAGAAGGAAAACCGCCTGCAAAAGTACAGGTGCTCATGGATGGAAAACCTCTTCCGCAGAAGTACTGGACAAGTGACATGGATTCAGAAGGAAATATAGTCGTTGATGGTCCGCGAAAATACGATGCTGTAGATTTAAAAAATGAGTATGGTCGACATACCCTGCAGTTTATTTTTCCCAGTGGTGTAATGGCATTCGCGTTTACGTTTGGGTAACTTCTTGCTGTTTAAAGTAAAAACCGACAATAAAACCAAATGGAGCTGCAAGGACACTCGACAGAGTAGTAATTAAGTTTTTGCCACTTTCAACTGGATCAGCAAAGAGATGTGGCTGAATTAAGTTGGCTAACATAGGTCCGAGCATTGAAATACCAACCAAAAATAAATAGACATAGGTGAAGTAAAGCGCAATTTTGCCACGCGTGTGTTCTTGTGCTTGTGTAACCGGAAAATTTTGGAGTTCTTGCGAAACATCTACTGGGGCGCTGACACTCATTTCCAGTGCAGGGGTTGAAACAGAACTTAGAGGTGGAATGGGATTAGACTCAGTCAGAATTTTTTTGCGTGCTGCCATAATCACGTCCTTTTCTAAGGCGTTTTAGGTGGCAGGTTTGCATATTTGTCGATTTGACGTTTCTCGTTATCGCGTTGCAAAATAATTTGTCTTCCTTGGGCAATTTTCAACAAGGCAAGTGCTTGACCGACAACTCCTGCTGGATCTGTGTTGAGTTGCTTTGATAAATCCATTAAATCTTGAACAGAACCGGCTGTGAAAGGTAATGAAATAGTCGGTGTAGCAGTTGAAGAGGACATGTTTGCCATATATCAAAGTATACCACTTTACAGAACACAAGAAAAACGTAAGATAAATCAATCTATGACGAAGTACAAAAAGTATTTTCAAGAAATGATGGATCAGAATGCCGAGCTGTTCAAAGAATTTCTACCAATTCATGATGGATATAAAACGGACCGCAAAAAATGGAGTAAGCAGTTTCATGAAAAAGGGGGGCAAGTTGTGGAAGTCATTCGTGACTGGGAAAGAAGACTGTGCTCCGGCATGGAGCGAGGTAATAATGCGGTGTACTCGTCAAAATTAGCTGAAAAATTTTGGGGAGAAGTAAAAGAGCTGTATTCTCACATTGAGCTCGTAGGTGTGAAGTCGAGTTTGGATTAGATGCATTTATGAATCCATTTCGGTTTTTATATTTTTGTCTTAAAGGAATCATGCTACCTTCGGTATCGTGGTGACGCTGGGAGTAATTGTGCTTCTAGCGTTTTTGCAGTAGGTCTGAGATGAATGCTTGAAAAACCCTAGCTTGAAGTGTACTGTTAGAAGTGAAAGTAAAGTTACGAAAGGACACCATGCCCCACTCAGGAGGAGATTATGCCGCAGATAGGAATAGATTTAATGCGCAGAGAGATGAAGCAGCTCGTCGAGCTCAATTAACACCAGAAGAACTTGCAGCAGAAGACGCTCAAAAAGAACAGAAAATCAGACAAGAAGATGCCCAAAGAGATCTTGAGTATCGGGCATATAGAGTATTCGAAGTTGCCTGGAGTGAATTTCTACAATCTGTAACAAAAGATCCTCAGTATCAAGGATTAGATCATGAGGGTCTTGAGCGGGCTCTCGTAAGAGGTAGGAATAGAGCTGTAGATAAGCTGCGTGGTAATATTAGCCTTGGACCCGGTCTTGGAGTGATGAATTGGAGAACTCCTGAAGAAGAGAAAAAAGATTTTTCAAGTCCTGAAGTTCCACAGAAAGAACACCCTGACTTAGCCTTAACCATTCAGTCTCAACCAGAAAATCTCGAAGTCACTCAGGAAACACCTCATTATACGAATATTGTTGATGCTTTAAAGCCTGTTGTTGAAGCTTTGAAGTCATATAATGACTTAGCTTCATATAAGATCTTTGAAGTAACAAGTGTTTTAGAAGCACGAGAACGTCCTACAAGTTGGTCTCCTTCCACAGGAATTTCTCAACAAGGTGAGGTGTTTACATTAAATAGAGATGGTGCTCAATCTCTTAATCTTCCAATAATCAAAGCTACGGTGGATCAAACAAGAAGTAGCGATGGATATATGGGATCTGTCATTGAGCTCGGTCCAACATTCGATGCATCAACTTCTTACAATTTTTCAGTTCTGCCAGGAATAATGAGTGTTCGAGTATGGGGAGATGGAAGAGTTCAAGCATGGCAAGGAAGTGATTTTTCAGATGTGACACTCGAACAATCAGAGGTAATAGTCAATTTGCTTAACGAATTAAAAGTTCGCATTGATACATTTGCTCAGAGACTTAGACCTAAGTCATAAAATATTCTGCGTGTTGAGTACTGAACTTCGTTTTTGACTTGCTCTTTACTTATCAGTTCCAGGAGGCAATTTCGTCACTTGCAGTAGTATAGAGTCCAAAAGCTTCACTCCTTTATCCAACATCACGCCAACTTGTTCGTCTACTGGTGTGTAGTACAGTTCGATATATTTGTCGTTCGTTTTCCCAAAAAAACTTCCCTGTGAGACTTCAAGTACTGGATTTATTTGCGCAAAGTAATCATCTTTGCCCTCGATGCGACGAAAACCAGGCTGATTGATCAAGTAATTTTTTTTCGCATCCCAAAAACTAGTATCGTGAACATTGTAGATTAGATAGTGCACTGAACGGTTAATGCCTTTCGCAAGTTCGGCGGTTTTATACGTGCACTCGGTTAAGGAAAGTTCCGGAGTAGTCGTTTGGCGTTGGAGGTCATACGTTTTGCCAGTAACTTGGCTAATATCTGTATCATCAACACATTCATACATGATAGGAGTAGGAATAGGTGTTGCACTCGCAGAAGCTGTTGGTGATGCTGGTGTGGTAACAGATAAAGACGAATTTTTCTTGACAAAGAAACTTGCTAAAAAAAGAGCAACGAGAGCGAGGAAGATGATTGCGGTATGTTTTTTATGCACTCAACCCATGATAAAATGACTTTCTCAATTAGTCCAACACAGAAGGAGCATATGTCAGCATTAAAAACCCAACTTACCGAAGATATGAAGAACGCGATGCGTGCACATGATAGCGCAAGACTTGGCGTCATTCGCTTTCTTCTTGCAGAACTCAAAAACTTTGAAATTGATAATGGTGAACAAGACGATGCAGGTGTGCTGAAAGTCATTGCACGCGAACTAAAGAAAATTAAAGATGCCTTGGGTGACTTCGAAAAAGCTGGCCGTCAAGATTTAGTTGATCAAGAAAAACTCAAAATTGCCGTGATGGAGTCATACTTGCCGAAACAAATGTCCGATGAAGAGTTGATGGCAGTAGTCAAAGAAGTGCTCGCAAGTACAGATGACAAAAATTTTGGTAACTTAATGAAAACAGTCATGGCTAAAGTCCAAGGTCAAGCCGATGGCGGGCGTGTTTCTGCGATGTTAAAGCAAGCTTCATGAAAATTAAAACAATTGGGGAAATTTTACGCACTTCCAGAGAACAGCATGGATTGAGTATTGCTGAACTGACGAAGTTGACTCGGATTCGTCCGGAGTACTTAGAAGCACTAGAAGAAAACCACTTTGAGCGACTCCCAGCTGCTGTGTTTGTAAAAGGCTATATCAAAAACTACAGCATGCTCTTTGGTTTTGATCCCAAACCGGTACTTGCGTTGCTTCGTCGTGACTTTAAAGAAAGCGCAGTCGGAACGTTAGTTCCCCGTGAATTTATGAAACCAGTGCTGAAAAAACGGGAGTTTTGGACACCGATTACATTTGCAGTATTGGCTCTTTCATCAATCTTTTTAACCTTACTAGCATATATAGCCATTCAGTGGTACAACATTCAAAAACCCCCAAAACTACTCGTTTCGGAACCTGCGGACGATGCGTTTGTTTCTTCTCATATTATTGTCAAAGGACGAACCGTTTCGGATGCGGTGGTTTCCGTCAACACACAACCTGTTTCTCTCCAAACAGATGGCACGTTTCAAACAGAAGTATTTATTCCTCGTGAGGGTATTCACATCATTACCATTGAGTCACAAGATAGCCGCGGTAAAACGAGCGTCATTCAACGGTCGGTGCATGTTCATTTCTAGTGCGATGATGTGATACACTGAGTACATGCAAACAATTCAACAAATTCTGCCAATCGTGCTTACAGTTATGCTCAGTATTTTGACAGTCATGTTAGTAGTGGTAGGTGTGTTAGTTGTTCAGGTACTGCATGCGATGAAGCAAACACTAAATCGCGTGAATGAAACGATTGATCTTGCAGAAGCAAAGTTTAATGCAGTTACGGCGCCCCTGCATAGTATGGGCAGTATGGCCTCGAATTTGGGTGTTGGCTTGAAAGTATTTGAATCATTTTTAGGTTGGATGAATCGAACAAAAAGAGAAGATTAAGTAAGGAGTAAGGAGACCATCATGGATAATTCTCCCCAACAAGACCAAAGTTCATTTGTGAGTGGTTTTACAATTGGTTTATTTGCCGGTGCAGCTGGATATTTTTTATTTGGCACCAAAAGAGGTGCCCAAATTCGCCGTCAACTCGCTGAAGAATGGGAAGATGCGCAAGAGCATTTATCTCGAGAAGGAATGGTTCAGCCAGGAGTTTCACTGCGAGATTTTTTCCAAGACTTACTCCATACCACTGTAAAGCATTCAGAAACGATGATACTTGAGCCGATCGCAGAGCGAGTGGAGTCAGTAACGAAGAAAGCTGCGCCCAAAATGGCTAAAAAGAAACCCGCGAGTAAGAAATTCCGCGGCGTATAACTCTTTTTTCAAACTCATTTTTGTTACACATTTTCCTACACTTTGATTAGTATAGTGCCGCTGTGGGCCCGGCAGGTTGTAAGATCACCTTGATAACGTGAATCTTCCGGGTTCGATTCCCGGCGGGTCCACAACGCTGAAATAAAAGATTTTGCGTTTGATTCAAAGCTAGTTTTTATAGTAAAATACCTTAACGTTATCAGGGTGGTCTCTTGCTACCTGCAAGATACACGAAGCCGCTTCTCAACAAGGCGGCTTTTTGGTTTATAATCCACCCATGTCAACTCTTACTCCAAATCAACTTCGTCAAAAGTATTTGGATTTCTTTGCCCAAAAAGTGAGCAGTCGTCACGCTATCGTTCCTTCTTCATCATTAGTGCCTGAAAATGATCCCACGACACTTTTCACTGGATCGGGGATGCAACCGATGATGCCGTACTTACTTGGGGCAGCTCATCCGAAAGGTGCTTGTTTAGTAGATTCGCAAAAGTGCTTTCGCTCTCAAGATATTGAAGAAGTTGGTGATAATCGGCACACGACCTTCTTTGAGATGTTAGGGAATTGGTCACTCGGTGATTACTTTAAAAAAGAGCAACTGAAGTGGTTTTTTCAATTTTTAACAGAAGAAATTCATTTAGATCCCAAACGAATTTATGTCACAGTCTTTCGTGGTTTATCGGATTTAAATATTCCGCGTGACGAAGAAGCTGCGCAGATTTGGGTAAAACTGTTTGCGGAAAAAGGAATTGATGCGCCTATCGTTGATTTTCCAGAAAAAAACGGATTACAAAATGGACGAATTTTTTATTACGATGAAAAGAAAAATTGGTGGTCACGGGTTGGTGCTCCCCAAAACATGCCAGAGGGAGAACCGGGCGGACCCGACAGTGAAGTTTTTTTTGATTTTGGGGCTGAGCTGCGCCTTCACGAAGAATCCATTTTTAAAGATGAGCCATGTCACGTCAATTGTGACTGTGGACGCTTTGTTGAGATTGGCAACAATGTATTCATGACGTACGTGCGAACTGCAGCAGGCTTTGAAGTGCTCAAGCAAAAAAATATTGATTTTGGTGGAGGTTTTGAGCGGATTTTAGCGGCAACTAGTGATCAAGCAGATGTGTTTGAGACAGCGCTTTTTTGGCCAATTATTTCTGATTTGGAAAAAAGCAGTGGTAAAAAATATGAAAAAAATATGCACTCGATGCAGGTCATTGCCGACCATATTCGAGCGGCAACTTTTTTGATTGTCGATGGGGTGTTACCTTCCAACAAAGGACAAGGCTACGTCCTGCGCCGCTTGCTTCGCCGCGCGGCGCTCAAATCTCACCTTCTCGGCGTTGACTTCGTTACATTCATCCCTGAACTCACGGCAGTTGTCCTCGATATGTACGATGGCATTCACAACATCTTGAAGAATGATCAACAGGGTCAAGTATTTACCGTCGTTGAAGATGAAGTGAAACGATTTCAAAAAACGCTTGCAGCAGGATTAAAAATTGTTGAACACAGTCAAAACGTTGATGGCAAAATTGCCTTTGATCTCTATCAAACGTATGGATTTCCGCTCGAGTTGACCACCGAAATTGTGCAGCAAAAAGGGATTGAGATAGATATTGAAACTTTTCACAAAGAATTTCAAAAACACAAAGATCTTTCTCGAAGTGCTTCAGCAGGTGTATTTAAAGGGGGACTTGCTGATCACTCAGTGAAGACAACGAAGTATCACACCGCGACCCATCTACTGCACGCGGCGCTGCGGCAAATTTTAGGCACACATGTGCAGCAAAAAGGTTCGAATATTACCGGTGAAAGAATGCGTTTTGATTTTACGCATCACGCGGCGCTCACAGATGAGGAAAAAACCAAAGTTGAACACCAAATCAATGACTGGATTGCAGCAAAGTTGCCTGTTACCATGCAGAAATTGAAAAAAGAAGATGCACTTAATTCTGGTGCAATTGCATTTTTTATTGAGAAATATCCTGACGAAGTCACGGTGTATACAATCGGAAAAGATGCACAAAAAGATTGGGTCTCTAAAGAATTTTGCGGAGGTCCGCACGTCCAAAATACCGGTGAGATTGGCCCCATCAAAATCACTAAAGAGCAGTCTGCGTCCGCAGGTATTCGCAGAATTTACGTGGAGTTGGCGTAGCCCCTTGTACGTACCTCTTGAGTCCTCACTTCCCAAACTCTTTCAATTTTGCTTTAATGAAGTACTGAGATGAATTCATTATTTTTTGCGATCCAAATTAGTGATGATCAAGTAGAAGCTGCGCTATGGAAAGTGGAGGAAGGCAAAACTCATATCGTGAGTTTTTCTCAACCTCACCATTGGCGGGATGAACAATCTTGTGTCACGGCAGTTGATCAAAGTCTTCAGGAACTGGGAAAAGAATCCGAACATGTGAAAGAAAGCTTGTTCGCCTTGAATGGAGATTGGGTTGATCCAGAGGGTATTATCGCTGCAAAAAAACATTTGTTCCAACAAATTACCAAAGAGCTGACATTAGAACCAATTGGTTTTGTAGTGATGACTGAGGCTCTTGCAGAGTATATTAATGATAAATCACCTCAATTAAATGCGTTTTTAGTACAGGCAGGGACGCAAAATTTAGTTGTCACATTGGTTCGAGCGGGAGAAGTTATTCAAACTGTTAAAGTTGGCAAGTCGGAAAAGAGTGTCTCAGATTTGACTGAAGCGTTTGCCCACATCAAAGAAAAACTTTTTCCTTCTAAAATTATTCTTTTTTCACCCGTTCTTTCTCAAGAAGAACTGACCGAAGTCCAGCAACAGTTGTTTAGTCATGACTGGGTCGGAAGTTATCCTTTTTTGCATCAACCGGTCATCGAAGTTTTTGAAGAGAAGTCACTTCTCGAAGTTGTAGTGGAGACCGGCGGAAAAGCAGTTGCTCAGTCGCGTGGTTTACTCAAAAAAATGGAAACTGCAGTTCCTATTGCGAAACCAACTCCTCCAGTGACTGCTCAACCTGAAACAAATGCCAACGTGATGCCAATCTCTGCAGGAGAGTTTGGTTTTCATCAACCAGAACCTGTTAAAGAAGTTGCTGCGCCCGCAGCGAAATCTATGCCATCTGACCATCACCAGCAAACGAAAGAAATCCTTCACTTCGCAAAAAAGCCGTTTTGGAAGGCGCATTTACCTTTTATTTTGCTAGGTTTTTTGATTGGTTTAATAGCACTAGCCGCAATAACTTTTTTCGCAGCGCAAAAAATAATGACAGCCGTAGTAAGTGTCAAACTTGCGTCGCAGACAGTTTCTCAAGATGTTCAGTTAACACTTGATGCAAAAACTGCCAGTAGTGACCCTACCAAACTGATTCTCAAAGCAGACCTTGCCAGTCAACTAGAGGAAGGTGATCAATCAGCAGATACTACCGGAACGAAAACAATTGGAGATAAAGCAAAGGGAAGTATTACTATTTACAGCTATACAGTGGGTTCAAAGACTTTTGCCGCTGGGACTAAATTGAGTGCGGGGAATGTAAGTTTTATTCTTGATAAGGACACAACAGTTGCTTCAGCAAGTACGAGTTTAGATTCGTCAAATAATATGGTCATTAAGCCAGGCACTGGCGATGGAACGATTACGGCAAGTGCGATTGGTTCAGATTCAAACATTGCGTCCGGAACGGATTTAACAGTAGAGAGTTTCGCGAAAACAGTGTACTCAGCGAAAACGACTTCTGCGATTACGGGGGGTTCGAGTCGAGATATTCAAGCTGTTTCGCAAAAAGATAAAGATACACTTTTAGCTTCTTTGAAAAAGATGCTTGTGGATAAGGCAGCCAAGGACTTGAAAGCCCAAAGTGTGACTGGACTCTATGCAGTCCCAACGAATCGAGTGAAGATCGATAGTGCTGTGTATAGCGCCGACGTTGGGAAAGAAACGAATACAATTTCACTTTATCTCAAACTAGAAGCGGAAGCGTTGACCTACAAAGCATCTGAGTTAAAGTCATTTGCCGATCAAATTTTGAGTCAAAAGTTGCCAAGTGGGTATGCTTTAAGTGGCAACGATCCACAAATTCTTTCTTCACCATCCCTCACTTCAACTTCATCGGCGCAGATTGTGTTACAAAGTAGTTTTTCTTCAATTGCCAGACCAGTTGTTGATGTGAATCAATGGAGATCGGCCATTGTGGGGAGATCTGAGCAACAGGCACTTTCGTTGTTGCAGTCAGATAATGCTATTAAATCCGTTGCGATTACTTTGAAGCCATTTCCGTTTTCTTTGCTGTTTCACAACTTGCCGAAAGTGGGCGACAAAATCACTTTTGAAGTAGATAAATAGGTTTCAGATGTTTAACAAAAAAAAGAAAAAACAAGCTAAACCAGTAGCGAAGGCCAAGTTAGTTGAGTTATACCGCCAAGCAGTTCGTTCCGAAATTCCATTAGAAGTAGTGGATCGAAAGGTCAATGCGTACTTCACGAAAATGAGTTCAGTTGAGTATGTTCAGGAAGAGGTCGATCATGAACAACTGCTCCAAAGCACCAAGCTCCCCTTTTCTAAACGACTTTTTTTTACGTTGACACCATTAATATGTTTGATCTTGGGAGTGACTTTAGTGGGAAGTGCCGCTGTTCCAATTGCTTCATATTATTTATTTACAGTTCCAGCTTTCTCACAAAATAACTTAAATGAGGTCGTGCCCAAAATTATTGTGCAAGCCAAAGAAGCACCCCCACTTGCAAGTAATGACTTAGAGCAACCTACGATTATCAATCGTGAACTTGATTACACCAATTTATCAAACTGGTTTCCGACTCTTTCTATTCCCGAAGTTGATGAAAGCAAATCTCCTGAGTACATTATCGATATTCCTAGTTTAGATATTCAAAATGCCCGCGTAAAGTTGGGTGGCTCTAATCTCGATAAAAGTCTTATTCAGTATCCGGGGACTGCTATGCCTGGACAAGTTGGTGAGCCGGTCATCTTTGGTCACTCCATTTTGAGACAGTTTTATAATCCGAGTGAAAAAAATCCACGTCGCTATATTTCTATTTTTAGTAAAATTATGACTCTTTCTAAAGGAGATAAAATCTATATTACGTTTGATAACGTCAAGTATACTTATGTAGTGAAGCAGAAGAGGGTCGTTAAACCAGAGGATACTTCAATTCTTGAACAAGTATATAATAGCCGTGGCCTCAGGTTAATTACATGTACACCTGAAGGAACGACTTTAGAACGTGGCATCGTTGATGCCGAAATTGTTGCAAACAATGAATAATATTATTTTAGCTATTGATTATGGCACTGAGAGACTCGGTATAGCTGTCTCGCGAGGAAGTTTGGCTGAACCGCTTAAAATTGTGTTAAACGATGCACAATTATTTCATGAGTTAAAAAAAATTTTTGACGCAGAGCTGCCCACTAAAGTTATTATTGGTCTATCCGAAAATATCATGGCTGAAAAAACAAAAAAATTTGTCGCTGAGTTGAAAAAAAACATCATGATACCCGTAGAGTTTGCAGACGAAACACTTACGTCCAAAATAGTACATGAAAAGTTGCTCACTAGCGGTGCGTCACAACGTAAACGACGCCAACCAATCGATCACCTAGCTGCCGCTGAATTTTTACAAGAATATTTGGATAATCAGTGAGTGGCAAATTGAAACTGCCGTTCTAAAACTTCAATTCGTTCTTCATGATTTTCGATTCTTTGTTGAGAAATTACTGCAGCAGAAACTTCTGACTTTAGAAGTCTTACTTCGGATGTAAGATTACTAATGTCACTTTTAAGATCTTGGCTGACTGATTCAATATGGTCGAATAATCTCTGTTCGGATCGGAGGACACTTTCTTTTGTGGCAAATGTTTTTTTGATTCTTTTCTCTAGTCTTTCTTCTGAAGCAATTAAATCTTCTTTGGTCGCAAATTTTTCGATATCTTTTTTAGTTGCAAACTGCTCAAGATCTTCCTTTGTCGCAAATCGCTCTAGGTCGTCTTTTGTTGCGAACCTCGCTAAGTCCTCTTTTGTAGCAGATCTTTCAAAATCTTCCTTGGTCGCAAATGTTGAGAGATCATTTTTTATGATGAATGTTTTTTCGAGGTACTGCATATCACTTTTTGAAAGCATACGACTCCTTCCTGTTCTTCAAAGAAACTTGAGGAAATAATGAATATTACGGGGGATTGTACTGCTCAATTATGACACGAACCGTAACAAAAACGCAATTGCTTTTTTTGTCTATTTTCTTAGCCTAGTGTATACTTTTCAAACTCATTTTATTTATGAAAACTGTATTAAAATTTTTTACCGGACTTTTTATCCTTTTGGTTGTGATTGGTGTTGCAAGCTTTTTCTACTTTTCAACTTTGACTCAGCCGGTTAACCCAGAGAATTTAAGTAAGATCAGTTTTGAAATCCCTAAAGGCCAATCAGTTTCTGCCATTGGTCAACGTTTAGAAACGGCTGGCATCATTCGCAGCGGTTTTCTTTTTCGGGTGAGGGTGTGGCAAAAAGATTTAGGTCAAAGGATCCAAGCAGGTACCTTTTTACTTTCACCATCAATGAGTATGGACCAAGTGATGCATGAGCTTACTACCGGTACCAACGATATGTGGGTGACAATTCCCGAGGGTTGGCGCCGCGAAGAAATTGCTGATATGTTAGCAAGCCAAGAGTTTGATGCGTTCAAAAAAGACGAGTTTTTAACCTTAACCAAAAATGATGAGGGGTATCTTTTTCCCGATACTTACTTGATTCCTCGTGCAGCTACAACCGAGTCTATTCGCAACATGCTCAAAGATAACTTCGAGAAGAAAGTCACAACTGTGTTGGCAAAGGATATTGCAGAGTCAGGACACTCATTGTCGGATGTTATTACATTGGCTTCGCTGGTTCAGCGCGAAGCACGTCAACCTGAAACGATGAAAATGGTAGCCGGCATCCTGTGGAATCGCGTGAACATTGGAATGGCCCTCAATGTGGATGCAACGCTCCAATATATTCATGGGTATGATCGAGTGGAAAAGTCGTGGTGGAGTGATCCGACTGCAGATTTAAAAGAAAGTACCTCTCACTACAATACATATAAATACCCAGGCTTACCTCCAGGGCCGATTGGCAATCCAGGTCTCAATGCAATTACTGCTGCCCTTCATCCTCGAGACACAAATTATATGTTCTATGTAACTGATCGGCTGGGAACCATGCACTATGCTCAAACGTTGGAAGAACACAACCGTTTTGTGCAGCAGTATCTGCGTTAGTAGAGTTGGCAAAGCTAGCAAAGTCTCAAAGTTGCAAACTTTCCATCTTGCATTATGTCTTGCTGGTTGATACAATCACGTTCACGAAATCAGCCAAGAGTTGGTGAAAAATAGAAAGCTTTTCTTGTCAATTACAGTTTCTTTTTGACTAACAGAGCAAAGTTAAAGGATGTCTCTTCTCGAGACAGCCTTTTTTTGGTTTCGGTTTGATTCTTGATTAATAATTAACAAAACTTAATAAAATCGTACACTCCGTTTGCCTACGGAAAGGAGCCTTCATGTCGCAGAAAGCACTCCAAAATACTACTCGCAAGTATTGGGGAAAAACAGGTGTTACTCTTCCAGAGCTTGACCTTACTAAAGTTCAGCGCGAAAGTTATCAAGAATTTCTTGAAGAAGGTATCCGTGTGGCTTTGGACGAAATTAATGGCACCAACGGCATCGAAGACTTTACGGGTAAAAACTGGAGTTTGAAGTTTGGTGAGTACCATTTTGGTAAGCCAAAATATACCCCTTCCCAGGCTAAGAAGAAAGCTGTTTCTTACGACATTCCTATTCGTGTGAGTGCGACATTGACCAACAAACGTACGGGTGAAGAACAAACGCAAGAAGTTTTTCTTGGTGACATTCCTAAAATGACTGCCGCAGGCACCTTTATTATTAATGGTATTGAGCGGGCCGTGGTGACGCAGTTAGTTCGTTCACCAGGCATCTTTTTCTCTGGAGATTTTGATCCAGCAGTGGGAAAGATGCTGTATCAAGCAGAGCTTCGACCTTTGCGTGGATCTTGGATTGAAGTGAATGTTGGTAAACGCGATGTAATCACTGTCAAAATTGATCGTCGTCGCAAAATGCCCGTTACAGTGCTGTTACGTGCAATGGGCTACAGCACTGATGAAGACATCTTGAAACTTTTTGAAGATGCCGACTTGAAAAATACAGATTATATTCGCAATACCTTGCAAAAAGATACAACGAAGAATCAGGCAGAAGCGTTAATTGAGCTGTACGAAAAAATGCGTCCTGGTGAACCAGCAGTTTTGGATAACGCGAAACAAATGTTGCATCAGATGTTTTTTGACCCCCGCCGATATGATTTAGCAGAAGTCGGTCGTTACAAAATGAATCGTCGCTTGAAGATTGACGTTGATCAAAAGACGACCGTCTTGACCCCTGAAGATATCGTGGCTGCAGTACGTTACTTGATTAAGCTCCAAAATGGTAAAGGCAAAGTTGATGACATTGATCACTTGAGTAATCGCCGTGTTCGCCGCGTCGGTGAACTTGTGCAAGCCAATGCATTCCGTATTGGTTTAATTAGGTTGGAGCGATCAATCCGTGAAAAAATGTCATTAACCAAAACTGATGAGGTGTTGAGTCCAGCAGCGTTAGTCAATGCCCGACCATTAATTGCAACCATCTCAGAATTTTTCCGTCGCAACCGTTTGTCAACAATCTTAGACCAAACCAATCCGTTATCTGAAATTGATAATTTGCGTCGTCTCTCAGTAATGGGAAGTGGTGGTGTAACTCGCGAGCGCGCATCATTTTCTATGCGTGACATTAATGCCTCACAGTATTCGAGAATTGATCCGGTCCGTTCTCCTGAAGGTCCAAACATTGGTTTGGTGACCTACTTGGCACTCTATGCTCGAGTGAACCACTTTGGTTTCTTAGAAGCTCCGTATCGCAAAGTTGAAAACAAAAATGACAAAATGATGATCTCCGATGAGATTACGTACTTGTCTGCCGATGACGAAGAAGATGCAAAAATCACACATGCTGGCGTTGAAACCAGCGATAAAAACGAGATTACTCAAGAATGGGTCGCTATTCGCTACATGAATGACTTTATGGAGGGCCCTGTTACTGACGTCGAGTATATTGATGTTATTCCACGTCAAGTGATTGGTACATCCGCTTCTTTGATTCCTTTTATTGCTCATGACGAAGCAAACCGTGCGCTGATGGGTACGCACATGCAGTGTCAAGCAGTGCCACTATTGAAGCCACAATCTCCAGTAGTCGGAACTGGTATGGAGTCATTTGTTGCCACCGCAATGAATCGCACCGTTGCTGCTCGTCACGCGGGTGTCGTGAAGTCAGTTGATGCAAATAAAGTAGTTGTCGAAATTGATAAAAAAGAAAAAGATAGTGCGAAGGTACTGCAAAAAACAAGTGAAGATGAAAAAATCGAAATTTCTGGTGATACCGAAACTTACTTTGTCGAGAAGTTTTTCCGCACATCACAAAGTACCTGTTACTCTCAAAAGCCTATCGTAACGGTTGGTCAAAAAGTGCAACGCGGCGATATCTTGATTGATGGTCCGTCAACTGAACAAGGAGAACTTGCTTTAGGCACGAACTTATTAATTGCCTACACTTCATTTGAAGGTTTGGGGTATGAAGACGCTATTGTGATCTCTGATCGTGTGGTGAAAGAAGATTTGTTGACCTCAATTCATATTAGTGAGTACCGTTCAGCAGTCATGGACACCAAACTTGGACCTGAGGAATTGACCAATGATATTCCAAATGTTTCTGAAGCATTTTTAGGAAACTTAACTCCAGATGGTATTATCCGCATCGGTTCGGTGGTTTCTTCAGGAGATATCTTAGTCGGTAAAATTGCACCAAAAGGTGAAACAGAGCTCACTCCAGAAGAACGCTTACTGCGTGCCATCTTTGGTGAGAAGTCACGGGAAGTGCGTGATACATCTCTGAGAATGCCTCATGGTGAAAGTGGTATCGTGATTGATGTCCAAATTCTTGATCGAGAGCTTGGTGATGAGCTCGATCCAGGAACCATCAAAGAAGTTATGGTGCGTGTCGCTCAAGTCCGCAAGATTACAGTTGGTGATAAAGTCGCCGGACGACACGGAAATAAAGGGGTCATCTCGAAAATTGTGCCAATTTCGGACATGCCTCACTTGGAAGACGGTACGCCGGTGGACATTATTATTTCGCCGTTATCAGTTTTGGCTCGTATGAACCTTGGTCAATTACTTGAGGCTCATCTTGGTTGGGCAGCACAAAAGCTTGGTTATAAGGTTGCCATTCCAGCCTTTGAAAAAGTCAACGAAACTCAAATCTGGTCAGAACTTGAGCGCGCCAAGTTGCCAGTGACTGGAAAAGTTCGTTTAGTCGATGGCCGCACTGGTGAAAACTTTAGTGAAGACACCGTGGTTGGTATTGGCTACATCTTGAAGTTGAGTCACATGGTGGAAGACAAGACACATGCTCGCTCAACTGGACCTTACTCCTTAGTGACGCAACAGCCACTTGGCGGTAAAGCCCAAATGGGTGGACAGCGTTTAGGAGAAATGGAAGTTTGGGCACTCGAAGCACATCGTGCAGCGCACATGCTTCAAGAAATGTTGACGATTAAGTCCGACGACGTTGTCGGCCGCGCCAAAACATTTGAAGCAATCGTTAAAGGAACTGATATTCCTGATCCCACGGTGACCGAATCCTTCCGCGTGTTCTTGTGTGAAGTGAAGTCACTGGGATTGAACATTGTACCTCACGGTGCAGAAGAAGTCGAAGCTGCAGATGAATCTGATAAAGTGGTAAGCACGATTCCTGCAGATGATTTAGCCGCTGTCAATGACTCGTCATTAGTGGCTGATGACTTGATGGCCGATGAAGAAGGTGAGGAGATGTCTGATGATGTCGAACCAGAAGCAGAAGATTTAGCAGAAGTAGAGGAGGGCGCAGTATGAAACAAATCGTAGATTTCTCAGCACTCGAGATTCGAGTTGCCTCTCCCGACATCATTAAGTCGTGGTCATATGGTGAAGTTCGCAAACCTGAAACCATTAACTATCGTTCGCTGCGTGCCGAAAAAGATGGTCTCTTTGACGAGAAAATCTTTGGCCCGATGAAGGACTATGAATGTTACTGTGGCAAGTACAAACGTATTCGCTACAAAGGCATCATTTGTGATAAATGTGGTGTTGAAGTTACTCAATCACGTGTGCGCCGCGAACGCATGGGGCACATTACATTAGCCACGCCAATTTCCCACATTTGGTTTTTCAAAGGTGCTCCATCAAAGTTGTCATTGTTACTTGACATCTCGCCTCGTAACTTAGCGTCAATCATTTACT
The DNA here is from genome assembly GCA_003173865.1 of Minisyncoccota bacterium. GTDB lineage: Bacteria > Patescibacteriota > Microgenomatia > UBA1400 > PJMF01 > PJMF01. Next base: position 74,905 of record PJMF01000016.1, read on the forward strand.
TCTCACAATACGTTGTATTGGAAGTTGATCAAGACGTGAAGAACGAACTGCTTGAACGCTTGGATATTGAGTCGGTCGCTGCTCAAGACGAACTTAAAGAGAAAATCAAACTCGACATGGAGAAACTCAAGTCTGAGTTTGAGGTTGCCAAAACCAATCTCAAAGCAAAGGTCAAGAGTACTGAAACACTCGAACTCCGCGTCGAAGAGCTCAACCTCAAAGCGAAGCAACAGCTCACTTCTTTGAAAGAGCAACTTGAAACACAAGTTGCCCAGACAGAAGAAGTCTACAAGACGATCAAAGCGATGCTCAAGAAGATTCGCAAAGGCTCGATTCTCAGTGAAGACGAGTACTTGAAGCTTGATGAGTACAACGCAGTTGATCACTTGCGCGTGGGCATGGGTGCCGAAAGCATCATGGAGCTCGTACGCGACTTAGATCTCAACGACTTAGTTGAAAAACTTCGTGTCGAGATGGAAGAAGCCAAAGGTGCCAAGAAAGTCAAAGCAACCAAGCGGATGCGTGTGGTTGAAGGTCTTTTAAAGGCCAAGATCGATCCATCTTGGATGTTCTTAACCGTGCTTCCAGTTATCCCTCCAGATTTGCGCCCAATGGTGCAGCTGTCAGGTGGACGTTTTGCAACTTCAGATCTTAACGATTTGTACCGCCGCGTCATCAACCGTAACAATCGTTTGAAGCACTTAATCGAACTCGGTGCGCCAGAAATTATTCTGCGCAACGAAAAACGCATGTTGCAGGAAGCGGTTGACTCATTGATCGACAGTAGTCAAGCTCGCCAAGCCAAGCGTCGCAGTAACCGCAAGCCTTTGCGCTCACTGTCAGAAATGTTGCGCGGTAAACAAGGTCGTTTCCGCCAGAACTTGCTCGGTAAACGTGTTGATTACTCAGGCCGTTCAGTGATCGTCGTTGGTCCAGAATTGAAGCTTAATGAGTGTGGTCTTCCAAAAGATATGGCACTCGAAATGTTTAAGCCATATGTGTTGCATCAACTCATTTTGCAAGGCGTTGCACCAAATGTAAAAAGTGCGAAGCACTTGATCGAGCGCCGTGAACCAGAAGTGTACGATATTCTGGAAAAAGAAATTAAGAACCACCCAGTGGTCTTAAACCGCGCTCCGACGTTGCACAAACTTGGTATGCAAGCGTTTTTCCCAATCCTGATTGAAGGAAAAGCAATCCGCTTACATCCATGTGTCTGTTCTGGCTACAACGCTGACTTTGACGGTGACCAAATGGCCGTTCACGTCCCATTGACTGTCGAAGCTCAAGAAGAAGCACGTACATTAATGATGTCTTCACATAACTTGTTAAAGCCAGCCAACGGTGATCCAATTACCGTTCCAAACAAAGAAATGGCCATGGGTGCGTACTACCAGACTACAGTTGACGAAAGTGCACCTGCGGTACCAACGATCTTTTCATCGCAAGATGAGGCGTATCACGTCTATCAGGTTGGTAGGATTGGTATGCGTCAATTAATCAAGGTTCGCTTGAATGGCAAAGATGGCAAACGCATGATCATTGAGACAACCGTTGGTCGTTTGAAGTTCAATGACGTCTTGCCAGAAGGTTTACGTTACGTGAATGAACCAGTGACTGCGAAAAAAATCAAAGAGCTAGTGACGATCGCTATTCATAGTGAAGAGAAAGAACGCGTGCGCGAACTGATCGACGACATTAAAGATCTCGGTTTCGCAGCTGCAACTGTCTCTGGTCTCTCTGTCTCAGTCAGTGACTGTAAAATGATCGAAGAAAAAGATGTCATCATTGAGGCAGCCAATAAAAAAGCTGAAGAAGTCCAGCAAAGTTACTTGGATGGTTTAGTAACTACTGAAGAGCGCCGTCGCCTTACGTTCCAAATCTGGATGGACACGACAGAAGAAGTTGCGGAAAAAACCTGGAAATCTTACCCAGAGGAAAACGCAGTCAAAGTGATGATCAACTCAGGAGGTACTCGTGCTTCTAAAGATCAAGTGAAGCAGCTCGCCGCCATGCGTGGACTTGTCGTTGACCCATTGGGTAAAATCGTGGAAATGCCGACGAAGTCAAACTTCCGTCAAGGTCTTTCGATCTTTGAGTACGTGACGTCGTCTCGTGGTTCACGTAAAGGTTTGACTGACTCAGCGCTCAAAACTGCCGACGCTGGTTACTTGACTCGTCGTTTAGTTGACGTTTCTCACGATGTGATCATTCGTATGACCGACTGTGAAACTGACAAAGGTCTCGAAATTCATCGTGAACCCCGCAGCAATGTTTTTGCCAATCGTTTAGTTGGGCGCATTGCTTTGGCAGACATTGTTTCTAAGAAAAAAACAATCGTCAAAGCTGGTGAAGTGATTACAGACGAGCTTGCCATTGAGATTGACCAATCAGGAGTGGAATCAGCGATCGTTCGATCTCCATTGACCTGCAAAGCGAGTCACGGAATTTGTGCGCAGTGCTATGGTTGGGATTTCTCAACTCGCGCAATGGTCGAGATTGGTGTACCAGTTGGCGTCATTGGTGCGCAATCTATCGGTGAGCCAGGTACTCAATTGACCATGCGTGTGAAGCACTCTGGAGGTATCGTTGGTCTCGACGTGACGCAAGGTTTGCCTCGTGTTGAGGAGCTCTTTGAGGCACGTATTCCTAAAAGTCCAGCGCCAATTGCGGAGATTTCTGGAAAAGTCTCGATTGCCGAAGACGAAGTCAATAAAGTAATTACGATCAAGACGACGTCACAGCCAATTGAAGAGCGTGTGTACACCTTGCCAAAGACTGCTCAACTGATGGTTGAAGAAGGTCAGCTCGTTCACACCGGGACCCAGCTCGTTCAAGGCACTTTAGATGTGCGCGAGATTCTACAAGTGCGTGGCATGCTTGCCGCTCAAGAATACGTGATTGAACAGATCCAAAAAGTCTACGAATCACAAGGTATTCCAATTCACGATAAACACTTTGAAGTGATTGCACGCAAGATGAGTGACAAAGTGCAAGTCGAGATGCCAGGTGACACTGAGTTCTTAACAGGTGAAGTCTTGGAACGCGCAAAGTTTGTACAAGCAAATGATGCAGTAATGGCTGCTGGTGGAGAACCTGCAACTGCAAAAGTGATGATTCTCGGTATTACGCGTTCGTCACTCTTTACCAGTTCGTGGTTGTCTGCTGCTTCATTCCAACACACCAAGAACGTCTTGACGGACGCCGCCGTGTCTGGATCGATGGATTACTTGGAAGGTTTGAAAGAAAACGTCATTATTGGACGTCTGATTCCAACTTCGCCAGAGCGTGCGTTGATTGCAGCGTGAAGATAGGGTATAGAAATAAGAAAAGAAGGGATTAATCGGAAGTTTTTAAACGAACTGATGATTGGTCCCTTTTTTGAAAAAAGAAGTATATGGGAAAAAAGAGCGCAATTACTAGCTGAAGTATCAGCGGCAGAACAACACATTGATGATTTAGTACTGCAACTTGCGAATGCAATGCGAATAAAAATAGCTGAGCATAACTTTGCTCAAGGAAATATGCCTGTAGATGGTGGGGAAATAATGAAACATGCTTTTGGTTACACAATGAGTTTTCGCTTCAGAGTGCCGGGACTTTCGATTTTATGAAGCCAAGAATTCTTTCACTCGATGGAAAAGATAGCAGATATTTGGAAACACTGCAGCAAGGTTTACGAGTTCTGAACCCATTCTGACTACGGCAATTGCGCTGCTCGGGATGGCAAGTTGATTATATTTCCACCCTTTTCAAGTAAGACATTTTCTTGTATAAGTCGTCAGCTAAGAATAGCTGGAGAAAGGTTTTTATGTCTGTAAACCCTGAATTAGTGAATATTGATCAAGTAGTTGTTATTGATGATGATCCGGATTTTCTCCAAGGAACTCAAAGGATATTAAAAGACATTTGTCGTGTACCTGAAGAAAGGATTAGAGGTTTTCAGAGTGCTCTTGAAGCGATTGCATTCTTGAATGAATGGTGTATCAAATATCCACATGCTGTGCTCTTAATTATCACTGATTTCAGCATGAAGGTGAAAGGTGATGTGATAGCCAGATCTGTTATCGCGAAACGTGATCAAAAACTCACGAACGTTATTTATATTTCTTCGCACCATAGAGATGAAATCCGAAATCAACTGACCCCAGGTTCTGGTTATGTGAATAAAGCAGAACTCCCACAAGGCTTACCGAAGTATATGTCAGACCATTTTAGGATAAAAGCTTAATTTCCCCTTTTGCAATCAGGTGAGCCTCCTGATACAATACGAGCACTTGTGTGAAACGGCCCGCTTTGCGAGCCACCCTTAGGGAGTAATGCAAGGAATCTAAACGCTGGTGCTTCTGTTGTTTATTTTCCTCATTGATTGTTTCACGATTCGTTGGTCCAATCTTCACACAAGTTAAACGCGTAAAATGGGCTTTGCCCTTAAGTTAGGAAAGAAAGTATGCCAACAATTAACCAATTGATCCGCAAAAATGCTCGTCGTAGCAATCCAAAGCGTATCAAATCAACCGCGCTTCGCCGCAGTTTTAACTCAGTGACTGGCAAGCCAGTCAAGACAGTCAATCCGCAAAAGCGTGGGGTCTGTACAGTTGTCAAGACAATGACCCCAAAGAAGCCGAACTCGGCGCTGCGTAAAGTTGCTCGTGTTCGTTTGTCAAATAAAATGGAAGTGACCGCCTATATCATGGGCGAAGGTCACAACCTTGCTGAGCACAGTATCGTGCTCGTGCGTGGTGGTCGTGTAAAGGACTTACCAGGTGTGAAGTATCATATCGTTCGCGGAAAATACGACGCGCAAGGCGTTGCCAACCGCAAGACCAGCCGTAGTAAATATGGCGTGAAGAAAGCGAGTTAATCATGCGAGCCAAAAAAACCAAAATTCGTGACGTTGCCCCAGATTCAAAATATAACTCAACCAAAGTTGCAAAACTCATTAATCGAGTCATGCGCGACGGCAAGAAATCAATTGCTGAGAAGCAAGTGTATGCCGCTTTTGACATTGCCTGCAAACAAGCAAACAAAAAGCCGCTCGATCTCTTTGAAGAAGTGCTGCATATCGTGACTCCACAAATGGAAGTCCGTTCTCGACGCGTAGGTGGAGCAGCCTATCAAGTGCCTATGCCAGTGCGCGGCAAACGTGGTTTCTCACTTTCAGTTCGCTGGATTATTGAGGAAGCTAACAAACGCTCCAGTAAACAATATCACTCGTTTGCAGAAAAACTCGCTGCCGAAATGCTCGACATCTTGCAAAATCAAGGTGGCTCAGTTGCCAAGCGCGATAGCTCTCACCGCATGGCCGAGTCCAACAAAGCATTTGCGCACTTCCGTTGGTAATATATGAGTGAAGAATCATTTCCATCACTAAGATTTGGGGGAGGAGAGTTTGTTCTTCAACAGTCAAGAGAAAATTTAGGAGCATTAAGAGAGAGAGCTCAATTAAAGGCAAAGGCGGCAAGAGAAACGCAAGTTGAAAATAACAAAATTACTCGCCTTCTAGGTTCACTAAATTCAAAACAGCTGGGTATCTTGGTTGAGGAACATGATGTTTCAATTCTAGATGATCAAAATTTAAGAGAAGACATATTTTGGTATATATGTAGCTATATGAATGAATACCCTGAGGGTGCCGGTAATACTAAATCTTGGACTGAGTCGGTTTTAAAAACTAAAGAGAAACACCGAAAACAACAACTAGCTGTGACACAATTTTTTATTGCAAATAGAAGCAGAATTATTCCTTTGATCTGTGGATTAATAGAAGAACGAAAATTAAAAGGATATGAAGATATAATTAAAATTGCTCGCACAAAATACAACTTTAATTAAAGGACCCACTATGGCCGGCCAACAAACAGTTAAAACCACTGATCGCAACTTACCACTCAACCGCATTCGCAACATCGGTATTATTGCCCACATTGATGCCGGCAAAACAACCACTACCGAACGTATTCTTTACTACACTGGAAAATCATACAAGATTGGTGAAGTGCACGAAGGTGCCACCCAGATGGACTGGATGGAGCAAGAGAAGGAACGCGGTATTACCATCGTTTCTGCTGCGACGACTACTTTCTGGACTCCGGTTTTTCAAACTCATTTACCTCAAGACTCATATCGCTTTAACATCATTGATACACCGGGACACGTTGATTTCACTGCTGAGGTCGAGCGTTCGCTGCGCGTGCTCGATGGTGGTGTCACGGTGCTTGATGCTGAAGAAGGTGTGCAGTCACAATCTGAAACCGTCTGGCGCCAAGCTGATAAATACAGTGTGCCTCGTATTTGTTTTGTCAATAAAATGGACAAAATCGGTGCCGACTTTTTACGCACCGTTGAAGACATTCGTACCAAGTTTGGTGTGACGCCAGCAGTGATGGTGTTGCCGATTGGTGTTGAAAATACCTTTAATGGTGTGGTGCTTCTGCTCGAACGCGAAGCATGGGTATGGGAAAAAGGCCACCTTGGTGCAGACTTTGCCAAACAAGATATTCCAGCTGACATGAAAGATGAGGTCGAGAAGTATCGCGCCATGCTCGTTGAGCAAATTGCTGGTCTTGATGATGCATTGATGGAGAAGTTCCTCAATGGTGAAGAGATTCCAATTAACGAGCTCAAAGCTGCTCTCCGAAAAGCAACGATTAATTACCAACTCGTGCCGGTTTTCTGTGGTTCATCACTGCGCAACACAGGTGTGCAAGTGCTACTCGACGCAGTTGTTGAGTACTTGCCATCTCCACAAGACATTAACGAAATTAAAGGCACTGATCCAAAAACCAAAGAAGAAGTGGTCCGTCACTTGGTCCCAAGTGAACCATTTTCTGGTCTCGCATTTAAGATTCAAACAGATCCACACGTGGGTCGTTTGACGTATGTGCGTATTTACTCTGGTACATTACAGTCTGGTTCGTACACCTTTAACTCCACGCGCAAAGTCAAAGAGCGCGTCGGTCGTTTGCTGTTAATGCACGCCAATCAACGCGAAGAAATCACTCAAGCGCAAGCTGGTGAGATCGTGGCAATTGTGGGTTTGAAAGATACTAAAACCGGGGACACCTTGTGTGACGAAAATGCACAGATCTTGCTCGAAGGTATTTCGTTTGCTGAGCCAGTCATGTCTCTTGCAATTGAACCAAAAACAAAGTCTGACCAAGAAAAAATGGGTGTCGCTTTGCAAAAACTGTCTGAAGAAGATCCAACCTTCCGCATCAAATCTGATGCCAACACCGGTCAAACCATTATTTCTGGTATGGGTGAACTTCATCTGGAAATTTTAGTTGATCGCATGAAGCGTGAGTTTAAAGTCGAAGCAAATGTCGGCGCGCCACAAGTTGCGTACCGCGAAACGATTACGCAACACGCTGAAGGTGAAGGCAAGTACATCAAGCAAACAGGTGGACGTGGTCAATATGGTCACTGTCTCTTGAAACTTGATCCACAACCTCGTGGTGAAGGGTACGTTTTTGAAAACGCCGTCACTGGTGGTGCGATTCCTCGTGAGTACATTACGCCGATTGATAAAGGGATTCAGGAATCGATGGAGCGTGGTTTCATTGCTGGCTATCCAATGGTTGACGTCAAAGTCACTGTCTACGATGGTTCATATCACGAAGTCGACTCAAGTGAACTTGCATTTAAGATGGCAGGCTCGCTTGGTATGCGTGATGCAGTCGGCAAAGCACAACCAGTCTTGCTCGAGCCGATCATGACTGTTGAAGTGACAACGCCTGATGACTTTATGGGTTCAGTAGTTGGTGACTTAAGTTCACGCCGTGCACAAATTCAAGGAACCACGACTCGTGGCAAAGCGGTGATCATTAAAGCGCTCGTTCCGCTTGCAGAAATGCAAGGATACGTCACGATTTTGCGCAGTATGACGCAAGGTCGTGCGAGTTCAGTGCTTTTACCAAGTCACTACGATCAAGTGCCACAAAACATCACGGCCAAAATCATCGAAGAGCGCAAAGGGATTAACGTGCGGTAAGTAAAGGATCAAAGTGCCTTTCTTACAAGAATTGTATGCCTCTTTGCGTTGCCATAATAAAGGTGAAAACTGCTTTGAGGACCTTGATCGACGTAAGCTGACTGGAAAAGTAGGCAGATTAGTTTTAGCTGAATTAGTATCACTCCAAGCTAAAAAGGAGTACGAGATCTTGGATTTGGAATTTTCTGTTCTAAAAGATAAACGTACTCGTCTAGTAATTAGGTTCCCCAAAAATGATGAAAGACTGCAGAAAATTAGAGAAAAATTAATTGCTGAAAATATTTCAGAGCAATATTATCAATATGGACGAGGTAAAGATTATGAAGGTCGTGATCGTGATTATCTGGTGATTACTGAGGATTGATAGATTTATATTTGTATTGGGGCTTAGAATGGGAAAGTTCTAAATGGGAAGGGCTGAAAGCAAGTTGAAAGACAGTTCTCAAATTGACGAAAAAGGATGCGATTAGCTATAATATGTCTTACAAAGAAATCTTCGGCCCGAGTTCTTCGAACCTCCACTTGATGGGAGATTTTTTTTATTTATTTTCCTACATCGGAAAAACAGAAATGCATTGTTTTGTCTGCTTCAGGTGATCAAGAAATTCCCACTTGCGAATTAAGACTCGATTTTCCTCAAGAAGGATATGCAATGGTAGCCGTAGAGGAAGAAGCTTGACTCCCTCTTCTCATCTCAAACTTTTCGAGTAAAATAAAGCAACTGATTGTCGACTCTGTTCGGCTCTTCAGGTTTTTTTGTTTTTACGTTAGAATAAAAAAACATTTAATAGTAAACAAAGAGTGATACAAAAGGAGCATTATGGCAGACAATAAATACGTCCGCAATAAACCACACGTTAACATTGGAACTATTGGTCACGTTGACCACGGTAAGACAACTCTTACTGCAGCAATCGCAACGACGTTAGCAAAGAAAAATCCTTCTCCATTGAACGTGGCGAAGACCTACTTAGATATTGACAACGCTCCAGAAGAGGCAGCTCGTGGTGTTACCATTAACATCTCTCACATCGAGTACGAAACTGCCAAACGTCACTACGCTCACATCGATGCTCCAGGACACGCTGACTACATTAAGAACATGATTACTGGTGCTGCTCAAATGGACGGTGCTATTCTTGTGGTCGCTGCGACTGACGGTCCTATGCCACAAACTCGTGAGCACATCCTTTTGGCCAAACAAGTCAACGTGCCTCAATTAGTTGTTGCATTAAACAAATGCGACATGGTGCAAGATGCCGAACTTCTTGACCTCGTTGAGATGGAAGTCCGCGAACTCTTAACCAAGTATGGTTACGATGGCGACAAGACTCCAATCATTCGTGTTTCCGCACTCAAAGCATTGGAAGGCAACGAAGAGTACATGAACAAAATCATGGAACTCATGGACACTGTCGATGCAACCATCCCAGATCCAGTTCGCGATCTCGACAAGCCATTCTTAATGCCTGTTGAAGACGTTTTCTCAATCAAGGGACGTGGTACAGTCGTGACCGGCCGTATCGAAACTGGTATCATCAAAGTTGGTGATGCAATTGAAATCGTTGGTATTCGCGACAAGCAAAACTCCACCGTTACTGGTGTTGAAATGTTCCGGAAATTGCTCGACCAAGGTCAAGCAGGTGACAACGTTGGTATTTTGCTTCGTGGTATTGAAAAAGATCAAGTTGAGCGCGGTCAAGTGCTTGCGAAACCAGGAACCACCACGCCTCACACAGAGTTTGAGGCAGAAGTGTATATCTTGAAGCAAGACGAAGGTGGTCGTCACAAACCATTCTTCAGTGGCTATCGCCCACAATTCTATATCCGTACCACTGACGTGACTGGTGAGATCAAACTCCCAGATGGTGTCGAGATGGTCATGCCTGGTGACAACGCCAAGATGAAAGTAACTTTGATTGTGCCAGTGGCACTTCAAGAAGGTCTCCGCTTCGCTATCCGCGAAGGTGGTCACACCGTTGGTGCAGGTGCAATTACCAAAATTATTAAGTAATTTTTGTTTCTTAATTGAATTTGCAAAAGCCCTCTGGAAACGGAGGGCTTTTTGATATACTCTGCGAGTGATGTCTAGACTGCAACGTTCTTTTTATCTTCGCCCCACTTTAGAAGTTTGCCCAGATATTTTAGGTAAGTATCTTGTGTATCACTCGCCGCAAGGAAAAGTAGTCGGCGAGATTAACGAAGTTGAAG